>NZ_JAUXYO010000350.1 GCF_030694325.1 Allobosea sp. | reverse complement strand
CGCAGCGCCCGGACCCGCCCGCCCCGCCATCCCCCATCAGCTTCCAGGGAAACCGAGCACATGAACATCCACGAATACCAGGGCAAGGCCGTTCTCAAGGAGTTCGGCGCGCCGGTCTCCGCCGGCTTCCCCGCCCTGACGGTGGCGGAGGCGGTCGAGGCCGCCAAGAAGCTGCCGGGACCGCTCTATGTCGTGAAGTCGCAGATCCATGCGGGCGGCCGCGGCAAGGGCAAGTTCAAGGAGCTCGGCCCCGACGCCAAGGGCGGCGTGCGTCTCGCCAAGTCGGTCGAGGAGGTCGAGTCCCACGCCAAGGAGATGCTCGGCAACACGCTCGTGACCGCGCAGACCGGCGAGGCCGGCAAGCAGGTCAACCGCCTCTATATCGAGGACGGCTCCGACATCGAGAAGGAGTTCTACCTCTCGGCGCTGGTCGACCGCTCGACCTCGCGCGTCGCCTTCGTGATCTCGACGGAAGGCGGCATGGACATCGAGGCGGTCGCCCATGACACGCCCGAGAAGATCGAGACCATCACGGTCGATCCCGCCACCGGCATCATGCCCCATCACGGCCGCGCCATGGCGCGCATCCTCGGCCTCTCGGGCGACCTCGCCAAGCAGGCCGGCACCGTGCTGAGCCAGATCTACACCGCGTTCGTGGCCAAGGACATGGACATGCTGGAGATCAACCCGCTGATCGTGACGACGCAGGGCCAACTCAAGTGCCTGGACGCCAAGATCTCCTTCGATTCCAACTCGCTCTACCGTCACCCCGAGATCGTCGCGCTGCGCGACACGACGGAAGAGGACGAGAAGGAGATCGAGGCGTCGAAATATGACCTCGCCTATATCGCGCTCGACGGCACGATCGGCTGCATGGTCAACGGCGCCGGCCTCGCCATGGCCACCCTCGACATCATCCAGCTCTATGGCGAGAGCCCTGCGAACTTCCTCGACGTCGGCGGCGGCGCCTCGGAAGAGAAGGTGACGGCGGCGTTCAAGATCATCACCGCCGACCCGAAGGTGAAGGGCATCCTGGTCAACATCTTCGGCGGCATCATGAAGTGCGACGTCATCGCGCGCGGCGTCATCGCCGCGGTGAAGGCGGTCGGCCTGCAGGTCCCACTGGTCGTTCGGCTCGAGGGCACCAACGTCCAGGAAGGCAAGGACATCATCTCGTCCTCCGGCCTCAACGTCATCCCCGCCGACGACCTCGACGACGCCGCGCAGAAGATCGTGGCCGCGATCAAGAAGGTCTGATCGTGACGTACGCGGGAGCACTTATCGTTTCAGGATTGGTGGCGGCTCTGCTGTCACTGGCCCTGCTGCGTGTGCTTCCGCAGCTTGTCGGGAAATTCGGGGGGAGCAGAAGCAAGGCGTTCGCTCTCGTCGCCGGTTTTCTGCTGGTCGGCTTGATTTGGTTCGGCCTGCTGGATGCGCACCGTGATCTGTGCGTGGCGGACAATGCCGATGCCGAGTTCCGCTGTGACCTGTCTTTTCCGCTTCTCATCACAAGTTCGCTGAGCGTCTTGATTGTAATCCTGTCGCAAATCCCCTTTGCGGCGTCCGTATTCGCGCCCTCGGGGCTTCGACATAAGAGCGAGATCTAGATGTCCATCCTGATCGACAAGAACACCAAGGTCATCTGCCAGGGCTTCACCGGCAAGAACGGGACCTTCCACTCCGAGCAGGCCATCGCCTATGGCACGCAGATGGTCGGCGGCACCTCGCCGGGGAAGGGCGGTAGCTTGCATCTCGGGCTGCCGGTCTTCGACAGCGTCCACGAGGCCAAGGCCAAGACCGGCGCGACCGCGTCCGTCGTCTATGTGCCGCCTCCGGGTGCGGCCGATGCGATCTGCGAGGCGATCGATGCCGAGATCCCGCTGATCATCTGCATCACCGAGGGCATCCCGGTGCTCGACATGGTCAAGGTCAAGCGCTCGCTGGTCGGCTCCAAGTCGCGGCTGATCGGGCCGAACTGCCCCGGCGTCGTCACGGCGGGCGAGAGCAAGATCGGCATCATGCCGGCCAACATCTTCAAGCCCGGCTCGGTCGGCATCGTCTCGCGCTCGGGCACGCTGACCTATGAGGCGGTGTTCCAGACCACGCGCGAGGGCCTCGGCCAGACGACCGCGGTCGGCATCGGCGGCGACCCGGTCAAGGGCACCGAGTTCATCGACATGCTCGAGATGTTCCTGGCCGACGACAACACCAAGTCGATCGTGATGATCGGCGAGATCGGCGGCTCGGCCGAGGAAGACGCGGCTCAGTTCATCAAGGACGAGGCCAGGCGGGGCCGAAGCAAGCCGATGGTCGGCTTCATTGCCGGCCGCACGGCGCCTCCGGGCCGCCGCATGGGCCATGCGGGCGCGATCATCTCGGGCGGCAAGGGCGGCGCCGAGGATAAGATCGCGGCCATGGAAGCGGCCGGCATCCGGGTCTCGCCCTCGCCGGCGCGCCTTGGAAAGACCTTGGTCGAAGTGTTGAAGGGCTGAGGCCGCAGAGTGGCAAAAGGGCGTCAGGGTCGGGCGTGACCCGACCATCTCTCCCCTAGCCAGTCTTCGCAGAGATGCTCGGGTCAAGCCCGAGCATGACGACGTAGCAGGCAGGCAGGAAAAGGGCGGAAACGATCATGGCTCGCCAGGACATCAACGAGGCTCTCGCGCAGACGGGTTTCCTCTATGGCGGCAACGCGGCCTATATCGAGGACCTCTACGCCCGCTACCAGGCCGATCCGAAGTCAGTCGACGAGCAGTGGCAGGGCTTCTTCGCCGGGCTGAAGGACGAGGGCCAGGCCATCGTCCAGAACGCCAAGGGCGCCTCCTGGACCAAGCCGAACTGGCCGATCCACGCCAATGGCGAACTCGTCTCGGCGCTGGACGGCAACTGGGCCGTGGTCGAGAAGGTCGTTTCCGACAAGCTCAAGGGCAAGGCCCAGGCCAAGGGCGTCGAGATTTCGGCCGCAGACGTGCAGCAGGCGACGCGCGACTCGGTGCGCGCGATCATGCTGATCCGCGCCTACCGGATGCGCGGCCATCTCCATGCCAAGCTCGATCCGCTCGGCATCGAGAGCCGCACCGACCATGAGGAATTGTCGCCCGCGGCCTTCGGCTTCGGCGAGGCCGATCTCGACCGCAAGATCTTCATCGACAACGTGCTCGGCATGGAGTTCGCCACCATCCGCGAGATGGTCGCCGTGCTCCAGCGGACCTATTGCAGCACCGTCGGCATCGAGTTCATGCATATCTCCGACCCGGAGCAGAAGGCCTGGCTGCAGGAGCGCATCGAGGGGCCCGACAAGGAGATCGCCTTCACCCGCGAGGGCAAGAAGGCGATCCTCAACAAGCTCGTCGAGGCCGAGGGCTTCGAGAAGTTCATCGACCTCAAATACACCGGCACCAAGCGCTTCGGCCTGGACGGCGGCGAGTCGCTGATCCCGGCGCTGGAGCAGATCATCAAGCGCGGCGGCGCGCTGGGCGTGCGCGACATCGTCTTCGGCATGGCCCATCGCGGCCGCCTCAACGTGCTGACCCAGGTGCTGGGCAAGCCGCATCGCGCGCTCTTCCACGAGTTCAAGGGCGGCTCCTTCGCGCCCGACGACGTCGAGGGCTCGGGCGACGTGAAGGACCATCTCGGTGCCTCCAGCGACCGCGAGTTTGACGGCAACAACGTCCACATCTCGCTGACCGCCAACCCCTCGCATCTCGAGATCGTCGATCCCGTCGTGATGGGCAAGGCGCGCGCCAAGCAGGACCAGTTCGGCGACATCGTCGAGCGTTCCAAGGTGCTGCCGCTGCTGCTGCATGGCGATGCCGCCTTCGCCGGCCAGGGCGTGGTGGCCGAATGCCTTGGCCTGTCCGGGCTGAAGGGCCACCGCACCGGCGGTTCGATCCACTTCATCATCAACAACCAGATCGGCTTCACCACCTATCCGCGCTATTCGCGTTCCTCGCCCTATCCGTCAGACGTGGCGAAGATGGTCGAGGCGCCGGTGTTCCATGTGAACGGCGACGATCCGGAGGCGGTGGTGTTCGCGGCCAAGGTCGCGATCGAGTTCCGGCAGAAGTTCCACAAGCCGGTCGTCATCGACATGTTCTGCTATCGCCGCTTCGGCCATAACGAGGGCGACGAGCCGGGCTTCACCCAGCCGCTGATGTACCGCAAGATCCGCGGCCACAAGACGACGCTGGAGCTCTACACCGCCAAGCTCGAGGCCGAGGGCGTGATCCAGCCCGGCGAGGTCGACGAGATCCGGGCGAGCTGGAAGGCGAAGCTCGAGGTCGAGTTCGAGGCCGGGCAGTCCTTCAAGCCGAACAAGGCCGATTGGCTCGACGGCCGCTGGGCCGGCATGAAGGCGATCCGCGCCGACGAGGACGATCCGCGCCGCGGCGCCACCGGCGTCGATGCGGCCGTGCTCAAGGAGATCACCGAGAAGATCACCTCCGTGCCCCCGGGCTTCAACGTCCACAAGACGATCCAGCGCTTCCTCGACAACCGCCGCAAGGCGGTCGAGACCGGGCAGGGCATCGACTGGGCGACGGCCGAGGCGCTGGCCTTCGGCTCGCTGCTGCTCGACGGCAACCCGGTGCGCCTCTCGGGCCAGGATTGCGAGCGCGGCACCTTCAGCCAACGCCATTCGGTGCTGATCGACCAGGAGACGGAGGCCCGCCACACCTCGCTCAACCATATCCGCGAGGGACAGTCCCGCTACGAGGTCATCAACTCGATGCTCTCGGAGGAGGCGGTGCTCGGCTTCGAATACGGCTATTCGCTGTCGGAGCCGAATGCGCTGACCTGCTGGGAGGCGCAGTTCGGCGACTTCGCCAACGGCGCGCAGGTCGTGTTCGACCAGTTCATTTCCTCGGGCGAGCGCAAGTGGCTGCGCATGTCGGGCCTCGTCTGCCTGCTGCCGCACGGCTATGAGGGCCAGGGGCCGGAGCATTCTTCCGCCCGTCTCGAGCGCTTCCTGCAGATGTGCGCCGAGGACAACATGCAGGTGGCGAACTGCTCGACGCCGGCGAGCTATTTCCACATCCTGCGCCGCCAGCTGAAGCGCGACTTCCGCAAGCCGCTGATCCTGATGACGCCGAAGTCGCTGCTGCGCCACAAGCGCTGCGTCTCGACGCTGGAGGAACTGGCCGAGGGCTCGACCTTCCACCGCGTGCTGCACGACGACGCCGAGCGCGGCAACTCGACGACCAAGCTGGTCAAGGATTCGAAGATCCGGCGCGTCGTGCTCTGCTCGGGCAAGGTCTATTTCGACCTGCTGGACGAGCGCGAGAAGCGCGGCATCGACGATGTCTACCTGATGCGCGTCGAGCAGCTCTATCCGTTCCCGCTGAAGTCGCTGGCGCAGGAGCTGGCGCGCTTCAAGGGCGCCGACGTGGTGTGGTGCCAGGAGGAGCCGAAGAACATGGGCTCCTGGACCTTCGTCGAGCCCTATCTGGAGTGGGTGCTGGGCCATGCCGGCTCGAAGTCGAAGCGGCCGCGCTATGTCGGCCGCCCGGCCTCGGCCGCGACCGCGACCGGCCTGATGTCCAAGCATCTCGCCCAGCTCAACGCCTTCCTGGACGAAGCCTTCGCCGGCTGACGCCCAGACACCCAAAACGTCAGACAGAACAGAACAGAGGCCTGACATGGCGACCGAAATCCGCGTACCCACCCTCGGCGAATCCGTCTCCGAGGCGACCATCGGCAAGTGGTTCAAGAAGCCGGGAGACGCCGTGAAGGCGGACGAGCCGCTGGTCGAGCTCGAGACCGACAAGGTGACGCTCGAGGTCAACGCGCCGGCCGCCGGCGTGCTCGGCGAGATCGTCGCCAAGGAAGGTGACACCGTCGGTGTCAGCGCGCTGCTTGGCATGATTTCGGCTGGCGAGGGCAAGGCGGCTGCGCCTGCCGCCAAGGCCGAGGAGAAGAAGGCCGATACCGCTGTCGCGCAGGCCTCCGGCAAGGCCGGTGAGACGACCACGGCCGCCGCCGAGGCGAAGGCCGGCGAAGTGGCCGGCGACAGCGAGATCAAGCCCGCCACGAAGTCCGCCGATTCCGGCCCGGCCGTGTCGCGCCTGGCCGCCGAGAGCGGCGTCGACCCGTCCAAGGTCAATGCCTCGGGCAAGGACGGCCGCGTCACCAAGGGCGACATGCTGGCCGCGATCGCGACCGGCCCGGCGGTGGCTGCCGCGGCTCCGGCTGCGCCCGTGCAGGTCCGTGCGCCGTCGCCGGTCGACGACGCCTCGCGCGAAGAGCGCGTGAAGATGACCAAGCTGCGCCAGACCATCGCGCGCCGCCTCAAGGAAGCCCAGGCGACGGCCGCGATGCTGACCACCTTCAACGAGGTGGACATGTCGGCGGTGATGGCCCTGCGGAACCAGTACAAGGACGTGTTCGAGAAGAAGCATGGCGTGAAGCTCGGCTTCATGGGCTTCTTCGTGAAGGCCTGCGTGCAGGCGCTGAAGGAGATCCCCTCCGTCAACGCCGAGATCGACGGCACCGACATCATCTACAAGAACTACTACCATGTCGCGGTGGCCGTCGGGACCGACAAGGGCCTCGTCGTGCCGGTCGTGCGCGATGCCGACCAGCTCTCCATCGCCGGCGTCGAGAAGGCGATCGGCACGCTCGGCAAGAAGGCCCGCGAGGGTGCCCTCAAGATCGAGGACATGCAGGGCGGCACCTTCACCATCTCGAATGGCGGCGTCTACGGCTCGCTGATGTCGACGCCGATCCTGAACGCGCCGCAATCGGCGATCCTGGGCATGCACAAGATCCAGGAGCGCCCGATGGTCGTCGGCGGCCAGATCGTGGTGCGGCCGATGATGTATCTCGCGGTCTCCTACGACCACCGCATCATCGACGGCAAGGAAGCCGTGACCTTCCTGGTTCGCATCAAGGAAGCGCTGGAAGACCCGGCGCGTCTCGTCCTGGATTTGTGAGGGGTAGATGTTAAGCATACCGGTTCCGGATATCTATGCTCAGCATATTCGCGCTTTGCTTGAAGCAAGCAGCGATTTGGACAGTCTGTTGCAACAGCCCGGTTGGGATAAGCCGGATTGCTTGTCTGTTAAAGATTTTACAAGTTTCTTGACGCCGGCTCTGAGTGCATCGGCTGCCTCAGCTTTTGTCTTTATTTCCATGTCTTTATTGAGGATGATGGAACGGCGTTCTTCAGATTTTTCTACAATTACTTCTGGAATAGGCGAGGGGCTGAAAGAGAAGGGTTGGCAATCCGAAGATATTGATAGGTTGTCTTCTATCTTAAAGAAGATTGAGCCTGTAATAGTTAGTGAGAAGATAAAGGTCCTTTCGAAGGCGAGCGATATATTTTATTCAACTAATTATCATCTTCATAATTATAAAATATACACGGGCATGAAGCCTGTTTTCAACACAGAAAGAGATGATATAGCTGGTTTTATAGTCACCAGCCAACTTATGGTTCAGATATCCGACGGAATCGAAAGGGATTTGGAGTATTATATAGATGTTGGCCCTACTGAGTTGCGGTCACTAAGGGATGAGATTGATCGTGCGTTGAAAAAGCTAGATATTATTGATCGGCGTGCTGCCGATTGGGGGGAAAAGGTGATTCGCTATGACAATGAGTGAGTCTTTTCATCGCGGCGGCGCATCGGACTGGTTTGATCCGGGTGCGCAACAGCATGGACTTGCGCCGTTTCCGGCTGGGCAAAAAGCTAGCGCGCGTCGAGATTTGTCTAGTGGCATTAAAAGGGTTGATGTCTTCCCTGAGTTGCGGAAGCATGAAATTGAAGCAATAGAGCGGTTGTCAGCGCCGCTGTTCTATCCGGAGGTGCAAGAACCTCTGAAAGAGCATGAGTACATCTATCAAAAATTCAATGCGATTAGCGTTGGCGGGTTTGAGCGTGTTGCGGGTGGATCTGCCGTTGCAATTGGGTTTTTCGTGGCGGTCTCAGGTTTTTTAGAAAAGAACTATGTTTATATACCTCTTGGCATAGCGTTAATGTACGCTGGACGTTCGCTTATGAAACGATTTGCGCAACTCTCGTCTAATGCGCCGCTCTGAGAAAGTCCTTCTGTTCTTAATTCTGACGGGCTTGGCTATGGCTGGGCTCGCTTCTGCAATTTTGATGATCTTCTCTGACGCTGCGTTGTCTATCTTCGGAAGCATTCCCAACCGATTTATCGCTCTTGGTCTCTCAGAAAGTTTTCTGATATTTCTAGCATTTCAGACGTATTCGCGTATATTTCCAGATAGTCCTGTGCTGAACGCGCAGAAAAATATTCGTTCGGCCCGTTTTTTTCTCGGCGTGTTTGCGGCCTCGCCGTTCGCGCTGATGTCGTTTGATCAGATATACTTTGATGGGAAGCGATTTGAGTTAAAATTTGCTGAAGCTGGAACTGTTTCTGCTGTAATTATTATAGCATTTTTGGTTGCAATATACTTGAATACGCTTGAATATAACAGGATTTGTACTAACCCCAATCGCCGATGGTCGACTCGAGCGCCGGTCCGGTAAGTAGACAAGCAGGTGAGAATATAAATGTCCTACGATCTCGTCGTCATCGGAACCGGCCCCGGCGGCTATGTCTGTGCCATCCGCGCCGCCCAGCTCGGCCTCAAGGTCGCGGTGGTCGAGAAGCGCAAGAGCCATGGCGGCACCTGCCTCAATGTCGGCTGCATCCCCTCCAAGGCGCTGCTGCACGCCTCCGAGATGTTCGCCGAGGCGGGTCATGTCTTCCCGAGCCTCGGTGTCGTCGTGGGAACGCCCACGCTCGACCTCGGGCAGATGATGATCCACAAGAAGGAGACGGTGGACGCCAACGTCAACGGCGTCGCCTTCCTTTTGAAGAAGAACAAGATCGAGCCCTTCCACGGCACGGCCTCGATCCCGGCCGCCGGAAAGGTCGTCGTGACCGCCGAGGACGGCTCCACCAAGGAGCTGGAGACCAAGAGCATCGTCATCGCCACCGGCTCCGAGGCCGCCGGCCTGCCCGGCGTCACGGTCGACGAGAAAACGGTGGTGACCTCGACCGGCGCGCTCGAACTGACGAGCGTTCCCAAGGAACTCGTCGTGGTCGGTGCCGGCGTGATCGGTCTCGAGATCGGCTCGGTCTGGAGCCGCCTCGGTGCCAAGGTCACGGTGGTCGAGTATCTCGACCGCATCCTGCCGGGCATGGATGCCGAGGTCGCCAAGCAGTTCCAGCGCATCCTGGAGAAGCAGGGCTTCACTTTCCGCCTCGGCGCCAAGGTGACCAAGGTCGAGACGGGCAAGAAGGGCGGCGCGACGCTGACCGTCGAGCCCTCGGCTGGCGGCGAGGCGAGCACGCTCGCCGCAGACATCGTGCTGGTGGCGATCGGTCGCCGCCCGAACACGGACGGGCTCGGGCTGGAGGGTGCAGGCGTCGCCACCGAGCGTGGCCGCGTCGTGATCGACGACCACTTCAAGACCAATGTCGCCGGCATCTACGCCATCGGCGACGTGGTGCGCGGGCCGATGCTGGCGCACAAGGCCGAGGATGAGGGCGTCGCGGTCGCCGAGATCATCGCAGGCCGAGCCGGTCATGTGAACTACGATGCGATCCCGGGCGTCGTCTACACCTCGCCGGAGGTGGCTTCGCTCGGCAAGACCGAGGAGGAGCTGAAGGCGGCGGGCGTCGACTACAAGGTCGGCAAATTTCCCTTCACCGCCAATGGCCGCGCCCGCGCGATGCGCCAGACCGACGGCTTCGTGAAGGTGCTGGCCGATGCCAAGACCGACCGCGTCCTGGGCTGCCACATCATCGGGCCGCGCGCCGGCGACCTGATCGCGGAGGTGACCGTGCTGATGGAGTTCGGCGGCTCGTCGGAAGATCTCGCCCGCACCTGCCACGCCCATCCGACGCTGGCCGAGACGGTCAAGGAAGCGGCGATGGCCGTCGAGAAGCGCCAGATCCATATGTGAAGGGCGCCGATCTTCGCGTGTGGCCCCGTCTGGTATAAGATGGGGCCATGACGCGGAATGAGGCCACTGCCGAACTGGTCCGTTATACGGACGCCTTGCGCGATCGTGGAGCGCAGGCCGCGTTCGTTTATGGCTCGACGGCGCGCGATGAGGCCCGGGCCGACAGCGATATCGACATCTTCATCGATATCGAGCCCGGCCGAAAGTTCTCGCTGCTCGATCTGGCGGGAATGCAGCTCTATCTCGCAGATGAGCTCGGTGTCGAGATCGACCTGACGACGCGATCCAGCCTGCATCCGAAGCTGAAAGAGCAAATCGAGAGCGAGGCCGTCAGGATTTTCTGATGGCGCGGCGTCTCGATGTCTTCGTTCGGAACGCGGTGGTTGTGTAGGGAAGCACGACGGTCATCCCGGGCTTGACCCGGGATCCATCGTAAGGCTCCGGAACCCTATGATGGATCCCGGAGCTGCGCTGCTCCGCAGCTTGTCCGGGATGACGCAGCGGTGGTTTGTCAGTTCGAGCGTGCGCGAGACTACCCCCGCCGCGCCTTGAACGCCGTCAGCGTGTTCCTCAGCAGGCAGGCGATCGTCATGGGGCCGACGCCGCCGGGGACCGGGGTGATCGCGCCGGCGATGGCGGCGGCCTCCGCGAAGGCGACGTCGCCAGTGAGCTTGCCGTCGGGCAGGCGGTTGATGCCGACATCGATGACGGTGGCGCCGGGCTTGATCCACTCGCCCCTGACGAAGCCGGGGCGGCCGACGGCGGCGACGACTATGTCGGCGCGGCGCACCACGGCGGCCAAGTCCTTGGTGCGCGAATGGGCGATCGTCACCGTGCAGTCGGCCTGCAGCAGCAATTGCGCGACGGGGCGGCCGACGAGCTCGGAGCGGCCGATCACGACCGCCTCCAGCCCTGCAAGCGCGGGCAGGACGCTCTTCAGCAGCAGCATCGAGCCCAGAGGCGTGCAGGGCACGAGCAGATGCTCGGGGTCGACCTTGCCGCCGGCGAGGCGGCCGGCATTGAGCGGGTGCAGCCCGTCGACATCCTTGGCCGGGTCGATGGCGTCGATCACCGCGGCGGTGTCGAGATGCTTCGGCAGCGGCAGCTGCACGAGGATGCCGTCGACCGCGTCGTCGGCGTTGAGTTCGGCGAGCTTGGCCAGCAGCGCGGCCTGCGTCGTCTCGGCCGGCAGGCGGTGGGCGACCGAGTTCATGCCGACCTCGACGGCTAACTTCTCTTTTGATGCGACATAGACGCGGCTGGCCGGATCGTCGCCGACGAGGACCACATGCAGGCCCGGCACCTTGCCGCTCGTCGCCTTGATGCCGGCGACCTCGGTCGCGATCTCGCTGCGCAAGGCGGCGGCGATGGCCTTGCCATCGATCAGTCGGGCCTGCGGCATGGGGACACTCTCCATCGGCGGGAAGCCGCCCTCATGCGGCGCCGGCTTGCCCGCCGTCAAGCGCGCCGGTATCGATCGTGCATGGCCAGGCCGATGGAGATGCTGTTCCCGTGAGTATCGGTTTCGCCGCTGTGCCGTCCGCGCCGTCCTTTCGCCTGACCGCCGCCCGCGTGCCGCTCTGCCTGGTCGAGGCCGGCGGGCTCGCCGCCGATCGCGACGGGCTGGCGCTGGTCGATCTCGCGGTCGAGGACGGTCGCATCGCCTCGATCCTGCCGGCGGGTGCGGAGGGGCTGCAGGAGGGCCCTGCGCTCGATCTCGACGGCGGCATTCTGCTGCCGCGTCTGGTCGACTGCCATATCCATCTCGACAAGGGCCATATCTGGCCGCGCAAGCGCAACCCCGATGGCAGCTTCATGGGCGCACTGAACAGCGTGATGGCCGACCGCGAGGCGAACTGGTCGGCGACGGATGTGCGGGCGCGGATGGACTTCGGCCTGCGCTGCGCCTTCGCGCATGGCACCGCCGCCGTCCGGACCCATATCGATTCGCTGGGAAAGCAGATCGGCATCTCCTGGCCGGTGCTGGCTGAGCTGCGGGCCGAATGGGCGGGGCGGATCGCGGTGCAGGCCTCGCCGCTGTTCGGCATCCAGTTCGCGCTCGACGAAGGCCATATCCGCGATGTGGTCGCCGCGGTGAACGCGCATGGCAATCGCCTGTTCGGCTGTGTCAGCTACATGATTCCCGAGCTCGACGCGGCTCTGGACGTGATCTTCCGCACGGCGATCGAGAACGGCTTCGACCTCGATTTCCATGTCGACGAGACCAATGACCCGGCTGCACGCTCGCTGGAGCACATCGCCGACGCCGCCATCCGGCATCGCTTCACGGGCAAGATCCTGGCCGGGCATTGCTGCTCGCTGGCGCTGCAGGAGCCGCAAGCCGAGGCGCGCATCATCGCGAAGGTGAAGGAGGCGGGGATCGCCGTGGTCTCGCTGCCGATGTGCAACCTATATCTGCAGGACCGCCAGCCTGGCCGCACCCCGCGCTGGCGCGGCGTCACCGCGCTGCACGAGCTGAAGGCGGCCGGCGTGCCGGTGATGATCGCGTCGGACAACACGCGCGACCCGTTCTACGCCTATGGCGATCTCGACCTGATCGAGGTGCTGCGCGAGGGCACCCGCATCCTCCAGCTCGACCATGCCGGGACCGACTGGGCCAATGCGGTGGCGCGGACACCGGCTGCGATCATGGGGCTGGCCGGGCAGGGCGTGCTGTCGCCCGGCGGCCCGGCCGATCTGATCCTGACCCGGGCGCGGGACTGGACCGAGTTCTTCGCCCGCCCGCAGGCGGACCGCACGGTGCTGGTCGGCGGACGGGCGATCGACACGACGCTGCCGGACCATCGCGAGCTGGATCATCTGATGGGCGGTCGGTCGTGACGTCCGAACCGTCGATCCATCCTCGACGTCATCCTGGGCGGCCGAAGGCCGGCCCGGGATCCATCGTCGAGCGCATCGCCCTTCGACCGTCATCCCGGCGCTTCGCTGCGCTCGCGCCAGGATGACGGTCGAAGGGATCGAAGGGGTCGAGCCAACCTGGGAAACCCGAGAGCCATGACCACCCGCTACGACATCGCCGCGCTCAAGGCCCGCCTCGGCTCGATCCGCAGCGAGGACAATCCGGCGCTGGTGAAGCAGAAGAGCCGCGACTTCTTCTGGTACTCGCCGGTGCTGAAGCGCCAGCTCGACCATGTCACCGCCGATCTCGTGGTCTCGCCGGTGAGCGAGGCGCAGGTGCTGGAGGTGCTGGCGGCCTGCCACGCGCTGGGCATCCCGGTGACGCCGCGCGGCACGGGCACGGGCAATTACGGCCAGGCGATGCCGCTCTCGGGCGGGGTGCTGCTCGATCTCTCGGGCTTCGACAAGGTGCTCGACATCGCGCATGGCCGCTATGTCGCCGAGCCCGGCGCGATCATGGCGCGGATCGACGAGCAGACGCGGGCGCATTCACGGCAGGAATTGCGGTTGCACCCTTCGACCTACCAGACGGCCTCGATCGGCGGCTTCATCGCGGGCGGCTCGGGCGGTGTCGGCTCGATCAAATGGGGCGGCCTGCGCGACTGGGGCAACATCATCCGGCTGAGAGTCGCGACGATGGAGGCGCAGCCGCGCATCCTCGAACTGCAGGGCGAGGACCTGCACAAGGTCGCCCATGCCTATGGCACCAACGGCATCATCACCCAGGTCGAGATGCCGCTCGGGCCGGCCTATGAGTGGGTCGATGCGATCCTGGGCTTTCCCAGCCTGCGCGCGGCGACGGAGTTCGCCAACAGCCTCGGCGAGCAGGACGGGCTGGCGCTGAAGAACCTCTGTGTGGTTGCCGCGCCGGCGCCGCATGACTATTTCCTGCGCCACCGCAAATTCCTGCCGCGCGACAGCCATCTCGTCATCGTCATGGTCGCCGATTTCGCGGTCGAGTCGCTGCTCGCCTATGTGCGGCGCTTCAAGGGCGTAGAGCTGCTGCTGCGCTCGGACAAGCTGTCGCCGGAGGAGGCGAAGGGCCTGCCGCCGGCTTACGAGTTGGGCTGGAACCACACCACGCTGCGGGCGCTCAGGGTCGACCCCGCGATCACCTATCTGCAGGTGCTCTACCCCTTCCCGAACCAGGTCGATCTGGTCGATCGCATCCATGCCCGCTTCGGCGAGGAGGTGATCTGCCATCTCGAATTCGTCCGCTTCGATGGCAAGGTCACCTGCTTCGGCCTGCCGCTGGTGCGCTTCACCACGGAGGAGCGGCTGGAGGAGATCATGGCCATCCATGAGGAGATGGGCGCGCCGATCTTCAACCCGCACCGCTACACGCTGGAGGAGGGCGGCATGAAGCAGACCGACGAGGCGCAGCTGTCCTTCAAGCGCGAGGCGGACCCTCAGGGGCTGCTCAACCCGGGCAAGATGATCGCCTGGGAGGACCCGTCCTACGACTACAAGGCGGGCGGCACCTTCCTCTTCCGCAGCCTGTCCGAAGCCGGGGTCGGCTAGGTATGCGCGTGCTCGTCCTCCATGCCCATCCCAACCCGGAGAGCTATGGGGCTGCGCTGCATGCGGCGGTGGTCGAGGCGCTGATTGCGGCGGGGCACGAGGTCGATGATTGCGATCTCTATGCCGAGGGCTTCGATCCGGTGCTGAGCCGGGCCGAGCGCGTGGGCTACCACGACCTTGCCACGAACACCGATCCCGTCGCCGGCTATGTCGCGCGCGTCCAGGCGGCGGAGGCGCTGGTGCTGTGCTTCCCGGTCTGGAACTTCGGCTATCCGGCGATCCTGAAGGGCTTCTTCGACCGGGTCTTCCTGCCGGGGATCTCGTTCAAGCTGATCGAGGGCAAGGTCCGGCCCAATCTCTGGAACATTCGCCGGCTTGCCGCGGTGACGACCTATGGCGGCACGCGCTGGCGGGCGCTGCTGATGGGCGATCCGCCGCGCAAGGCGGTCTGCCGCGTGCTGCGGGCGGTCTGCCACCCGACGGCGCGGCCGCGCTATCTCGCCCATTACGACATGAACCGGGCGACGCCGGAAAGCCGGGCGGCCTTTCTCGCGTCGGTGACGGAGCGGATGCGCGCTCTGTGACAGCCGCCGCGGTCGTTGTCATCACACTGTCATCTTGGCGCGCGAACAGGCAGCCGGCGAAGCGACTTCCTGATCCGCATAAGGATCGAGACCGGGTTTCAGCTGGGGATCGCGCGAGATGACCAAGGCACTCGAAAAGAGCGTCGGCCGGGCCCTGCTCGTCACCGCGCGCCTGCACCGGGCCCGCATGGGCGAACGGCTCAACGCGCTCGGCCTCTTTCCCGGCCAGGAGCAGGCGCTGAAGGCGCTCCAGCCCGCGCCGATGACGATGGGCGAACTCGCCTCGCTGCTCAGGGTCAAGCCGCCGACCGTCTCCAAGACGATCGGGCGGCTGTCGCTGCAGGGGCTGGTGACGCGCGAGGGCGGCGGCCGCGACGGGCGCCTGGTGCAGGTCGCTCTCACCGAGAGCGGCCAGAAGACGGCGCAGGCGCTGGATGCGGTCTGGACGCAGGTCGAGGAGGAACTGCTCGACCGGCTCGACGGCAAGGAGCGCAAGCAGTTGCGCCGGCTGCTGCGCAAGGCCGCCAAGGGGCTCTCGAAGGCCGGTGTCGATGTGGACGACGCCGAAGCGGATGGCGACGAGGCCGACAACGACGCTTGAGCGCCCTGCGCCTGCGGGCGCCGCGTCCCGATCGCGCATGGAGTCCATGCGCGGAGCCGCTGGCCGACCGGGGCAAATCGGTCCAAACTGCGGCAGCCATTCTCGCCGCGCATGACGGGACCCGTATTGCCCGCCGTCTCCAGCCATCTTCCGGAAACCCGCCGCTCGCGGTTGATCGCCATCGGGCTGATCTGCGGGGCCGTGCTGTTCTTCGCCCTGCTCGACGCCAGCGCGAAATGGCTGTCGGCGCATATGGACCCGCTGCAGGCGGTGTTCGCGCGCTATGCCGGCAGCATGGTGCTGGTGCTGATGCTGCTGAACCCGTGGAGCCGGCCGGGCGTGCTGCGGACGAAGCGGCCGGTGCTGCAGGGCGTGCGTTCGCTGCTGCTGCTGGGCTCGACGGTCCTGAACTTCATCGCGATCAAATATCTGCAGCTCGCCGAGGCCGTCTCGATCATGTTCGCGGGCCCGCTGCTGGTGGCATTGGTGGCGGGCCCACTGCTCGGCGAATGGCCGGGGCCGCGCCGGATGGCGGCGATCGCAGTCGGCTTCCTCGGGGTGCTCGTGATCACGCGGCCGGGCTTCGGCGGCATGCATCCGGCTGCGATCCTGAGCGTCTTCGGCTGCATCTGCTACAGCTTCTACGCGCTCGCGACACGCCAGCTCGCGGCTTATGACCCGCCCGAGACGACGATGGTCTATTCCGGCGTCGCCGGGACGCTGGTGATGCTGCCGGTGATCCCCTTTGTCTGGACGATGCCGCAGACGCCGCTCGCCTGGGCGATCATGCTGGGGACCGGGCTGCTCGGCGGCTTCGGCCACTGGCTGCTGATCCTGGCGCACCGGCTGGCGCCTGCGACCGTGCTCGCGCCCTTCATCTATTCGCAGATCGTCTGGATGGTGCTGCTGGGCTGGGTCGTCTTCGGCCAGTTCCCGGATGGATGGACCTTCGCCGGCGCGACGATCGTGATCGCGTCGGGTCTTTACCTGCTCTATCGCGAGCGGGTGCGGAAGGTGCCGGGGACGGCGGCGCGGATCGATTGAGCGAGGCGATCAATCCCTCAGCCCTCATCCTGAGGAGCGCTCCTCAGGAGCGCGTCTCGAAGGATGCTCCAGCATGCGCCAGAGCCTCTTGACGCATCCTTCGAGACGCGCCTGCGGCGCTCCTCAGGATGAGGGCTGTGGAACCCTCACACCGTCACCTGCGTCCCCACCTCGACGACGCGGCCGGTCGGGATCTGGAAGAAGTTCGTGGCGTCCGTCGCGCTCTTGGTCAGCGAGATGTAGAAATTGTCCTGCCAGACCGGCATGCCCGATTGCGGCGAGGCCTTGATCGAGCGGCGCGAGAGGAAGAACGAGGTCGACATGATGTCGAACTTGAAGCCCTGCTTGCGCAGCACGGCCAGCCCCTTGGGCACGTTGGGGCTCTCCATGTAGCCATAGACCAGATCGACCCGCCAGAAATCGTCGGTGATGCGGGAGAGGCGCACGCGCTCCTCCTCGGCGACGCGCGGCGTGTCGGCGGAGCGCACGGTGAGGATGACGTTGCGCTCGTGCAGG
>NZ_JAUXYO010000325.1 GCF_030694325.1 Allobosea sp. | reverse complement strand
CGCCGCCGGCACCACCGCCGGCGCAGGTTGGGGCTCTGCGGGCGGAGTCAGGGTCGCGGCCGGGGGCGGGGCGGGCTTCAGCAGGTCGACCAGCAGCCCGTCCTCGTCGCGGAAGCTGCGGACCTTCCAGTCCTTCGGCACCTTGAGCGCCAGCGTCGTGGCGCCGGCCGTGGTCTCCTGCCCGCGCAGGCCGATGCCCTCGGGCAAGGCGTTGCGGATGGCGGCGGGATCGACGGTCATCGGCTGGTCGAAGGTCAGTGTCAGTTCACCGTCGGCCAGTTCCGGCTTCAGGTTCGTCTCCGGTGCGACGTCGAAGATCAGGCGTTCCAGCGTCGGCAGAGTGGCGCTGCGCAGGCCGAGCCCCTTGCGCGACTGCAGGGCGGCGCGGGCGGCCTCGCGGGCCCGGCTCTCGGCGACGCGCAGCCGCTCTGAAATGTCGGCGAGTACCTCGGGCGGCGGGCCGGGCATCACGCCCTGCCAGTTCTCGGGCAGCAGATCGATGAAGGCGCGCTCGCCGGCCTCGATCAGATTGGCGCGGTAGGGGCGCGTCAGCGCCAGCCGCATGCCGCGCCCGTCCGGATCGATCCGGGCGATCGAGACATAGGCTGGAAGTTCACGCGCGATCCGGGCGACATCGACCTTGACGCTCGTTCCGAAGGCGACGACCAGCACGCCGTTGGAGACGCGGATGCGCGTCGGCGTCGGCTCGTCGAAGACCAGGGACAGGCGCCCGAAGCCGGGTGGCATGACATCGCCGCGCAGGGTCGCGCTCGCCGCGAGCGCCGGCGAGCCGAGGCCGGCGGCGGCGGCGAGGGCCGAGAGGCCGATGCCGAAGGCGAGGGAACGCGGGAGACGCAAAGCCGGACACTCACGCAACACGACATGGTCGGAGGCGGCCGGACGGACCGCCCCGATCGCAGGACGCTAGCCTGTCAAGGATAATGCCGGGTTAAGGGCGCAAGGCAGTCGGCGCCGCCGGTCAGCGCCGCCGGGGCGCGGGTGCGATCGCCGGCAATTCGGTGCCGGGGAGGGCGGCGGACTCGAGCGACGGGCCGGCCGCGAGCGGGCTGCGCGCCATCGTCGCGAGCGCCACGGTGAGCTTTTCGGCCCGGTCGGGCGCCATCGCGGCCAGGACCTCGGACATCTTGCGCGGGTTCATCTGCTGGACGACCGGCACCAGCACGTCGAGGCCGAGACGGTCGAAGACGCGGGCGGCGTCCTTGGGCTTCATCGCCTCATACATGATAACGAGGTTCTTGATCGCCTTGGTCTCCTCGCCCGCGGGCTTGGGCGGCCCGCCGATGCCGGCCTTGGTCTCGAGTTCCTTCAGGTCGCCGACGCGGCTGTCGAGCTTCTTCTCGGCGGTGTCGAGCAGGCGCTCGCGCATCTCGAGCTCGCGCATGCGCGCCTCGATCTCCTCGCGCCGCGCGCCCAGCCGTTCCAGCAGCGCCTTCTCGGCCGGCGAGGTCGGAGCCGCGACGCCGTTCAGGATCCCGGCCTTGTTGAGCGGGTTGGCGGCGCGGGCGGCCTCCTCCCTGGCCTCGGCCTCGGCCTTCTCCGCATCCTTCTTGGCGTCGGGCTTGTCGACGGAGCCGGTGGTCTCGGGGTCGAGGAAGGCGGTGTCGGGCGAGTGGGCATGGGCGATGACCTTGGCCAGGGCCCAGACCTCCTTCTCCGGCTTGGCGGGCTCGGCGGACTTGGCAGGCTCCGCCGGCCTTGCGGTGGGAGAGGATGATTTGTTGGCGGCGATGAACGGCGAACTGGCCGGAATCGTCCCGGGATAAGGCTCCGACGTCCAGGCGAGCAGCTTCAGCGCCAGGAGACCCATGGCGCCGAGGATGACGGCCGGGAGCAGGCGGGGCCGCTCGATCACGCG
>NZ_JAUXYO010000318.1 GCF_030694325.1 Allobosea sp. | reverse complement strand
GCGGTACTTCTTCACGAAGTTCTGCATCTCGGCCGAGTTCTTGTGCTTGGGATGCAGGAAGTAGTGGTCGCCGCGGCCGCCGACGATCACGCCCTCGGGCATCACGGCGCCCAGGCGCTCCATCGAGCTTTCGGCCAAAGGCAGCACGAAGGTCGACTGCTTCAGGAGCCCGCGCGCCGCAGCCTGCTGCACGAAGGTGTCGAGATCGCCGCCCCAGGAGGTCGAGAGCACGACATCGGGCCGCAGTGCCGAAAGGCGCGTGATCTCGGTCGAGAAATCGGGCGCGCCGAATTTCGGGAACAACTCGGCGACGATCCTGACATCCGGCTTCAGCGCCTTCAGCCCGGCCTGGAACAGCGCCCAGGATTCACGCCCCCAGGCATAGTCCTGGTTGACCACTGCGATCGTCTTGAAGTCCGGCTTGGTCTTCATCAGGTAGAGCAGCGTCGCCATCATCTCGGCGCCGGCATGGCCCTGGGTTCGGACCGAATACTTCCACTTGCCTTCTTCGAAGATGGTCTGCGTGCCGCAATCCCACATCACGTTGACGACCTTGAGGTCCTCGGCGACGGGGGCGAGCGCGTTGCATGAGCCCGACGAG
Organism: Allobosea sp.; assembly: GCF_030694325.1. GTDB lineage: Bacteria > Pseudomonadota > Alphaproteobacteria > Rhizobiales > Beijerinckiaceae > Allobosea. Next base: position 12,399 of record NZ_JAUXYO010000318.1, on the reverse strand, counting down.
ATCGCCCCGAACATCACCTGCGCACCCTGGTCCTGCACGACGCGGCGATATTCCGAGATGAGCTGGTTGGTGCCGGCACCCTCGTCGACATAGACCGGCTTCACCGGCACGCCGAGAATGCCACCCTTGGCATTGAGTTCCTCGAAAAACAGATCGGCGGCATTGCGGCCCGGAACACCGAAGACAGAAGCCGGCCCCGACAGGAAGGTCGCGATGCCGACCACCAGCTCCTTCGGCTTGTCCTGAGCCAGCGCCGGCAGCGCCATCAGCGCTCCCAAAGCGAATGCGACCGCGGCAGATCTCTTGATGGCCATCGTTACCTCCCTGAATCGTCTCTGATGCGCGCTCTTGCGGCACGCTGCTTGGAGCCCAGAGGGGTGCATGGGCGCTTCGACGGGGCAAGTAGGATAAAACGATGAGGGCCATAGCGATTACCTATGGACGTCACTGAACAACGAGGATTTCGCTATGCCCCTCATCGCAAAACCCTATTTGACTTGGACCAGGGTTCCACGGCCCGTCTGCGGAAAGGGACGGGAAGGCGGCTCGCCGAAACGACGATGAATGCGCTCGAAGGAATTCTGGTGGTGGCGCTGGAGCAGGCGGTGGCCGTGCCGACCGCGACCTGCAAGCTCGCCGACGCCGGCGCGCGCGTCATCAAGCTCGAGCGCGCCGAGGGCGACTTCGCCCGAGGCTATGACGACTATGCGAAGGGCCTGTCCTCCTATTTCGTCTGGCTGAACCGGGGCAAGGAATCCTGCCGCGTCGATCTCAAGCAGGCCGACGACCGCGCCATGGTCGAGGCCATGCTGGCGAAAGCCGACATCTTCATCCAGAACCTCGCGCCGGGCGCTACCGGGCGTCTCGGCCTTGGCGCGGACGACCTGCGCGCGCGCTATCCGAGACTCATTACCTGCGACGTCTCAGGCTATGCGCCCGGCACGCCCCACCACACCCGCAAGGCCTATGATCTGCTGGTCCAGGCCGAATCCGGGCTCGCCGCCATCACCGGCACGCAGGCCTCGGGGCCGTCGCGCATCGGCGTCTCGATCGCCGACATCGCCACCGGCCAGGCGGCCTATGCCGCGATCCTCGAGGCGCTGCTGCGGCGTGCGAAGACCGGCCAGGGCTCCGCAATCCAGCTCTCGCTGTTCGACACGCTGGGCGACCTGATGAACGTGCCCTATCTGACACGGCGCTATGGCGGCATCGAGCCGCCGCGGCTCGGGCTCGCCCACCCCTCGATTGCTCCCTATGGCGTCTTCTCGACCGCCAATGGCGATGTGCTGATCTCGATCCAGAGCGAGCGCGAATGGCAGATCCTCGCCCGCGAGGTGCTGGGTAGCACGGCGCTCGCCGAGGATGCGCGCTTCGCCACCAATGTGCTGCGCGTGCGGCAGCGCGAGACAGTGGATCGCGAGGTTCAGGCCCTGCTCGCGACGCGGTCCTTCGCCGAGGTCACCGCCGCGCTCGATCGCTACGCCATCGCCTATGGCACGGTCTCCAGCGTCGGCGACCTGATCACGCACCCCGCCGCGACCGCCCTGGCGACGCCGACGCCGTCGGGCTCGGTCGAGGTCCTCGCCCCGCCGGCCATTGTCGACGGAAAGCGCGTCACGATGCGCGCCGTGCCGGCACTCGGCCAGCATGACGAGGCGCTGCGGGCGGAGTTTGGCGACCAATCCCCTCTCTCACGAAGCTCACCGTCATCCCGGACAAGCGGCGAAGCCGCGCAGATCCGGGATCCATCGTAGAGCGGACTCTCCGGGGCCTTATCCGCCCTCCGATTGATCCGGGAACTCCGCTTCGCTGCGTCCGGGATGACGCAGCGGTTGAGCGAACCCGACAACAGAACAAGCGACGCCATGCAACACTCCTCAGACCATGCCGAGATCCGCGACGCCGTCGCCCGCCTCTGCGCCGGCTTCCCCGGCGAATACTGGCGCAGGCTCGACCGCGAGATGGCCTATCCGACCGAGTTCGTTGCGGCGCTCACGCAAAGCGGATTTCTCTCGGCGCTGATCCCGGAGGCCTATGGCGGCGCCGGGCTGACGCTGTCGGCGGCGAGCGTCATCATGGAGGAAATCCAACGCCAGGGCTGCAATGGCGGCGCCTGCCACGCCCAGATGTATGTGATGGGCACGGTGCTCCGGCACGGCTCGGAGGCGCAGAAGCAGGCCTGGCTCCCGCGCGTCGCCTCGGGCGAACTGCGCCTGCAGGCCTTCGGCGTCACGGAGCCCACCAGCGGCACCGATACCACCGCGCTGCGCATGACCGCCAGGCGCGAGGGCGACCATTACATCGTCAACGGCCAGAAGATCTGGACGAGCCGCGCCGCCCAGTCGGACCTGATGCTGCTGCTGGCGCGCACCGCCCCGCGCGAGCAGGTCGCCAAGCGCACCAATGGGCTCTCGGTCTTCCTGCTCGACATGCGGGAGGCGCTCGGGAACGGGCTCACCATCCGGCCGATCCGGACGATGATGAACCACGCCACCACCGAGGTCTTCTTCGACAATGTCCGCATCCCCGCCGAGAATCTCGTCGGCGAGGAAGGCAAAGGCTTCCGCTATATCCTCTCGGGCATGAACGCCGAGCGCATCCTGATCGCAGCCGAATGCGTCGGCGATGCGAAATGGTTCATCGAGAAGGCCTCGACCTATGCCAGGGAGCGGCAGGTCTTCGGCCGGCCGATCGGCCAGAACCAGGGCATCCAGTTCCCGATCGCGCGGGCCTACGCCAATATGCGCGCCGCCGAACTGATGGTGCGCGAGGCGATCCGGCTCTACGAGGCTGGCGAGAATCCGGGTGCCGAGGCCAACATGGCGAAGATGCTCGCAGCCGACGCCTCCTTCGAGGCGGCCAATGCCTGTATCCAGACCCATGGCGGCTTCGGATTCGCAGAGGAATACGATATCGAGCGCAAGTTCAGGGAGACGCGGCTCTACCAGGTGGCACCGATCTCGACCAACCTGATCCTGTCCTATCTCGCGGAGCATGTGCTGGGCATGCCGCGATCTTATTGAGGGCACGCCGTCATGCTCGGGCTCGACCCGAGCATCTCCTGCCAGAGTTCCTCGGGTCTCCGCGGAGTTTATCCTTGGGCCGATCCAGGATCGGACCCGAGGGCTGCGCCCGAGAATGACGCCACGGGAAAAGCGCATGGACATCGACCATCTCCGCAGCTGGATCGGCCGCACGGAGGAAACCTCGGACCTCGTCACGCCGCGCCTGATCGAGAGCTATGCGGCCACCTTCGCCCCCCATCTTGCGCCCGGCCCGCAAGGCGAGGCACCGCTCGCTTTGCACTGGTGCCTGGCGCCGCCGATCGCGCCGATGAGCGCGCTCGGCCCGGACGGCCACCCGGCCAAAGGCGATTTCCTGCCGCCAGTGCCTTTGCCGCGCCGGATGTGGGCGGGCGGCCGCCTCGAGGCGCTGGCGCCCCTGCGCGCGGGCGACCTCGTGACGCGCCGCTCGACGATTGGCGACGTCACGGCCAAGGAGGGCCGCACGGGCGCGCTCTGCTTCGTCGCCGTCCATCACGAGGTCTCGACGCCGCGCGGCCTCGCGCTGCGCGAGCGCCACGACATCGTCTACCGCGAGGCCACGAGCCTGCCGGCCGCCGCGCCTGCCGCCGCCGTCGAGCCGGAGCCGGCCGATCTCGCCTGGGAGATCGAGGCCAGCCCGACCCTGCTCTTCCGCTATTCGGCGCTGACCTTCAACGGCCACCGCATCCATTACGACCGGCCCTATGCGACCGCCGAGGAAGGCTATGACGGGCTCGTCGTCCATGGTCCGATCCAGGCGACGCTGATGCTCAACATCGCCGCGACGCTGGCGGAAACCACGACGCTCGCGCTCGATTATCGCGGCCTGAGCCCGCTGATCGCCGGCGGCCGCTTTCTCGTCAAAGCCCGGCGCAACCCCGACGGCGGCATCCGGACCTGGACGGAAGGCGGCGATGGACGCGTGCGGATGGAAGGCAAGGCGCGTCCGCTGTAGGCGGGGAGCCAGCCTCAGCCGTACAGCGTCGGCGGCCCGCCATCCTGGCCCAGCGTCGCCGTCCAGGTCTCGTCGGCGACGAGGCCGCGCAGGATCTCCCAGGACAATTGCCCGATGGCGCGCGCCGCCGCCGGCATCGGCCGCTCGGTCGAATAGGCGAGGTAAACCTTGCGGTGGAGCGTCGGGCGCTCCAGCGGCCAGGTCCGGAACAGACCGGCCTTTTCCTGCGCCGCCACCGCCATCCGGGGCAGGATGCTGTAGCCGAAGCCCTGTTCCACCAGCCGCTTGATCTGGCTGTAGGATTCGATCTCGATCGCCGGCTGGATGGTCGCTCCGGCCGAGACCGCCGCCTCATCGATCTGGTCGCGCAGGCCGTGACCGATGCCGGGCAGGATCAGGTCGAGCGCCGCCGCATCGGCCATCGTCACCGCCTGCCCCAACGGCGCCGGTGCGACCGCAGGCCCCGCAGCGCAGAACAGGCAGAGCTCCTCTGTCAACACATGGTGGATGCCGAGCCCCTTGGGATCGGAGGTCGAGTAGATCATCGCGAGATCGACCTCGCCGCGGCGCAGCCAGTCGAGCACGAAGCCGCTCATCGCCTCGGCGATGCGGATTCGGATCGCCGGATAGCGCTCGCGCGCCGCCTGGATCAGCGGCACGCTGAACTGCTCGCTCACCGTGCCCGGCAGGCCGATCCGGACCTCGCCGCCGGGCAGTTCGGCCTCGCCGCGCACCGCCTCGCGCAGCGCCCCGAACTCGGCCAGGATGACATGCGCGCGGGCCAGCAGGCGCTCGCCGGCCTCCGTCGGCAGCACACCGCGCGTGCCGCGATGCAGCAGCGCGACGCCGAGTTCGTCCTCCATATGCCGCAGATGCTGGCTCAGCGCCGGCTGCGCCACGCGCAGCTTGGTGGCGGCCTTGGAGAAGGAGCCCTGTTCGACGATCGCCGCGAAATAGCGAAGCTGCCTTAGATCCATCGCCGTTCCGGTCTCCCCTGGGCCTGCGGCAAGCCGCAGGCCTGCATAGCGGCGCCGCGCACCCATGACCAGCGACGCCCCGCAACTGCGCCAGCTTTGCGTTATGGCCGCTAGAGCGAACCGGTATTGGTCCGGCCGGCAAGGCAGGTGCATCGTCCTTCCCGGAGACGAAGGAGAGGCGAACGCCCCCCGTGCAGCCCAAGAGCACAGGCCGCAAAGCCGGACCCCATTGCCATCAGGAGGACATGCCATGTCGAACGACCCGATCCGTCTGCCGTCGGCGAGCCGCCGCGGCTTCCTGGGCGCAGCCGCCGCGCTTGCCGCCACCGGTGGAAGCCTGCCGCTGATCGCGCCTGCCGCAGCCAAGGCGCCGCTGTCCAAGACGCAGCCGGCCTATTTCTACCGTTTCATGCTCGGCACGGCGGAGGTCACCGTCGTCTCCGACGGCCCGCTGCCGCTCGGCGACCCCGGCACGAGCTTCCTCGGCGTGCCCAAGGAGAACGTCTACGGCATGCTGGAGAGCAGCTTCCTGCCCAAGGACAACGTCGTGCTGGAGCAGAACATCCCGATCGTCAATTTCGGCGACCGCCTCGTCATGTTCGACACCGGCATGGGCTTCTCCAAGGCCTTCGGTCCGACCACCGGCCGGCTCATGAAGAGCATGGAAGAGGCCGGCATCAAGCCCGGCGACATCGACGACATCGTCTGCAGCCATGCCCATATCGACCATATCGGCGGCATCTGCACGGCGGACGGCAAGCCCCTCTTCCCCAATGCCCGCATCCATATCAGCCAGATCGATTTCGATTTCTGGACCGACGAGGGCAAGCTGGGCTCGCCGCTCAAGGCCTTCATCGAGCATGCCCGCGCCAACCTGCTGCCGGTGCGAGACCGCATCGTCTTCTTCAAGGACCAGCAGGAGTTCCTGCCGGGCGTTCAGGCCATCGCGGCCCCGGGCCACACCGCCGGCCACCACATCTTCAAGGTCGCCTCGGCCGGAAAATCTTTCGTCTTCCTCGGCGACCTGACCCACCACGCCGTCCTGCTGACCGAGAACCCGCGCCTCGAATTCGCCTATGACAGCGACCCCAAGCAGGCGGTGCAGTCCCGCGTGCGGCTCCTGACGATGCTGGCGCAGGAGAAGACGCCGGTGATGTCCTACCACTTCGCCTGGCCGGGCTTTGGCAACCTCGCCAAGGCTGGCGAGGGCTTCCGCTATTACCCGGCGCCGATGCAGCTCATCCCCGTCTGAGACTGATCAGGTGTCCAGGTCGCTCGCGCCTGGCGGGCCATAACCCGGCAGGCGCGACACCACCCCGGTCACGGGGCGCAGATGCTCGTCGAGGACGGCGCGCGCCCGCGCCTCGTCGAAGGCCCGCAGCGCCGCGATGAAGTCGCGATGCTCGACGCGGATGCGCTCGATTCGCCCCGGATCCACCGCCAGCGCCCGCATCGCAACGCGCTGCTGCCGCGCCCCCAGCGACTGGTAGAGTTCCGACAGCACCTCGTTGCCGAGCGCCTGCACCATGCCGAAATGGAACTCCCGGTTGAGCTCGACGCGGGCGAAATGGTCGCCGCCGGCGATCGCGTCGAGCCGGTCGAGCACCGCCTCCATCGTCTCGGGCAGCAAGATCTTCTCCCGGCAGATGCGGGCGACCGCATAGCCCTCGATCATGCGCCGGGTCTCGTAGAGATCGGCCAGCTCCTGCGCCGTGACCTGACGCACCAGCGCGCCCCGGCGCGGCAGCAGGTCGATGAAGCGCTCCGCCTCGAGCCTGTGGAACGCCTCGCGGACCGGCGTGCGCGAGACCCCCATGACGGAGGAGATCGCCTCCTCCTCGACGAAGGAGCCGCCGGCATAGACGCCGCGCAGGATCTGCTCCCTGACATGCGCATAGACCCGTTCCCGGGCCGGCCGGCTCTCCGCATCCTGCGCCTGGGGCGGCGTCATCACGTTCAAGGTCGGGCGTCCTCATCCGGGCATGTCGATGCGGCAACTCTAGGCGCTTCGATGGCGGACATCAAAAATCCGCCATGTATACACGACGCATGACCGGCATGCGCTGCCGGACTGGCGTCGCGCGCCCGATGGCGCTCTTCTTGCCAGTCGAGGGCCGCCGGACAGACGCGACAACGCGCCCGGCATGGACGACCACAGCGAGGAGAAAGCCGATGACGATCTCACGCCGCACGATGATGGCCGCCGGGCTGGCCGCGCCCTTCGCGAGCCTGCCGCTGCTCTCCCGTCCGGCCAGCGCGCAGCGCGCCGCCGGCATCCTGCGCTACGGCCTCTCGGCCTTTCCGCCCAATCTCCAGCCCTGGGTCTCGACCGGCGCCTCGGCCGGAACGGTCAAGATGCTGATCCACCGCAGCCTCGTCTCCTACGGCCCCAAAGGTGAGCTGCGCGGCGAACTGGCGACCTCCTGGGCCCTCGACGGCGACGGCGCCTGGGTCTTCAAGCTCCGGCCCGGCTGCGTCTTCCACAATGGCGATCCGGTCACGGCCGAGGACGTGAAATGGTCGATCGAGCAGATCGCCGGCGAGAAATCGACGGCCTATATGCGCAGCCAGTTCCAGAGCGTCGAGCGTATCGAGATCCCCGATCCGGGCACGATCCGCCTGGTCACCAAGACGCCGCAGGCAACGCTGCCGAGCTGGTTCGGCAACTACAACACCTTCATCGTCTCGCGGAAATCGACCCCCACCGAGTGGATCGGCGCCGGCCCCTTCCGGCTGGTCGGCCAGGAGCGCGGCTCCTCGGTCGAGATCGCGGCCTTCGACAAATTCTACAAGCCCGGCATCCCGAAGCTGAAGGGCATCAAGTTCGTCGTCTATGCCGACGAGAATCTGCGCTTCGCCGCCCTGCAGTCGGGCGATGTCGACATGATCGAATATGTCCCCTGGCAGTCGATGGCGGCGGTCGAGGCCGATCCCCGGCTCAAGCTCGACAGCCAGGAAGGCCCGTTCATGGACGTGCTCTTCAACGGCACCAAGCCGCCCTTCAACGATCCGCGCGTGCGCCGCGCCGTCGCCCATGCGGTGCGTCGCGAGGACATCGTCAAGGTCGCCTTCTTCGGCCGCGGCAAGCCGCTCGAGGGGTTGCCGATCGCCGAGGGCACACCCTGGTGGGACAAGGACCTCGCCCATGGCTGGAACTACGACCCCGCCCGCGCCAAGGCCCTGCTGACCGAGGCCGGGTTCGGCAACGGCTTCCAGACCACCCTGCTCGCGACTGCCCAGTTCGGCATGCACAAGGATACCGCCGAGATCGTCCAGCAGCACCTCGCCGCGATCGGCATCCAGTGCGAGCTACAGCTGCCCGACTGGTCGACCCGCGTCGCCCGCGGCTCGAAGGGCCAATACGACATGGCGATCCACGGCGTCTCTTCGGACAACAACGACCCGGACGGGTTGACGGTGGTGCTCGACACGACGCTCTCGCCGAGCCATGGCCGCTCCTTCCGCGTCGACGCGCCGCGCACCATCGCCGCTCTCGCCAGGGGCCGCGCCGAGTTCGACCAGGCCAAGCGCGTCGAGATCTACAAGGAGATGCAGCGGGCGGCGCTGGAGGAGGTGCCGCTCGTCGGCCTCGCCTGGCGCAGCCAAGGCTACGGCATGGACAAGGGCGTGATGGGCTTCACCAACCTGCCCGGCGCGCTCTCGAATTCCTCCGGCAACATGCTCGAAGAGACCTATTTCGGATGAGCGCGACCTGGCTCGCGCGCAAGCTGACCGTCGTCGCGGGCCTTGCCTGGCTCGTCGCGACGATCGTCTTCCTGGCGCTGCACATGGTGCCGGGTGACCCCGCAGAGCTCCTGCTCTCGACCGGCGGCGTCTCGCCGGATCCGGCCTCCGTCGCCGAGCTGCGCGAGAAGCTCGGCCTTGAGCGCCCGCTCTTCGCGCAATACGCCGCCTTTATCGGTGGGCTGCTGCGCGGCGATCTCGGCACCTCCCTCATCGACGATTACCCGGTGATCAGCGAGATCGCGCTGCGCCTGCCGCGCACCCTGGAGCTGATCGCCGCTGGGAGCGTCATCGCCATCCTGATCGGCGTGCCGGCGGGAGTCTTCGCCGCGCTCGACCGCGGCGGCGCCTTCGACCGCGCCGCCTCCGCCGTGACCGCGCTGCTGCTCGCCGTACCCGTCTTCGTTCTCGGCACGCTGCTCGTGCTGCTCTTCGCCCAGACGCTGCGGATCATGCCGGCCGGCGGCTTCGTGCCCTTTGCGCAGGACCCGGTGCAGCATCTCAAGCTCTTGATCCTGCCCGCCATCGCCATCGCCAAGGGGCTGGCCGCCGTGCTGTTCCGGATGACGCGCGCCGCGATGCTGGACGCGCTCGCCAACGACTATGTCCGCACCGCCCGCGCCAAGGGCCTCTCGCCCACCCGCGTCATCATCGTCCATGTCCTGCGCAATGCGCTGAACCCGGTCGTCACCGTGCTCGGCCTGCAGATGGGCACGCTGCTCGGCGGCACGGTGCTGGTCGAATACGTCTTCAACTGGCCGGGGATGTCCACGCCGCTGCTGCGCGCGGTCGAGGGCCGCGACTACCCCATGGTGGTCGGCATCGTGCTGACGATCTCGGTGCTGTTCCTGCTGCTCAACCTCGTGGTCGAACTCGTCCACGCTTGGCTCGACCCGCGCGTGGCCCACTCATGAGCGGCAACCGGCATTTGAAGCGCCTCTGGCTGCCCGGCGGCTTCGTCGCCCTGATCGCGCTGGCGGCGCTCTGCGCACCGCTTTTCCCCCTGCCCGACCCGATCCGCCAGGACGTCGCCAACCGCCTCGCCGGCCCGATGGCGGGCTCATGGCTCGGCCGCGACGAGTTCGGGCGAGACGTGCTCTCGCGCCTGCTCTGGGGCGCGCGCACCAGCCTGAGCGTCGCCTTCGCCTCCGCCCTGACGGCCGGCGCCATCGGCGTGTTGCTGGGTCTGATCGGCGGCTGGGGCAAGGGCGCCGCCGCCTTTCTCTCGGTGCGCAGCATGGACATCGTGCTCTGCTTCCCGCCGATCCTTCTGGCTCTTTTGGTGGTGACCCTGCTCGGCCCCGGCGCCGCGACTTTGATCCTCGTGCTCTCGGTGCTCTATCTGCCGGGCTTCGCCCGCGTCACCCATGCGGAGGTGCTCGCAGTGAAGAGCCGGGACTATGTCGAGGCGACGCGCGCGCTCGGCGCCCGGCCCGCCTATCTCCTGCTGCGGACCGTGCTGCCCAACATCGCCGGGCCGATCCTGGTCCAGCTCTCGCTCGCGGTCGCCGCCGCCGTGGTGCTGGAGAGTGGGCTGTCCTTCCTCGGTCTCGGCGTCGTCCCGCCGGCCCCCTCCTGGGGGCTGATGATCCGCGGCGCGCGCGCCACCATGGAGCAGGCGCCGCTGCTGCTTGTCTGGCCCTGCGCGGCGCTGACGCTCACCATCCTCGCCATGAACCTGCTCTGCGACGGCCTGCGCGACGCGCTCGACCCGCGCACCGCCGGTCGTTGAACCACCACCGTAACCTGCAAGGACAAAGTCCCATGGCTGCCAAGACCGATCCCCTCGTCCATATGGGCACGATCACCGGGGGCGAGGCTCGCGAGATCCTGTCCGAGAACCCCGTCATCCTCCTGCCGATGGGCAGCCATGAGGACCAGGGCCCCCATGCCCCGATGGGCGACTATCTCCTGGCCGAGAAGATCGCCGAGCTCGCCGCCCTCCGAGCCACCAAGGCCGGCACGCGCACGCTGGTCGCGCCCGTCCTACCCTTCGGCGGGGCCGACTGGTTCGGTTCGATGACCGGTGGCATCGCGATCTCGCAGGCGACACTGACCGCCGTGATCGCCGAAATGGTGGATTCTTTGCATCGCAACGGCCTGACCCGGATCATCGTCATCAACGGCCATGGCGGCAATGTCGGGCCGATCTCGGAGGTGGCGCGCGAACTTTATCAGCGTGACGGCATCGTGCTGCCCAGCCTTTATCTCTGGCGCATCGGCTACGGCCTGCTACCGGGCATCCTCGGCGGTGCCGACAAGGCCGCCGCCGTCGCCGGCCACGGCGCCGACCCGCTGACCTCGATCGGCCTGCACCTCTTCCCCGAGTTGATCCGCAAGGACCTGATCCCCGACGCCAAGCCGCTGAAGCGCGATCCGGTCCTCGACCTGCCCTTCACCGGGCTGGGCCTTGCGAGCTTCGACGGGCACGAGGTCGCCATGCCCAACGAGTACGACGAGACCTATAATCTCGGCGTCGCCAAGGGCGATCCGCGCCTCTGCTCCGCACAGACCGGGGCCGCGCTGACCGAGAAGCTGACCGACATCTGCGCCCGCTTCATCGCGCATTTCGCCAGCAAGGTCGAAGCCTGATCCTGACGCCGCCGCGGCATGCCGCGGTGGCCCTCCCCTGGCTCGCCGGAACGGGCGATGCTGTCACGGCCCGTCCACGCTCCGGAACCACGAACGCCATGACCGCCACCGCCCGAGCCCCCCGCGTCACTCCCTTTGCCTGCGACAAGAAGCCGGCGACCGGCTCGCGCGGCATGGTCGTCACCAACCACCCCCTCGCCTCGGCAGCGGGCTCGCAGATGCTGCTGGCGGGGGGCAATGCGGTCGATGCCGCGGTCGCTGCCCTCTTCGCGCTGACCGTGGTCGAGCCGATGATGGTCGGCATCCTCGGCGGCGGGCTCGCTCATATCCGCATGGCCGACGGCCGCCATGTCGTGCTGGACGGACTCTCGACCGCGCCGCGGCGCGCCACGCCGGACATGTATGACTGCCTCTCCGACGAGATCGGCAAGCAGCGCGACGTGCGCGACCGCGAGAACGTCGTCGGCCCCAAGGCCGTCGCGGTGCCCGGCGCGCTCGCCGGCTGGTGCGAGGCCCTCGCCCGCTTCGGCACGCTGCCGCTCGCCGACGTCCTGCAGCCGGCCATCGCGCTGGCCGGCCGCGGTTTCACGGTGACGCCCTATCTCTCCAACTGCATCGCCGACAATGTCGCCGACCTCTCGCGCGATCCGGGCCTCTCGACGCTGTTCCTGCGCGGGGGTCAGGCACTGCCTGCGGGCATGCGGCTGGTCCAGAGCGACTATGCCAAAAGCCTGGCCCTCATCGCCGAGATCGGGCCCGCCGCGCTCTATGGCGGCCCGCTCGGCAAGGCGCTGACCGATTTCATGGCCGCCCATGGCGGTCTGATCGGCCAGGACGATCTCGCCGGCTACCGCGTCGAGACGCGCGAACCCATTCGCGGCAGCTATCGCGGCCACGAGATCCTTGGGCCGCCGCCACCGGCCTCGTCCGGCGTGCACATCGCGCAGATGTTGAACATCCTCGAGGGCTACGACATCGGCGCGCTCGGCTTCGGCTCGCCGGACGCGATCCATCTCCTGGCCGAGGCGCTGAAGATCGCCTTCGCCGACCGTGCGGTGGCGACCGCCGATCCCGCCTTCGTCAAGGT
>NZ_JAUXYO010000312.1 GCF_030694325.1 Allobosea sp. | reverse complement strand
CACTCTGACACATCGCCAAGAGACAATTGCGAGCGCAGCGAAGCAATCCAGGGCGACGTCGAGCGAGACGGTTCTGGATTGCTTCGCTGCACTCGCAATGACGTGGGTTGAGCGACAGCGCTCCAGATCACCGCGGCGCGGCGGCCCTCCGGAGCCGGTCGTTGATCGCCTCGCCCAGCCCGTGCTCGGGGATCGGCGCGATGGCGATCACCGCCGGGCCAAGGGCATCGAGTGCCCGCAGATGCCCGAACAGGTTCGCGGCGGCTTCCGTGAGATCACCGCCGGGGCTGAGATCGAGCGCGGGCGCGGCGCTCGCCTGCAAAGCCGGGTCGCTGCCGAAGCCGAGCCAGGCCTCGCCGGGGCGGGGAGCCTCCGCCTCGAGCCGGATCCGCGCCGCGGGCGCATAGTGAGACGCGAGCAGGCCAGGCGAGATCGGCGCCATGCCGGCCTCGCCCGCGAGCACAAGCGAGCGCCCGATCACGCCTTCGATCGCGCTGCGCGGCACGCCGCCCGGCCGCAGCAGGCGGGGCGCGCCGTTGAGACAGGCGACGATGGTCGATTCGACGCCGACCTCGGTCGCACCGCCATCGAGCATTGCGTCGATGCGGCCGTCGAGATCGGCGAGCACATGCGCGGCGCTGGTGGCGCTGACGCGGCCGGAGCGGTTGGCGGAGGGGGCTGCGATCGGCCGCCCCGCCGCCTGCAGGATCGCATGGGCGATTGGGTGCGACGGCACGCGCAGCGCCACCGATCCCAGTCCGGCGCGTGCGAGATCGCTGACCGCGCAACCGGCCGAGACCGGCACCACCAGCGTCAGCGGCCCCGGCCAGAAGGCCCTGGCGAGCGCCAGTGCGTTGGCGTCGAACAGGCCATGCCGACGGGCGGCGGCGAGATCGGGCAGATGCGCGATCAGCGGGTTGAAGCTCGGCCGCTCCTTGGCGGCATAGATGCCGGCGACGGCGCTGCCGGAGGTCGCGTCGGCGGCGAGGCCATAGACCGTCTCGGTCGGCAGCGCGACGAGGCGGCCCTCACGCAGCAGCTCCGCCGCCCGCGCGATCCCGGCGGGATCGGAGTCAAGCCGCTCGGTGCTGCGTCGAACGGGCGGGGGCTGCGTCACAGTCGCTCCATGGCCGGGCCCACCATGCGATTGACCCAAAAAGGTTTATAACTAAACTATATCTACGGCGCTGCTTGGCGGCGGCGACCGTGGCCTCGGGGATAGTTCCTCGCTACCATGGCGGCAACGTCTAAAGCGGGCCTGCGCCGCAGGATTCGGTCCGCCGGGCGAGTGCAAAACGAGAGCGCCGGCCATGCGGACGCGACGGCCGGCGTCGAGGGAGATGTCAGATGAGCTACCGGGCCCCGGTCGAGGATATTCTCGCCACGTTGCGTCATATCGCCGGCCTCGACCGGCTGATCGACGAGGGGCTGGCGCCGGAACTCGATGCCGACATGGTCCAGGCGGTGCTCGACGAAGCCGCGAAATTTGCCGGCGACGTGCTCGCCCCGCTCAACCGCGTCGGCGACAAGCATGGCTCGGTTCTCAAGGATGGCGTCGTCACCACGCCGCCCGGCTGGAAGGACGCCTACACCGCCTGGGCCGGCGCGGGCTGGAACGCGCTGCCGGCTCCCCCCGAGCATGGCGGCCAGGGCTTGCCGGCACTCCTACAATCCGCCTGCATCGAAATGTGGAACTCGGCGGCGTTTGCCTTCGCGCTCGGGCCGCTGCTCACGGTCGGCGCCATCGAGGCGCTGCATGCCCATGGTTCGGAGCATCTGAAGGAGACCTATCTGCCGAAGCTGGTCTCCGGCGAGTGGATGGGCACGATGAACCTGACCGAGCCGCAGGCCGGCTCCGATCTCAACGCACTCCGCGCCAAGGCCGAGCCGGTGGGCGACGGCACCTACAAGATCACCGGCCAGAAGATCTACATCACCTATGGCGAGCACGACCTGACCGAGAACATCGTGCATCTCGTGCTGGCGCGCCTGCCCGATGCGCCGGCCGGCACGCGCGGCATTTCGCTCTTCCTGGTGCCGAAATACCTCGTCAATGCCGATGGTTCGCTCGGCGCGCATAACGACCTGCGCTGCTCCGGCATCGAGCACAAGCTCGGCATCCACGCCTCGCCGACCTGCTCGATGGCCTATGGCGACCAAGGCGGCGCGATCGGCTGGCTGATCGGCGAGGAGAACCGCGGGCTGGCCTGCATGTTCACGATGATGAACAATGCCCGACTCAACGTCGCACTCCAGGGCGTCGCCATCGCCGAGCGGGCCTATCAGCAGGCGCTGCATTTCGCCCGCGAGCGCCGGCAGGGTACGGCGCTGGATGCACCCAAGGGGGCGCCGATGAGCCCGATCATCGTCCACCCCGACGTGCGCCGCATGCTGATGGAGATGCGGGCGAAGACGCAGGGCGCGCGCGCCATCGCCTATCAGGTGGCGGAAGCGCTCGACCGCTCGCATCGCGGGAGCGACGACGCCGCGCGCAAGGCCGCCGCCGAGCGCGCCGCGGTCCTCACCCCCGTCGCCAAGGCCTATGCCACCGATATCGGCGTCGAGGTCGCCTCCACCGGCGTCCAGGTCCATGGCGGCATGGGCTATGTCGAGGAAACCGGCGCCGCCCAGCATCTGCGCGACGCCCGCATCGCCACGATCTATGAGGGCACCAACGGCATCCAGGCGATCGACCTCGTGCTGCGCAAGCTGCCGCTCTCCGGCGGGCAGGCGGTGGCCGATCTGATCGCCGAAATGCGCGCCGTCGTCGCTGAGGTGAAGGCGGCCAACACGCCGGGCTTCGGCCACAGCGCGGTCCGCCTCGGCGCCGCCGTCGAGGCGCTGGAGCGCGCGACGCAATGGATGCTGGCGACCATGGGCCGCGATCAGGGGTCCGTGCTGGCCGGCGCGACGCCCTATCTCAAGCTCTTCGCGTTGGCGCAGGGCGGCACCGGCCTCGCCCGCAAGGCGCTCGCCACCCGCGCCGAGGCGCAAGGGGCCGACGATCTCGCCACCGCCCGCTTCTTCGCCGAGATCCTTGTGACGGAAGCACCGGCGCTGGAACTCGCGGTGACGGAAGGGGCGGGCGCCATCGCCGATGCGGCGGCGGTATTTGCGGCGTGAGCGAGCCGCCGCGACCGCTCGCCAACCGCATCTGCCTCGTCGCCGGCGCCTCGCGCGGGCTCGGGCGCGGCATCGCCAGGGCGCTGGGAGAGGCCGGCGCCACCGTCATCGTCACCGGCCGCTCCAGCGAGGCCGGCCCCCGCACCGACCATCGCCCGGAGACCTTCGAGGATGCGGCCCGCGAGGTCGAGGCCGCAGGCGGCAGGGGCCATCCCTATCGCTGCGACCACACCCAGGAACGCGAGGTCGACCAGCTCGTCTCCTGGTGCCTGCGCCGCTTCGGCCGGCTGGATGGGGTCGTCGACGCGGTCTGGGGCGGCAGCGAGGGCTATGACGGCGAGCGCTATCCGGATGGCTCCACCTTCGGCGCGCCGTTCTGGCGAAGGCCCGTGGCGCGGCTGGGCCAGAGCTTCGAGAGCGGCGTCTATGCGCAGCTCCTGCTGGCCCGCGCCGTGGCGCCCGCCATGGTCCAGGCGCGCAAGGGGCTGATCGTCACGGTGGGTTTCGACACGGCCGGCGGCTATCTCGGCGACGTGGTCTACGATCTCGCGCAAGCCGCGATGCACCGGCTGACGCTGGCGATGGGCCACGAGCTGAAGCCCTTCGGCGTCACCGCGCTCGGGCTTTCGCCGGGCCATGTCCTGACCGAGCGCGTCCGCGATGCCGGCCTCGCCCAGCCGGGCAGCGAAACCCCGCTCTATGCCGGCCGCGCGGTGGCGGCCCTGCTGCAGGATGCGGAGGTCGCGCGCCACGCCGGCCACGTGCTGCATGTCGCCGATCTCGCCGGGCTTTACGGGTTCACCGACAGGGACGGCTCCGCGCCCTCGCGCTTCACCGTCCCGTCATGAGGCGCGGGCCATAGCGGTTTGACACCAGCTGCGGATCAGGGTTCCTGCCGCGCTCAGCCTGCAACCTGCGTCGCCCGAAGGTCCGTCCATGATCCTGATCCACGGAATCTGCCCGCAGTCGCGCGACAAGCTCCTGCCCCGGACGGTGGAGGCCGATGCGCCGTTCCCCGCCGATTCGATCTGGATCGATCTGCTCAACCCGACGGCGGGAGAGGATGCGCGCGTCGAGAGGCATCTCGGCGTCTCGATCCCGACGCGCGAGGAGATGCACGATCTCGAGCCGTCGGAGATCATCTACACCGAGAACGGCGCGCATTACATGACCGCGCGCATCATCTGCCAGTCGGAGACGATCGTGCCGCGGCTGGCCGACGTCACCTTCATCCTCACCGACAAGGCATTGGTGACGGTCCGCTATGACGAGCCCGGTGCCTTCAACATCTTCCTCAACCGGGCCACCAAGCCCGGCGGCTGCGGCACCCAGCCCGAGGCGGTGCTGGACGGGCTGATCGAGGCCATCGTCGACCGCGCCGCCGAGGTCCTGCGCGGCGTCGGCGACCAGATCGACGACGCGTCGCGCCGCATCTTCGCCGGCCGTGGCCAGGACGTCGAGCAGGGCAGTGCCTATCAGGCGGTGATCCAGAAGATCGGCCAGTACGAGCACATCATCTCCAATGTCCGCGAGAGCATGGTCTCGGTCGAGCGCGTGCTGCTCTTCCTCTCGGCCAATTACACGCGGCCGAAGAAGGCGCAGACCGGCTTCTCGGCCGAATGGCGCGCCGCCGTCCGCGACGTGCAGGCGATCGAGGAGCATGCGACCTTCCTCTCCAACAAGCTGCAATTCATGCTCGACGCCACGCTGGGGCTCGTCTCGATCGAGCAGAACAAGATCATCAAGCTGTTCTCGGTCGTCTCCGTGGCGCTGATGCCACCGACGCTGATCGCATCGATCTACGGCATGAACTTCAAGACGATGCCGGAGTTGGAGTGGCAGTGGGGCTACCCCATGGCGATCGGGCTGATGATCCTCTTCGCCGTGCTGCCCTACATGTTCTTCCGCTGGAAGAAGTGGCTTTAGCGCATCGGCCCGGATGTCGGGCACCGGCTTCCGCGAGAGCCGATGCGCAGGATAGGACGGCGCGGCCTCCCGCGACGCTGGATGAGGCGAGCCGACGTCGATGACCACCCCCCAATTGCTCTCCGTCTCGCTCGTGGCGGTGATGATGGCTGCCTTCCTCTGGGGGCGTCTGCGCTATGACATCGTCGCCATGCTGGCCCTGCTGGCCGGCGTCGCCGTCGGCATCGTCCCGGCTGGCGAGGCCTTCAAGGGCTTTTCCGACGACATCGTCATCATCGTCGGCAGCGCGCTCGTCCTGAGCGCCGCGGTCGCCCGCTCCCGGGTGATCGAGCGCGGCCTCTCCCGCATCATGCCGGCGCTCGGCTCGACGCAGGCGCAGATCGTAATGCTCGTTATCGCCGTCGCGGTGATGTCGGCGATCATCAAGAATATCGGCGCGCTCGCGATGATGCTCCCGATCGCCTATCAGCTTGCCCGAAAGAGCGGGCGCTCGCCCTCGGTCTTCCTGATGCCGATGGCCTTCGCCTCGCTGCTCGGCGGCATCGTCACCCTCGTCGGCACCTCGCCGAACGTCATCGTCGCGCGGGTCCGCGCCGAACTCGGCGGCGAGCCTTTCGCGATGTTCGACTTCACGCCGGTGGGCATCGTCGTCGCGCTTGCCGGTTGCGCCTTCCTCGCCGTCGGTTACCGCCTGCTGCCGACGGACCGGCGCGGCGCGGTCTCGCTCGACCAGGCGATCGACATCAAGGATTACGTCACCGAGGCCGAGATCGGCCCCAAATCGACGCTCGCCGGCAAAACGGTGGCCGATCTCAAGGCGCTCGGCGGAGGCGATCTCCAGATCGTCGCGATCCTGCGCGACGAGCGACGCCTGCAGGCTCCGCTTCCCGACGCCAGCCTGAAGACGGGCGATACGCTGCTGTTGCGCGGCGACGCGGCGGTGCTGGAACGGGTCGTCGCCGAGGGCGAGCTCGATCTCGACGGGCAGCACCGCCCGACCCAGAAAGAGGATGCGCTCGATCCCGACCAGGTCAGCGAGGCCATCATCGGGCCCAATTCCGTGCTGATCGGCCAGTCCGCGAGCGATATCGGGCTGCACGCCCGCTTCGGCGTCAACATGATCGCGATCAGCCGCGCCGGCGAGCGCTTCACCCAGCGCCTGCGCGACATCCGCCTGCGCGCCGGCGACATCGTCGTGATCCAGGGCGACGAGAAGCAACTGCCGGAAAAGCTGATGGAACTCGGCCTGCTGCCGCTGGCGGACCGCGTCGTCTCGCTCGGCTCGACCCGCAAGGCGGTGATGACCGTCTCGATCGTGCTGGCGGCGGTGGTGACGCTGGCCTTCGGCCTCGCCCCTGTGCCCCTGACCTTCTTCGCGGCTGCGGTGCTGCTGATCGCCCTGCGCTGCCTGCCGTTGCGCGAGGCTTATAGCAGCATCGATGCGCCGATCCTGCTGATGCTTGCGGCCCTCATCCCGGTCAGCGACACGCTGCGATCGACGGGCGCCACCGACGTCTTCGCCGGCTGGCTCGCCCAGGTCGGTTCGGGGCTGCCGGGCTGGGGCTCGGTCGCGCTCATCCTGGCGGCGGCGATGGCAGTGACGCCCTTCCTCAACAATGCCGCGACCGTGCTGGTGATGGCGCCGATCGGAGCGGGCTTCGCCGCCAAGCTGGGCTACAACCCCGACGCCTTCCTGATGGCGGTGGCGATCGGCGCAGCCTGCGACTTCCTCACGCCCATCGGTCATCAGTGCAACACGCTGGTGATGGGGCCTGGAGGCTACAAGTTCAGCGACTACCCCCGGCTTGGGGCGCCCCTGTCGCTGCTGGTGCTTGCGGTGGCGATGCCAATGATCCTGATCGTCTGGCCGCTGCAGGCGGGCTGATCGGGCGTTCGTCGGCGCGGCGGCATGAAACCTCCGGCAGTCTTGTGCGTTGCAGCATTCCAGCCTATCCCGGTGCGGCCACCGCAACCTCTCCCAACAGACGAAAGGAGCGACGATGCTGGAACGGCATGAGGGCGACACGATGCCCGAGGACGAGCACAGCCGTCCTGCCCCGAAACCCGAGGCGACTGCGCAGGACGAGACCGCGCCAGCCTCCAATCGAGACTATCAGGCCGGCTTCTGGAGCCCGC
>NZ_JAUXYO010000301.1 GCF_030694325.1 Allobosea sp. | reverse complement strand
GCGTCCCGCCCGCCGCCATCGCCGCCCTGCCCGCTCCGCGGGCTGCGGTCCTCGTGGGTGGCGACAGCCGCCACCACCGCTTCAGGCCGCAGGACATCGCGGCTTTCGCCGAGGGGATCGAGGCGCTCGCGCGCTCCGGCGTCTCGCTGATGGGCTCGCGCTCGCGCCGCACCTCGCCCGCGCTCGACGCCGCGGTCGCTGCCGTCTTCGCCCGCCATGGCGGCTGGTGGTGGGACGGCACCGGCGAGAACCCTTATGTCGCGCTGCTCGCCCATGCCGACGCCATCGTCACCACGGCAGATTCGACCAACATGATCGGCGAGGCGACCGCCAGCGGTGCCCCGATCCTGGTGTTCGAGCCGCATGGCGGGCACGGCAAGCTGGCGAAGTTCCTGGAGTCGCTGAAGCGGCAGGGCATGGTCCATCACTTCGAGGGCCGGCTGACGGGCGAGCGCTATGCGCCGGTCGATTCGACGCAAGCGATCGCCGACGCCGTCCGCCAGCGCTGGCTTATGCACAGGCAGCAGCTGCGCCTCCCCTGATCTTGAAAGCCCGTGCGCTTGCATCGTCGATCCGGCGGCGTATGTCGGGAGGGCAAGCGAGAGGAAACCACCATGGCCCACACCCATGCCCGCGTGATGATCGTCGGTTCAGGCCCCGCCGGCTACACCGCCGCGATCTATGCCGCCCGCGCCATGCTGGAGCCGGTGCTGATCTCGGGAATGCAGGCCGGCGGCCAGCTGATGATCACGACTGACGTCGAGAACTATCCAGGCTTCGCCGATGTCATCCAAGGCCCCTGGCTGATGGAGCAGATGCGCGCTCAGGCCGAGCACATGGGCACGCGCATGGTCTCCGACCACATCGCCCGCGTCGACCTCTCCCAGCGCCCCTTCCGCCTCTGGGGCGATGGCGGCGAAACCTATTCCTGCGACGCCCTGATCATCGCCACCGGCGCCCAGGCGAAATGGCTCGGCCTGCCCTCCGAGCAGGCCTTCCAGGGCTTCGGCGTCTCGGCCTGCGCCACCTGCGACGGCTTCTTCTTCCGCAACAAGGAGGTCGCGGTCGTCGGCGGCGGCAACACCGCCGTCGAGGAGGCCCTCTATCTCGCCAATCTCGCCAGCAAGGTCACGCTCGTCCACCGCCGCGATTCGCTGCGCGCCGAGAAGGTGATGCAGGATCGGCTGTTCAAGCACCCCAAGGTCGAGGTCGTCTGGGATTCCGAGGTGGCGGAAATCTGCGGCGGGACGCAGCCGCCCAACGTCACCCATCTGCGGCTGCGCAACCTGAAGACCGGCGCCGAGCGCGACCTGAAGGCCGACGGTGTCTTCATCGCCATCGGACACAAGCCTGCGACCGAACTCTTCGCCGGTCAGCTCGCCATGAACGAGACCGGCTATCTCGACGTCGAGCCCGGGACGAGCCGCACCAATATCGACGGCGTCTTCGCAGCCGGCGACGTCACCGACGAGCATTACCGCCAGGCCGTGACCGCCGCCGGCATGGGCTGCATGGCCGCCCTCGACGCCGAGCGCTGGTTGCAGGCGACCGAACTGGAACAACTCAGGGCGGCCGAGTAGGACGCCCTCGCCGCATCCATCACGAAAATTGATCGTTTTTGTAACCAAATTCAGGGTGAAAAGAACACAGCACTGCGATGCGGGCGTTGACGTTCAAGGATTTTAGCCCCCAACATGCACCCAACGCATAACGGGGGAAGCGCGGTGGATTGGGACCGCATCAGGATCTTTTATACCGTCGCCGAGTCCGGCAGCTTCACCAAAGCTGGCGATGTTCTCGGCTTGAGCCAGTCCGCCGTCAGCCGCCAGATCGGCGCGCTGGAGCGTGAATTGCGCGCGCCGCTGTTTCACCGCCACACCCGCGGTCTGATCCTGACCGAGCAGGGTGAGCTGCTGTGGCGTGCGGCCCGCGAGATGACGCAACGCCTCGAGCGGACGCGGGCCCAGCTCTCGGAAACCCGCGAGCACCCCTCCGGCGAGCTCAAGGTCACGGCGACCCGCGGCCTCGGCGGCCATTGGCTGACGCCGCGGCTGGCCGAGTTCCTCGATCTCTACCCCGACATCAAGGTCGATCTCATCCTCACCGACGAGGAACTCGACCTGTCGATGCGCGAGGCCGACATCGCCATCCGCCTGCGTCAGCCGCAGCAGCCGGACCTGATTCAGCGCAAG
>NZ_JAUXYO010000300.1 GCF_030694325.1 Allobosea sp. | reverse complement strand
CGCCGCGCCAACGCGCCCGGAGGAACCGGCGGCAACGGTCGGACGCAGCGACCCGGCCCAGGTGGCCGTCGCCCAGCCGCCCCGCCCGCCGACCGAACGCCTGCAGCGCTACATCGCGACCTATGACGGCGGCCCGTGCTTCTTCCTCTGGCCGACCGAACTGACCACGACGCGTGCGGTTCTGGAGGGGTTCGGCAACCGCACCGAACCCTTCGTCGCCTTCGACGCCGCCTTCAAGGCGGCACAGGGCTTCGAGGCGCAGATCCATCTGCGGCCGATCACGGCGGCGCAATGCCCGATGGCGGATTTCCTGCGCGCACTCGGCGACAATATCGACCGCACGCCCCGCCTCCAGATCAACGCTTTCAACATGAAAAGCGGCGAGGTGCTGAGCGGGACCATCGACAATGACGGCGGCCGCAATGTCGCCGTCGTGCTGATCGGCGACGACGGGCTGGTCTACAATCTCGGCAGCTATCTGCGCCGCGACGGACGGCGCGCCACCTTCAACCTAAAGCTGGAATCGGCCGGAGGCGGGCCGCGGCCCCAGACCGTGCTGACCTTCGTCAGCACGGCACCGCTGCCGGCGCTCTCGGGGCCCAACCCCACCCCGTCGACGGACTTCTTCGCCAGCCTGAAACAGGATGTCCTGCGCCAGGGCGAGCCGCTGGGGCTGGGCGTGCGCTATTTCCGGATCGACTGACCCGGGCGCGGCATCGACCGGTCAGTCGGCCTCGCGGTAGAGCACGCCCCAATCGTCCTGCCAGAGCCCCTGCGGGTCTGCGACGACGATCGGCGCCCGGATCTCGTTGGCGAGTCGCACCGCGGCGCGGAAGGCCTCGACCGGCGGCATCGGGTCGCTCAGGAAATCGTTGACGAGATGCCCGCCGGCCAGTTCGGCCGGGCAGGCGATCCGGCCATGGGTCTCGCCGTCGCCCGCGCTGAGACTGAGCGTGATCGCATCCGGCTGCGGTTCGTCCACCTGCTCGAAACGGTTGGCCGCCATCGTCATGGTCTCCTCTGAGGTTCGGGCGGGCCGACGGGCCGCGTCCGTCTACTTCTTCGCGCGCTCGGCCTGCTGCGGGGCGGCTGGCCGGACCGTCTTGTAGCGCTCGAGCCTGAGCTTGATCATCTCGTTGAACTTGCGGTGGACCTCGGACACCGACAGCGTCTTGGTCTCGCCGCCGGCATCCGCATAGAAGATCGGCCGGTTCGCCTGGGCCGGCCGCGGCAGCAGCTCGGCCGCCTTGACGTCGGGCTTTTCCTCCATCGTCTCGATGAAGGTCTGGGCGGCGTCGGGCCCGAGGAAGTGGATTAGATAGATCTCGCCGCCGGTGAGGTGGCGGCCCATGGCCTTCTCCAGCCGCAGGGTGTCGCGCTTCAGCATTTCGCCGGCCAGCAGGGCCGAGAGATAGGGCTCGCGCCTGAGATCGAGGATGCGCTGGCGCTCGGCCGCGTCGGCCA
The DNA here is from genome assembly GCF_030694325.1 of Allobosea sp. GTDB lineage: Bacteria > Pseudomonadota > Alphaproteobacteria > Rhizobiales > Beijerinckiaceae > Allobosea. Next base: position 4,420 of record NZ_JAUXYO010000300.1, on the reverse strand, counting down.
CGACGAACTGCCGGCCGTTGCGGCCGATCAGCTTCGCCTCCGCCGCCAGACCGTGCTTCGTTCCAAACTCGCTGACGACGCCGAGCCAGGTCTGCTCGATGAACTGGTAGAGCCCCGTGGCCGACGACGTCTTGGCCTGGACCGAGGTCGAGAACGACGATTCCTTGTCCGCCACCGCCATCAGCAGCGTCGGATCGGCGCCCACCACCTTGCCGGCGCGCACGATCGTCTCGACGAGATGCCGCCGGATCCGGATCGGCCCGAAGGTCAGCAACTGCTCGGGGTCGCCGCCGGTCGTGATCGGCGCCTGCGGAATGCGCGAGCGCGGGCCCGGCGCCGCCTGGCCCGGCGACAGCTTGGGCGGCACGAGCAGGATGTTGGACGGCGGCAACGCCAGCGGCACGACCGGGATTTCCGGCGGGCCATCCACCTGCTCCTTGATCGCCGCCAGGCTGGGATCGGCCTTGAGCGCGAACTCGGTCGCCTCGCGCGCCGCCTCCAGATCGCTCTCCACCGAGGACAGGATCAGCGAGGGACGCGCCGCCGTCTGCAGCGCCGGCGCGCTCAGGATCGCCACCATCTCGGGGTCGGGCGGAGCCTCCGGCTGCCGCAGCTTGACGAGCGCGACGCCGAGCACCGCCGCGGCGAGGCATGAGATCCCGGCCGCCAGCATGATCATCGTCGCCCGGCCGGAGCCGCCACCGCCCGGCACAGCCGCCACGGCGGCACGGGGCCGTGCCGCGCCCTCCCCTCCGGCAGCGTTTGCAGCCGAACCGGGAATGGGGGCCGCCGTCTCCACCTCACCGACCACACGCCGGCGCAGCGCCATGAACCAGTCAGTTCCTTGGCTCTCCAACGCCGCGAGGTCGCTCACCAGCCGTCGTGCCATCAGCGCCGGCACGCCCGCCTCGCGCTCGACGACACCGGCTGCACCCTTCAATCCCTGCTCGGCGCTCATCCGCAGCGCGAAGAACCAGAGCTGCAAGGGCGTGCGGCGGTTGTCGAGCGCGCTGCCGGCTCCGGGCTGGATCAGGTAGTTGCAATGCTCGCAGGCGAAGGCGCGCAGCTTGACCCGGGGCTGAAAATGGCTCGGCCGGCCACAGGCGGCACAGGACAGCTGCGTGCCGCCGTGCCGCGCGCGCATCAGAGCGTCGAGGCAGGCCTCCTCGGGGAACACGGCCTGGAACTGCTTGAAGCGTTCACCCATCGGCCCTCACCCGGCCGGCCCTCCGCCTCGGCCGCAGCGCCGGCGACAGGCTGCCGACCCGTTCTGCCGCTGCGTCAGCATAGGCACCGACGCTGGCGGCGACAATCGCCGTTGCGCCGCTCAAGGATGAAGCAAGCCGAGCCGCGCCACATCCTTCAGATGCGTGACCACCTCCTCGGCCGTCGCCCGCCGCGGCAGGTCGCCGACATCGGCGCCGGAGCCGTGAACCTCGTCGAGGAAGGCGTTGAGTTCGGCCAGCAGCATCTCCGGCGTCCGCGAGCCGTCCAGCAGGCTGACGAACTGGCGCACGACGATCCCGTCCAGCGCCACCATGCGATGGCGCAGATCGGTGACCTCCCGCGAGCTCTGCGCCTGCCATCGCGCCACCGCGCTCGCGCGAGGCCGCTCGGTCACCGCCGTCGTCAGCGTCGGCGGCTCCAGCCTGAAGTCGAGCAGTCCGGCCTTGAAGATGGCGATGAGCGCCTCCTCGAGGCGCGCGACCTGCCCGGCCAGATCCGGCCCGAGTGCCGCGCCGACATCGGCTACCGCCTGGCTGACGAGCGTGTCGAAGGCGATGCTGCCCGGCCAGGCCTGGCTCAGGCGCCGCAGCGCAGCCTTGCACAGATGCAGGTCGACGGAGAGCCGCACGCCGCCCTCGAATTCGAAGCGGTCGATGCCCGGCCTGGCGTCCTCGCCCTGCTCGACGAGCGTCGCATGCGCGGCAACATGATAGGGCGCGAGCGCACCCGGCCCGATGAACCGCCGCAGCGGAATGCCCTCGCGGCAGAGAAGTGTCTCGCGAAAGGCGCGGCCGATGAGCAGATCGAGCGTCTGTTCCCTCAACACCCCCTGCTCGGCGGGGATGGCCGCGATCATCGCCTGGGCCGGTCCCTTCGCCGCCGCGAACATGTTGGGAAAGGAGGCTTCGGCCAGGAACTGCAGCCCGTGCCGTTGCGCTGTGTCCAGCACCTCGTGCAACGCGAAGGCGCGCGCAATCGGGTTGAGATCGTCATGATAGAGGACATTGTCCGGCGTATCCGCCAACTGGCGCAGGCGCTGCCGCAGCGCCGCGCCATGGAAGGTCTCGCCGTCGCTCGCCGCGGCGAAGGCCTCGAGCGAAGCGCGCGCGACCCTTACGCGCTCCGTCGGCTCGGCGATGTCGCGCGTGGCATAGAGCATCACGTCGCGGGCGAGATCGCGCAGGCGGCAGCCCGGCAGCGCATTGTAGCTGACATAGGCCACGCCCTGCGGCGCCAGCAATCCGCCGATGAGGGCCATGATCGCCTCGCGCACCGCATCCGGCACCCAGGAATAGACTCCGTGGATCAGGATGTAATCGAAGATGCCGAGCTCCGGCCCGACCGCGAGAATGTCGCGATGATGGAAGACGACGTTCTCCAGGCCGATTTCCGCCGTCGCCCGCTTCGCCTCAGCGATCGCGCTCCCGCTGAGATCGATGCCGACGAACGCGCTGCCCGGATACTGCGCCGCCATCGGGATCAGGTTGCCGCCGCGCCCGCAGCCCAGTTCCAGCACCCGCATCGCCTGCGAAGGCGCCGGCTCCATGCCGTGGAAATGCGCGATCGCCGCCAGCCTTGCCGGATGCGTCTGCGCGAAGGCGTGGCCCGGATAGGCGACCGCGTCATAAGGATTGGTCGCCATGTCGCTCATGCCTGCCGCCTGTTCCCGGACGCCGCCTCGCCTGGAGCCGCATCCGACGCCGGAAAGCGGCGAAGCGCTTCATCCATTCGAAGGAGCCGACGCTGGCGCGCACCAGCGAGGGCCGCAGCGCCCGAAGGCGCCGGCGGCCGCGATCCGCGCGCTCAGCAGCCGATGACCTTGAACTCCACCCGCCGGTCGAGCGCGTCGCTCGCATCGTCCTTGCCGGTGCCGACCAGATTGTCGCGGAAGCCGCGCCCGCTCGCGATCATCCGGCTGCGGCCGTCGGGCATTCCGGTCAGCAGCAGATCCATGATGAACTGCGCCCGCAGCACCGAGAGCCGCTCGTTCAGGGACGGTGGACCGGTTCTCGAGGTGTGGCCGATGATCTCGAGGCAGGCGTTCTTCTGGCGCACGCGCGTCGCGATCTGGCTCAGCCACATCGGATAGGGTTCGGTGGTCTGCGGATTGTCGATAAATTGCGTCGAGCCCGGCCGGAACAGCAGCCGGACCGACAATTGCTCGGTGCTCAGCCCGTAATCGACGAGATCCCCGAAGGCGTCGACCGCGTCGTCGCGGCGGCCGAGCTTCGCATTGGCGAGATAGGTGCCGACGCGCACGCGATGCTGGTCTCCGCCGGGCAGCTTGCGCGCCGTGCGGTAGAAGGCGAGCGCCTCGCGAAAGCGCTGCGCCTCGTATTCGGCGATGCCGTCCTGGATCAGCGCATTCGCCGGCAGCCGGTCGACATAGGCCGGATCAAGCCGCCCACCCATCGGCGTGCCCTGGCAGGTCTTCACATAGGCATCCGTCGCCTGGTCTTTCGCCCAGACCGGCACGTCGCGGAAATAGGGTGTCGGCGTCACGTCGACATCCTCGGGCGTCGCGCGGGCCACACCTTTGGCGACCACGCTGCGCGAGGCGAGATCGGCCAGGCTCAGGCAGATCCGGAACGCGTCGGGCGGGCTCTCGTTGCCGGCCTGGCTGATCGCGGTGAAGGTCCCGACGAGCACGACCGGATTGCGCGCCAGCACCTCGGCCGTGAAGGGCTGCACGACGAAGCGTGGATAGGAGGTCCGGACGATCTCGGCGAGCCTCTGCTGCATCGCGCGCGTCGCGGCCGACTGCGCGCCCGACGCGGCGTCGATGAGCGGGTCGATCACCAGCTCGATGCGATCTCCCGTGATCGCCGCCTTGCCGAAGAGCTCGGTCGCGGCTCGCTGCAGTGCCTCGGGGAACGGCACGGGCGTCGGCGCCGCAGGTTGGGCCCCGGCTGGCGCCGGAAGGACGGCCAGGGGCATGATCGCCAGGACGATCCGCGCCAGCCGCAGCAGCACGGCTCCACCGCCAGAGCGGGTGCGGACGGGGCAGGTCACCGGCACAGCAGGAGTTGCTCCTTGGCCTGCGCCGTCAACTCGCCGAGCTGCGCCCGCAGCAGGATTTCGCTGCAGGTCGCGGCACTCGGCCGCGTCGCCGGGCCCCGGGTAGCCTGCGGCCGCGCGACCGGCACCGCCGTGCTGGCGGCCGGCTCGGCCGTGGGCCGCACGTTGAGCGAGC
>NZ_JAUXYO010000297.1 GCF_030694325.1 Allobosea sp. | reverse complement strand
GACGGTGGCGGGCAGGACCGACAGCGCGGCGACGAGGGCGAGCTTCTTGATCATGGTGGGAGACTCCCTGTTGGAGATGGTTGCCGGACCAACAGTCAGGAGCCGCCGATGTTCCAGCGTCATCCCTCCTCGCGGGACGGCATGTGGGCGGCAGCGGCCGTCGCCAAAGGAAAGGCTCGCCCCCTTGCGGGAGCGGGCCTGCATCGCCGCAGGAAGCGGCGCTGCGATCAGTTGATGATCTGGACGATGCGGCGCGTGCGCGGCTCGACCAGGACCGTGCGGCCGTTCACGACCGTGTAGCGGTAACCCTGCACGCCGTACTCGGCCGGGACCTCGCGGTAGACCACGCCTTCCTCGGGCAGGACGGCGCCGACGGCGACCTGCTCGCGATAGGTGTAGGAGGGCACGTCCTGCTCCACGACATAGGTGCGGAACTTCGGGGTCGCCGCATCGCCGATGATCGCGCCGACGACCGCACCGCCGACACCACCCACGGCCGCGCCGACCGGGCCGCCGACGATCGCGCCGCCGATGGCGCCCGAGGTCGCGCCGCTGACCGCGCCGCCCGTGGCGCCGCCCGAAGGCTGCTGGGTCTGCGCGAAGGCGGTCGCGGGGATGGCGACGATGGCGGCGACGAGAGCAAGCTTCTTGATCATGATGGTCTCCTTCCGAGGAAAAGTTCGGGGAGAGAACCACCGGCAGGCGTCGCGGTTCCGCGACAATCGGTCACGACTTATGTCGATGCGTTAACGCGCCGCGAGGACCACCAAACGCAAACGGCGGCCCCGGGAGGCCGCCGTCAGGGAATCGCCTCGGTCGAGGACTAGCGCGGAGCGCTCTTCAGCGCCGGGTCGAGCTTGGCGGCGTCGCGCTTGATCAGGGCACCGAAGCCCTCCGGCGTGCGGTCCGTCGCGGTGGGGATCACCGCCCCGAGATCGAGCAGGCGCTTTTTGGTGTTCTCGTCGTTCAGCGCCTTGTTGAGGGCGTCGACCAGCTTGTCCACGGCCTCCTTCGGCGTGCCCTTCGGCGCGGCCAGCCCGTTCCAGGCCTCGATCTGGTACTCGGGCAGGCCGGCTTCCGTCGTCGTCGGCACGTCCGGCAGGGCGGGCGAACGCTGCGCCGAGGCGACCGCGAAGGCCTTGATCGTGCCCGCCTTGACCTGCTCGGACACGCTGACGATCTGGTCGCACATGAAGTCGATCTGGCCGGAGACGAGATCGTTCAGGGCCGGGCCGGTGCCGCGATAGGCGACGGCGTTCAGCTTCGGCACGCCGAGCTGCCCCTTCAGCAGGGTGCAGGTCGTCCACGACACGGAGCCCAGGCCGGCATGGGCTTCGTTGAACTTGTCGGGATTGGCCTTCACCGCCGCCACGAAGGACTTCAGGTCGTTCGCCTCGAGGTTCTTGCGCGCGACGATCAGGATCGGCGTGCCGCCGGCCAGGCCGATCGGCTGGATGCCGTTGATCGGGTCGTATTTCAGCCCAGGATAGGTGGCGGGTGCCGCCGAGAAGGTGCCGAGATGGCCCATCGCGATGGTGTAGCCGTCCGGCGCCGCGGTCATCGCGCGGGTGATGCCGGTGGTGCCGCCGGCGCCCGCGACGTTCTCGATCACGATCTGCTGGCCGAGCGTCTTGGACATGTGGTCGCCGACGATGCGCGCGATGATGTCGGTCGGTCCGCCGGCGGCGAACGGCACGATCATCGTCACGGGTTTGGTCGGATAGCCCTGGGCGTGGGCGCCGCCCGCGAGGGCGAGGGTCATGGCGGCGGCGAGGCCGATTACGGTTTTCTTCATTGCGGTTCCTTCCTCGTTATGGTTGCGGGCAAGGTGGGGCGCCGCGCGATGCGCGGCAAGCCCCTCATTCGGTGAAGACTTCGTCGCGCTTCTTCGCCATCGACGGCATGAGCGCGACGACCAGCACGGCGACCGCCACGAGCAGGAGCCCGGCCGAGATCGGCCGCTCGAGGAAGGTCATGAACGAGCCGCGCGAGATGATCAGCGCCTGGCGCAGCTTTTCTTCCATCAGCTTGCCGAGCACGAAGCCCAGCAGCAGCGGCGCCGGCTCGAAGCCGAGCTTGATCAGAAGATAGCCGAACAGGCCGAACATCGCGGTGAAGGCGACGTCGAGGGGCTGGTTGTTCACCGAGTAGATGCCGATGCAGCAGAAGATCAGGATCGCCGGGAACATCAGGCGATAGGGCACCTGCAGCAGTTTCACCCACAGCCCGACCAGCGGCAGGTTGATGATCAGCAGCATCAGATTGCCGATCCACATCGATGCGATCATGCCCCAGAACAATTCGGGGTTGCGGGTCATGACCTGGGGGCCGGGGATGATGCCGTGGATGGTCATCGCGCCGACCATCAGCGCCATCACCGCATTCGGCGGGATGCCGAGCGTCAGCAGCGGGATGAAGGCGGTCTGCGCGCCGGCGTTGTTGGCCGATTCGGGGCCCGCGACGCCCTCGATCGCGCCCTTGCCGAAGCGGGAGGGATCCTTGGCGATCTTCTTCTCCACCGTGTAGCTGGCGAAGGGGCCCAGCACCGCGCCGTTGCCCGGCAGGATGCCGAGCGTGCCGCCGATCACCGTGCCGCGCATGCACGGCATGGCCGACTGCTTGATGTCCGACCAGCCGGGGAGCAGCCGCCCGATCTTGGCGCGCACGACGTCGCGCGCCTCAGGGGTCTCGAGGTTTCGCAGCACCTCGGCGAAACCGAAGATGCCCATCGCCAGGACGGAGAAGTCGATTCCGTCGGCCAGGGCGGGGATGCCGAAGGTCAGCCGTTCCTGGCCGGTCTCCAGATCGGTGCCGACGGTCGAAAGCAGGAGGCCGAGCATGATCATGCAGAAGGCCTTCAGGATCGAGCCGCGCGCCAGCACCACCGCAAAGCACAGGCCCATCACCATCAGCGAAAAATATTCCGCCGGGCCGAACAGCAGCGCCATCTTTGTCAGGGGCGCGCCGAGTGCGGCGATGACCACGGTCGCGAAGCAGCCGGCGACGAAGGAGCCGATCGCGGCGGTGCCGAGCGCGATGCCGGCCCGGCCCTGCTTGGCCATCTGGTGGCCGTCGAGGGTGGTGACGACGGCGGTGGCTTCGCCGGGGATGTTGACCAGGATCGCGGTGGTCGAGCCGCCATATTGGGCGCCGTAATAGATGCCCGCGAGCATGATCAGCGCGCCGGTCGGATCGAGCCCGAAGGTGATCGGCAGCAGGATCGAGATCGTCGCGATCGGGCCGACGCCGGGCAGGACGCCGATCAGCGTGCCGACGAGGCAGCCGACGAAACAGAGCGCGAGGTTCTGAAAGGACAGCGCGACGCCGAAGCCCAGCGACAGGTTGGAGAACATATCCATCGGATCAGATTCCCAGCAGCCAGGGCGCCAGCGGAATCGGCAGGCTCAGCGCGTATTTGAACAGGAGGATGCAGGCGGCGGACATCGCCACGGTGAAGATGATCAGCTCTTTCCATTTCAGGTCGTTGGCGGCCAGGCCGGAGATCAGCATCACCAGCGGGCCGGCCACGAGGAGCCCCAGGGAAGGGAACCTGATCGGGCCGAAATCGAAGCCGCGTATGGTGAGGCCGAAGACGCAGGCGCCGCCGAGCACGAAGATCACGCCGCGCCACGACCAGCCGCTGAGCGCCTCACCGTTGAAGCGCAGCGACCCGACGATCTGCAGCAGCCCGAGAGCGGCGCAGAAAATCGAGAACCATGTCGGCAGCATGCCGGGGCCGATCTGGCGCAGGCTGCCCATGGGCAGGTCGCGCGCCAGAACCAGCGCCAGGACGGCCAGCACGATCATGAAGAGCCCGGCCGCGAAATCCTGCGACGAGCGAATGCGCAGGCCCCGCGCCCGTTCGATCTGGTTCAAACTCATCAGGCTCCTCCAACTGCCGACCCGACCAGGCGGGCGGTTCGCTTTAGCTTCGTGACGGGAATGGCGAAGGGCAGCACCTGCCGTTCGTCGATCAGGGTGACACGTTCGCGCAGGATGGCGAGGAAGTCGTCGCGGGCGTCGAGCCGCTGCTGCGGCCGCCAGGCGATGCCCACCAGAGCGCCGGGCGGCGGCGGGTCGAGCAGCGCGCCGCGCAGACGCCGCATCGTCACGCCCGGAAAGCTCAGGCGCGAGACCCAGTCCGGTGCCAGCGCCATCCCGAGCCCGGCTGCCACCGCCGACATCATCGCCGGCTTCTCGGTCGCTTCGATGGTGACGTTGGGTACCGCGCCGACGCTCTCGAAATAGGCCATCACCAGATCATAGGCGAAGGGCCGGATCCGCTTCGAGGGCACCACGAAGGGCTGGCCCACGAGATCCTGCATCGTCAGATGCTCGCGCGCCGCCAGCGGATGGGCCTCGTTGAGCACGACGATCGGCCGCTCGACGCGCAGCACCTCGAAGGCGCAGTCGGTCGGTTTGCGCGGCGGCCGGGTCAGGGCGAGATCGAGCTTGCCGGCCTCCAGCATCTGCACGAGCGGGGCCGTCATCGCCTCGACGAACTTGATCTGCACGCCGGGATAGCGCTCGCGGAAGGCGACGAGCGCCTCGGGAACGAAGCTGGACGAGGCGGCGTCGATCGCGCCGATGCGCAGCATCTTGCCCGAGGCGAGCGAGGCCTCCCGTACCGCCCGGGAGGCGTGGTCCATCCGGGCGAGGATGCTCTTGGCTTCCTCGAGCATGATCAGGCCTGCCCGCGTCAGAGCGACTTGCCGCGTCGTACGGGTCAGGAGAACGCAACCGAGCTCTTCTTCCAGCGTGCTGATCTGGCGGGAGAGGGCGGGGGGAGCCAGGCCGAGCCGCTCCGCAGCGCGGCCGAAATGAAGCTCTTCCGCCACTGCGATGAAGCATCGCAGATGCCTGATGTCCATGGGTGTCCCTCTTGGTCCCCTCTGGCGTATCGTTGGCCGATATCTTCCAGTGCTCGTCGTTAGAGCCGATAGCGGCTCATGCCGCGAAAGCGACCCTAGAGCAATTCATAATTTATTGGCAATAAAGGGCTCGGTTTCGCGAGCCGTCCCCGGTCACGAGGCTGTGGAGGGCCGTATGACGCGCAGGATGCGCCCGTCGATCAGTGCCAGCCCCGCGAAGATCGCCGCCATGCCGGCGAAATGGCGCGGCAACAGGCTTTCCCCCAACAGGCCGACCCCGAGCAGGATGGCGCTGACGGGGATCAGGAAGGTCACCAGCACGACATTGCTCGGGCCGGCGGAGCGCATGATCCTGAAGAAGATCACATAGGCCAGTGCCGTCGAGACCAGCGCCAGGCCGAGCAGCGCGAAGACCGTCTGCGCCGTGGGCAGCGGCAGGGTCCAGGGCGGGTTGAGCACGAGCACGATCGGCAGCGTCATCAGCGTCGAGGCGCTGAGCTGGCCGGCGGCGGTGACGAGCGGCGGCAAGGCGCGGAAGCGCCGGCCATACAACCCCGAGAAGGCGTAGGAGACCGTCGCACCGATGCAGGCGAGCTGCGCCAGCAGGTTGAGGCCGAGCCCCGAGAGCGCGTCAGGCCCGATCAGGATGGCGACGCCGGCGAAGCCCGCGACGATGCCGGCGATCTTGCGCCCGGTCGCGCGCTCGCCGCCGAACACATGCATCACCAGCACCGTGAAGATCGGCGTCATCGCGTTCAGGATCGAGGCCAGCCCGCTCGGGATCTGCTGCTGGCCCCACAGAAACAGGCTGAACGGGATCAGGTTGTTGAGCACGCCCATGCCGAAGAAGGCGAGCCAGAGGCCCCGGCCGACCGCCATCGACAGCCCCGCCAGCCGCACTGCCAGCAGCAGCGCCAGCGCCGCCAGACCCACCCGCGCGAGCAGCACCGGCAGCGGCGGCCATTGCGCCAGCGCCAGCGCGTTGAAGAAGAAGGAGCCGCCCCACAGGACGGAGAGCCCGGCCAGCAGCAGCCAGTCGGGCGTCGACATCCGCGCGGGCGCGGCAGGCATGGGCATCGTCATCGCGGCATTTTGTCCTCGCCCGACCGTCAGCCCGCGTCAGTAGGCTCAGGGCGGCGAGGCCGCCACCCGGATCCTGTCGTCCAGAGTGCCGATGTAGCGTCAGGCCGCTTCCGCGTCCCGCGCCGTCCACATCGCCTGGAAGGCGGGGCGGGCATGGCAGGCGTCGAGCCAGGCCTTCACATGCGGTGCCGCCTCGAAGAGCTGCGCGGCCGGCTTGGCGTAGCGGATGATCTCGGCGACGTTGATGTCGGCCACCGTGAAGCGCCCGCCCATGACGAAGCCGCCGCCCGCGGCGAGCGCCTTGTCCAGCGCGGCAAACGGGGCCGGCAGGGCGGCGAGCGCCGCCTCGACCAGCTTCGGATCGCGCTTTTCAGGCGGATAGGCCGCCATGTGGTACTGGATGTTGAGCGCATGGCTCTCGACCGCCGTGCTCGCCCAGAGCGACCACATCACCGCCAGCCCCTCCTCCTGCGCATCCTTCGGCGCCAGCGGGCCGCCATGCTTGCGGACGAGATAGAGGTTGATGGCGAGCGATTCCTGCAGCTTGAAGCCGCCGTCGTCGATGGCCGGGATCTGCCCCTTCGGATTGACCGCGAGGAACTCCGGGCTCTGCGTATGGACGGGCGCACCCGGCGCGTTGGGGTCGGGCAGGCGATAGACCTGGATCACGGGGACATGGGTGAAGGACAGGCCCAGTTCGTTGGCGAGCCAGATGTTGCGCGAGGCGCGCGAGCGGTAGCAGCCATAGATGGTGAGGGTCATGGGAGAGCGCCTTGGGAGAAGGATTGCCTCCTGTCATTAGCGGAGAGTCGGCGCGGGTGCATCCGCGTCCTTGGGCTCCCAGCCATGCGCAAAGTCGTCTCTCCGGTCCCCATGTCCCGGCCTTGCTCCGCTTCAGGGTTTCGTAAGTGCTCGTTCGTAACGTCGCAAACCCGCGCGCGTCGTCATGAAGGTCAGCCGCTTGACCATGAACACCGAACCGAGATCGTTCTGGAGAGATGAGCGTCGTCTCGCGGCGCTGAAGGCTCTGGACATCCTCGACACGAAGTCCGAGACCGCGTTCGACGAAATCACGCGGGTTGCGAGCGAAACCTGCGGCACGCCCGTGGCGGCCGTCAGCTTCCTCGAGGGCGAGCGGCAGTGGTTCAAGTCTCGGATCGGGCTGAGCCTGGACGAGAATTCGCTCGACACGTCGATCTGCGCGAACACGATCCACGAGGCGAAGCTCGTCGTCATCGCCGATCTCGCCAAAGACGAGCGTTTCGAGAGCAATCCGTTCGTCATCGGCCCGCCGAGCCTGCGCTTCTACGCCGTCGCGCGCCTGGAAACACCGGATGGTCTGCTGCTGGGTGCCGTCTGCGTCGGCGATGTCCGTCCCCGTCCGCAGGGGCTGACGGAGGTTCAGGCCAGCACGCTGCTGGCGCTGGCGCGGGCCGTGATGCGCGAGCTCAAGCTCCGCAGCACGAACAAGGCTCTGGCCGAGAACACGGCGCTGCTGCACGGCGCGCTCGAGAATGTCGACCAGGGCATCGTCATGGTCGATTCCAGTGGAGACGTCGTCGTCTGCAATCAGCGCGCCATCGATCTGCTCGACCTGCCGGCCGAGATGATGCGCGCGGTGCCAAAATTCGAGGACGTCAAGCGCTGGCAGATCGAGCAGGGCGAATTCGCGGACGCCGACCCGACGCTCGTGCACGCCATCCGGCACGAGGGCAACAACATCGAGGCCTCGGTCTACGAGCGACGGCGGCCGAACGGCACGGTCCTCGAGGTCAGGACGAACCGTCTGCCCAATGGCGGCGTCGTCCGCACCTTCGCCGACGTCACGGCCCGGAGGCTGGCGGAGGATGATCGCAGGGTCGCTGAGGAGAGGCTCCGCGAGAGCGAGCAGCGCTATCGTCTGGCGGCCCATGCGACATCGGACGCGATCTATGATTGGGATTTCGAGACGGACCGGCTGCAATGGGGCGAAAGCCGGCTCGGGCTGTTCAGCTACGAGAAGGCGCAAGCCCCCGCCACGGGAACGACCTGGCTGGAAAGCGTGCATCCGGACGACCGGGCGACCGTCGACGAGCAGGTTCGGGCCTTCATCGCGGGGCGGGACGGCGAGCGCTGGGAAGGCGAGTATCGCTGGCGCAAGGGCGACGGTGACTACGCCTATGTCCGCGATCGCGGTTATCTCGTGAGGGATACCGCGGGCCGGCCGATCAGGATGGTGGGCGCCTTGCAGGATCTGACCGAGGCGCGCCGGGCGAGCGAAGCGCTTCGCACCAGCGAGGAGCGGCTTCGGCTGGCCCTGGCCGCGACGGGACTCGGCATCTGGGACCTCGACTTTGCCACCGGGCATCTCGAATGGTCGTCGGAGGTCCGTGGCATCCTGGGGATGCCGGAGACGGCGGCTCTGCAGCGGGAGGATTGTCTGCCGCTCGTCCATCCCGACGACCGCGCGCGGATTCGTGCCGCGTTCGACCCGGCCTTCGATCGGGGCTCGCCATCCGTTTCGGCGACGTTCCGCATCATCAGGCCCACGGACGGCGAGACGCGCTGGGTCGAGGTCGGCGGGCGCACGCTCTACGATGTCGAAGACCGCCCCGTCCGTATGTTGGGCACTCTCCAAGACATCACCCCGCGCAAGATCGCCGAAGACGCCGTGCGCATCGGCGGCGAGCGTCTCCGGCTGGCGCTGCACGCGAGCAACATGGTCGCCTGGGACGTCGACCTGACGACGAAGCATGTCGATCGCTCGGACAACGCCTACGCGCTGCTCGGTATTCATTCGGGGCCGACATCGGAGTTCGTCGAGCGCGTTCATCCCGACGACCGGCACAAGGTCGATCTGTTGCGCCTGGCCGCCATCGCCGACGGCACGCACTCGACCGAAGTGCGCTACCGCGGCCCCGATGGCGGCGAGATCTGGCTCGCGATCAGGGCGGAGCGGAACGGCGACGAGCGCCTGATCGGCATTACTTTCGACATCTCTGACCGGAAGGCGACCGAAAAAGCGATCTGGCAGACGGCCAACCACGACCCTCTGACGGGATTGCCCAATCGGGCACTGTTCCAGACGCGGTTGGAGGACGCGCTGGAGACAGCCGAATTGGCTGGAACCGGCGTCGGTCTGTTGTTGCTCGACCTCGACGACTTCAAGGACATCAACGACACGCTGGGTCACGCCGCAGGCGATCAACTCCTCGCCGAAACGGCGGCCCGGTTGACGCGGCTGGTCGGCGACCGGGGCGTGGTCGCCCGCGTCGGCGGAGACGAATTCGCCATCGTTCTGGTCGAGCAGCCCGGGCTGGCCGACATCGCTTCATGCGCCGACGGAATCGTCGAGGCCTTGCGGACCACCTTCGACTATCTGGGACGGGCCCTGTCCACCAAGGCCAGCATCGGCGTAGCAGCCTTCCCCGAGCATCATCGCGATCCCGTCGAACTGATGAAGGACGCGGACATCGCGCTCTACCGGGCCAAGGAGGGCGGACGCAGCAGGGCGGTCGTCTACTCGCCTGCGGCACGCGACCTGATGGAGCGCCGCGTCTCGATCCTGCGCGAAGTCCGCCAGGGATTGGAAGCGGCCGAATTCTTCCCCCATTATCAACCCAAAGTGTCGCTCGCGACGGGCGAGATCGTCGGTTTCGAGGCGCTGGCCCGCTGGCGGCATCCCACACTCGGCCTGCTGACCCCGGCCTATTTCGGATCGGCCTTCGACGATCAGGAGATCTCGACGGCGCTGGCCACGGCCATGATCGGGCAGGTGGCGTCGGACATGCGCGCCTGGCTCGACCAGGGCCTCGAATTCGGGCGTGTCGCCGTCAACCTCGCCTCCGCCGATTTCGCCGACCGCACGCTCGCGACCCGGATCATGGCGCTCCTCGACGCCGCCGACGTCCCGACGTCGCACTTCGAGATCGAGGTCACCGAGACGGTGTTCCTGGGGCGCCAGACCGAGGGAGCGGCGGCCGTCCTCAGCGAATGCCACAAGGCCGGGATCTCGATCGCGCTGGACGATTTCGGCACCGGCTTTGCGTCGCTGACCCACCTCAAGCAGTTCCCGGTCGATCACATCAAGATCGACCAGAGCTTCGTCAGGAACCTCGAAACCGACAGGGACGATGCCGCTATCGTGGCGGCGGTCGTCGGCCTCGGTCGCAACATGGGCATGAGGATCACGGCCGAGGGCGTCGAAAACGCCGGCCAGGCCGACCGGCTCAGGGAAGCGGGCTGCGATTTCGGCCAGGGCTATTTCTATGCGAAACCGGCCTTCGCCGAGCGCGTGCCCTGGATGATCCGCAACGGGTCGCCGGCTCGCCCGGAGGGTCCGCGACGACGGGTGCTGCGGCAGGCCTGACCCGCGACCGACCTCTCGCACGGCGGCCCCTCATCGGCCGCGCAGGGCCGTCAGCCGCCGTCTCCTCACCCCGCCAGCACACGTTGCGGCGGGAAGGTGATCTCGACCAGCGTGCCTTCTTTCTTCACGCTGGTGATCGACATCGCGGCGCGGTTCGCCTCGACCAGTGCCTTGGTCAGCGGCAGGCCCAGGCCCGTGCCGCCGGCGCGTCGCGTCGTCGGCACCTGGCGGAAGGGCTCGAGCGCGAGCTCGATCTCCTTGTCGTCCATGCCGATGCCGGTGTCGCGCACCCGCAGGATCGCCTCGCCCTGGTCGCCAAGCGCGGTGGAGATGATCACCTGCCCGCCGGCATCGGTGAACTTCACGGCATTGGAGAGCAGGTTGATCACGATCTGCCGGATCGAGCGCTGGTCGGCCACGACCGGCGGCAGCTTCGGCGAGAGCCCCGAGCGCAGCACGACGCGGCCGCGCTGCGCCTCCGGCTGCAGCAGGCTCACCGCCGAGAGCGCGATCTCGTTCAGGTTGACGCTGACGAAGTCGAGATCGAGCTTGCCGGCCTCGATCTTGGCGAGGTCGAGCAGGTCGTTGACCAGGCTGATGACGTAGCCGCCCGACTGGTGAATGTCGCGCAGGTATTCCTTGTAGCGCTCATTGGCGATCGGCCCGAAACGCTCCTCCGCCATCACCTCGGCAAAGCCGATGATCGCGTTCAGCGGCGTGCGGATCTCGTGGCTGATCTTGGCCAGCACGTCGGATTTCTGGGCGCTGGCCTTCTCGGCGGCCTTGCGCGCCTCGACCAGCTCGCCTTCCGTCTTCTTCCAGGCGGTGATGTCGCGCAGCACGGCGCAGAAGCGCCGCTCCGTGCCTTCCGCGATCTGGCCCATCGTCATGAACAGCGGGATCTTGCCGCCCTGGCGCACCCGGCCGACGACCTCGCGGCCGTCATTCATCACCGAGGCGACGCCGCCGCCCCTCAGCCCCTCGAGATAGTCCAGCGCCGGCGCATGGCTCTCGGCTGCGAACAGCAGGGTGAACAGTTCGCCCGTGACCTCGCGCTGGTCGTAGCCGAACAGCGCCTCGGCGGTCTTGTTGAGCGAGAGGATCCGGCCGCGCTCATCCACCGTGACGACGCCGTCCGTGGCGGTGTCGAGCATCGCGACGAGTTCGGCGATGCGCGCGTCGCGGACGCCCGCATCCAGCCGCAGCGCCTCGACCCGGGCGGCGCTCTCGGTATCCTCGGCCTCGAACTCGGCCGCCCGTTCCGCCTCCTCGGCCTCCTCCGGCGTGAGCGCCTTGGCCTCGCCGCCGCCCTTGGGATGGCGGAACGCCATCAACGTCGCCTGCTCACCCTGCCAGGCGACGCTCGAGAGCACCGCATCGACCCGGACGAGATGGCCCAGACGGTCGATCAGCGTCATGCCGCCGCCATCGGTGCGCTCGGCATCCTTGATCAGCCGGCTGACACCGCCACCCGAGGCGAGATCGTCGAGATCGGCATAGTCGAGCAGGTCGAGCATCGTGCGGTTGGCGTATAGCGCGGTGTCGTCGCGGTTGACCAGCACCGCGATCGGCAGCCTGTCGAGCAGGTCCGCATGCGAGTTCGGCAGCCGCCGGGCCGTGGCGGCCGGCTCCGGCGCCGGGCTCGCCTCCGCCGCACCGCTCCCGCCCTCGACGGCCGCGGGTTCGGCCTCCTTCAGCCGCAGTGGCGCGGCGGGCGGCAGGCGCGGGGCAGCCGGCTCGTCGTCGCCTGCGATGCGCGCGCCCAGCGCCTTGGCGATCTCGCGGAAGGCGCTCCGTTCGGCCGAGCTCAGATTGGGTTTCGACGGTTCGATGATCGGCCGCACCGGGGTCAGATGTCCGTTGCGCAGCGGCACGATGTTGCCCGCTGACGGAGCGGGCGAGGGCGCGTCCTCGGCGGGAGCCTCGTCGCCCGGGGGCGGCTCTGGAGTCGCGGTCGCGCGCGGGGGCTCGGCCGACTCCTCCGTCGCGGCGATGGGCTCGGCCGGTTCGGGCGACAGCGGCTCGCCGGTGTCGGTCGCCAGGTCCTCGGGCGAGGCGGCCTGTGCCGGCGCGACGACGGCGGCATCGATCGCCTCGATGACCTCGGTCTCGGACGTCGCAGCCTCGGTCGCGTGAGCCGGCACGGTTTCGCCGGCCGCGTCCAAGGCGAGCTTGGGTTCGTCGGCCGCAGCCTCGACCGCGGGTTCAGCCAAGGCGACCTCGGCCGCGACCGGGAAGGGCTCGCGCGCGCCGGGCCGCGCCAGGCCGAAGCCGCGGAAGCCGGTGACCTGCCGGGTGGCGTCGAGAACCGGCACGCCGGAGAGGTCGACCCGCGCGCCTTCGCCTGGCGTCGCGCTGCGCCAGAGCACCTCATGGCCGCTCCAGGTCGTCGTTCCGCTCAGGCGCTCGAGCAGGCCGCCGCTGCGATCCTGCACCACCGTGCCGATCAGCTCGGCCCAGGGCCGGCCGATGAGCTGCGCCACGGCATCGGGGCCCGCGAGTTCGGCCAGATTCGGCGAGAGGCTGGTCAGGCGCGCCTGTGCATCGCTCTGCCAGAGAAAGCGAACCGCGCGAGCGGGGGCGGTCGCCGCGGCCTCCGGTGCCTCGGCCGGCGTCGTCGCAGGCGCCGGCGTCTCGGCTGTCGGCAGCGGATCGGACTCAGGCTGCGGGAGGGCGATTCCCAGCCGCCGGAACTCGGCCTCGGGCACCACGAGCGCCAGAACCGGCGTCCCGTCCGCGGCGGTGACGAGCTTGCAGCCGCAGGTGACCAGCGTCGCCGCGAAGCCCGCGGTCAGCCGCAGGCGCTCCAGCCGCAGCCGATCGGGCGAGGCGAGGCCGCCCGCGAGCAGCGACAGCCTCTGGCGCGTCGTGGCGGGCAGCGAGCCGGTTCCGGCCAGCAGCGCCCGGGCCGCGGCGTTGAGGAAGCCCGGCTGTGCGGCGTCTCGATCCCAGAGCAGCAGGGCGCCGCCGGCCGCATAGGAGGCGAGAGTCGCATCCTGCGCCGCTGTCGCGCCCAGCCGTGCCCAGTCCTGTCCGGCTTCGCTCATGCCCGCATGCTCTCGGTTGGCACCCCAAGGCGGCGCCATTATGCCTAACAAAGCCTTAATAGCCGCCAAATCACCGCTGCGCCATGGAGGGACCCGCGCTCTCCCCCGCCCGTTCGAAACAGCGTTAACGGATCCGGGCATTGCGGCTATCATTGTCTTTGCGGCGCAACAATGATATTGCGCTGCACAATAACAGAGACCGGGCCTTGGCCGGCGGATCCGGCAAGGCAGACAGTCAGCGGCGCCGAACAGGAGGACCACCCATGGCGATCAAGACCCCTTACGAAGTCCCCGCCGAGATGCGCGACTTCGCCGAGCGCAGTGTCGAGCAGGCCCGCAAGGCCTTCGACGGTTTCATCGGCGCGGCGACGAAAGCCGTCGATTCCGCGCATGGCTCGGCCGAGACAGCCCGCGTGAGCACGCATGACGCCGCCCGCAAGGCGATCTCCTATGCCGAGAACAACGTTGCGGCGGCCTTCGACCTGGCCCAGAAGCTGGTGCAGTCCAAGGACATCACCGAGGTGATGACGCACCAGTCGGAGTTCATGAAGGCCCAGATGGCCGCTCTCCAGGCTCAGTTGAAGGAATTCGGTGCCGCCGCCCAGGAGGTCGCCACCAAGACGGCCGAGACTGTGGCGAAGGCTGCCAAGCCCAAGTAATCGCAGACGCAACCGCCTCGGACGCGGCCGCTGCCCCGCGGCGGCCGCTCCTGCGCCGAACTGACCATCCGGACAGCCCCGGCGCGATATCCACGACCGGAAGCCGGGCGCAACGCCCGCCGCACCCTGTCAGCGCCGAAGGAGAACCGTGATGGTCAAGCCCGCACCGACCCGGACCAAGTCCAAAGCCCCGATCAGCCTGTCGCCCGTCAAGGCGCTGTCGGGGACGCTGCCGCCCGACGCTCCGGCCGCCAAGGCTCCGGCGCCAGCGCCCGTCGTAGCGCCTCAGCCCAAGGCGGAACCCGCCGCCAAACCCGCCCCAACTGCGACGATGCCCGCTGCCAAAATGCCGGAGGCCAAGCCGGCTGATGCAAAGGGTTCGGCTGCCAAGCCTGCGGCTTCCATGCCGGCTGCTGCCGGGCCTGTGACCAAGCCCGCCCCTGCCGAGCCTGCGGTCACCAAAGCGGCCCCAGCCGTGCCTGCGGCTGCCAAGTCTTCGGCTGCCAAGTCTGTGGTTGCCAAGTCTGTGGTCGCCAAGTCTCCGGCTGCCAAGACGGAGACACCGAAGGCGCCCGTGAAGATTGCGCCCCGGGCGATCAAGCCGGGCACCGCGACCCAGATCGCCTCCACCAAGGTCCGGCGCGAGACGCCGGCCGCCAAGGTCCAAGCGCCCGCCTCCGCCGCCCTCGCGGCCGCTGCGCCGGCTGCCGTCGCGAAGACGGCCGCCGCTGCGACCGCCGCGATCGAAACCGTCGCGGTCGCTGCGGCCAAGGCGACGCAGGCGGTCGTCGAGACCGCGGCGCGCACGGCCGACATCGCCCCGCCGAAGCCCGCGGCTCCGGCCGCCGCCCCTGTGGCCGCGCCCGCTTCGCTGATCGCGACGCCGCTGCCGCGCCCACCTGAATTCGCCGCCATCGCCTCGACCACGGTGATGACTCAGACGCTGGCGATGGCGAAAGCTTTCGGCGCGCTCCAGGCGAGCATGCTCGACCATGCCTGCGCCGAGCTGAAGGCGACGCTGGGCGACGTCGAGACGCTGGCGCGCACCGACAGCGCCGCCGATGCGGTGGCCCTTCAGGCCAAGGCCGTGCGCCGCTCCTATGAGTCCTATTCGGAGCATCTGAAGGAACTGGCGCGCATCGCCAGCAAGGCGATCGGCAGGGACTGACATCGGATCTCCAGGGCCTGGGCTCGCGGACAGCAAAAACCCGCGATTGCCGGGTTGCAATCGCGGGGCGTCGGTTCTAGGTTCCGCGCCGCCGCCGATCTCGCGAAAGCGACCGATCGCCAAGCGCCGGGTGCGGGCAGCCATAGCTCAGTTGGTTAGAGCGCTAGATTGTGGATCTAGAGGTCCCCCGTTCAAGCCGGGGTGGCTGTACCACCCGTCCCCGCCCGGTTCGCCGCGACGTTCGACCGCCCCGGCGGCGCCGCCGGAACCCTTGAAGCCGCCGCCGCGATCGCCATATCGTCACTCAAGCGGAAGGGCTTCGCCTTCCGCCCGCGGGGCGCCGGATATCTGGGCCCCGGTCGATCGGGAGCGCTCTCGCGAGGCTCCGGCACCGTCAGGCAAGGTCCTGAGAATGACGCGTACGCCCAGTCTGTCCCATCCGTTTCTTCTCGGCTTCGACGATATCGAGCGCGCCCTCGACAGGGTCGCCAAGGGCGCCAACGAGGGTTACCCGCCCTACAACATCGAACGGCTCGCCCGCTCGGGTGACGAGCCCGACCGGCTGCGGATCACGCTCGCCGTCGCAGGCTTCGCGCGCGACCAGCTCGAGATCACGCTGGAGGAAAACCAGCTCACGATCCGGGGTCGCCAGCTCGACGACAAGAGCCGGCATTTCCTGCATCGCGGCATCGCGGCGCGCCAGTTCCAGCGCAGCTTCCTGCTGGCTGAAGGGATGCAGGTGATGGGGGCCGACCTCTCCAACGGGCTGCTGGCGATCGATCTCGTCCGCCCGGAACCCGAAAGGCTGATCCGGCGTATCGATATCGTGAGCCGCGATGAGCCGGTCTGAGCTCGAAGCGGATGCAAGCGCGGTTTTTGCATCCGTTCATGATTGCAGTCGTATTCTTGTAACCGCACTCGCACTGCTCTGAAGGAGGGCGCGATGAACGAAGACAGCACGATGATCCGGACGACCCCCCTGACCCCGGCCGAATTCGCGGCGCTGGGGACCGGTGAGGTCGCCTATCTCAAGTCGATGACATCCGACGAACTGCTGCGGATCTTTCCGCAGGCGCCGGAGATCCAGTCGGGCCTGCAGCTCTTCGCGCTGCTCTCCGCCGACGGCGCGCCCATCCTGGTGACGGATTCCCGCGAGGCGGCCACCGCCAACGCCTGGGAGCACGATCTGCGGATGGTCAGCGTCCATTGAGGCATCACGGCGCGGTCGCCATCCCGGCGACCGCCGCCTGAAGGCGCTGGATATCCTGCGCGGTCGAAAGCCGGTGGTCGCCATCCTTGACCAGCGTCAGGATCACCGCATCGCCACTGAGGTGCTCGACGAGCTTCAGGGCCTGGCGCCAGGGCACGTCGGGATCCTGCATCCCCTGCAGGATGTGGACGGGACAGCCCGTCCTGATCTCCGAGCCGAACATCAGATGGCGGCGCCCGTCCTCGATCAGCGCGCGCGTGATCGGCGTCGGCTCCGGCGAATACTCGGACGGGCGCATCCAGACGCCGTCGCGGAGGATGGTCTGGCGGATCGGCTCGGGCATCTGGGCCCACATCAGATCTTCCGAGAAGTCGACCGCCGGTGCGATCAGCACGAGGCCGGCCGGCGCCAGCGCCGTGCCCAGCAGCCGGCGCGCCGCGAGCAGCGCGATCCAGCCGCCCATCGAGGAGCCGACCAGGATGGGCGGCGCGCCACAGCGGGCGGCGATGACGGCCAGCGCATCCTCCAGCCAGTGCGACAGCGTCCAGCGCGCAAAATCGCCGTCGCTCTCGCCATGGCCGGCATAGTCGAAGCGCAGGAAGGGCCGGCCGGCCCGCCTTGCCCAGTCGTTCAGGGCCTCGGCCTTGGTCGCCCGCATGTCCGAGCGGAAACCGCCGAGCCAGACGACCGGCACGCCGTCGCCGGGCCGGGACAGCACGGCGAGACGGCGCATCTGCGCGCCCTCGCCGACTTCGAGCCATTGGGGGGCCTCTCGCTCCAACGCAAATCTCCTGTGACGAATCGGGTCCGGCGGGCGAATATAGGCTGCGCATTCGGCCGGCGGGCAGGCATAGTCACGCCTCACGAATGTGTCGCGGGTCGGCCCGCACGGGTCAGGGGTGGCGTTCCAGAGCGGTGAGTATGTCCTTTCAGCCCGGTGCACATCTCTCCCTGCCCTCGACCGAGTCCCACCCGCTCGTCGGGCGCACGATCCTGCAGATCATCCCGGAGCTCGAGGCCGGCGGCGCCGAGCGCACGGCGGTCGACATCGCGGGCGGGCTGACCGAGGTCGGCGCACGCGCGCTGGTCGCCACCGAGGGCGGCCGGCTGGTGGCCGAGCTGCAGGCCAAGGGCGGCGTCTGGCTGCCCTTTCCGGCCGCGGCCAAGAACCCGCTCGCCATGGCGCTGAACATCCGCAAGCTCACGCTGCTCTGCCGGCACGAGGGCGTCGATCTGATCCATGCCCGGTCGCGGGCACCGGCCTGGGTCGGGCTCGCCGCCGCCAGGCTCCTGCGCCTGCCCTTCGTCACCACCTATCACGGCTCCTACAACAGCCGCTCGGCGGTGAAGACGCTCTACAACTCGGTCATGGCGCGGGGCGACATCGTCATCGCCAATTCCGCCTATACCGCCGAGCTCATCCTCGCCCGTCACGGCTTCGCTCGGGAGCGCATTCGCGTCGTCAACCGGGGCACCAATTTCGCGGCCTTCGCGCCCCAGGCCGTTGCGCCGGAGCGGATCCAGGCGCTGCGCACCGCCTGGGGCATCGGCGCGCATCAGCAGATCGTGCTGCTGCCGGGCCGGCTGACCGGCTGGAAGGGCCAGCGCGTGCTGATCGAGGCCGCCCGCATCCTGCGCGACGGCGGCGACACCGACACCGCCTTCATCCTGGCCGGCGATCCGCAGGGCCGCGACGGTTATGTCAGGGAGCTCGACCAGCTCATCGCCAAGGCGGGGCTCGAGGGGCGCGTGCGCCGCGTCGGCCATTGCTCGGACATGCCGGCCGCCCTGCTGGCCGCGGCTGTCGTCACCGTGCCCTCGACCGAGCCCGAAGCCTTCGGCCGCGTCGCCGTCGAGGCCCAGGCCATGGGCACGCCGGTCGTCGTCTCCGATCTCGGTGCCGTGCCGGAAACCGTGCTCGCCCCGCCGCAGACCCCGCCCGGCGAGCGCACCTGCTGGCGCGTCGAGCCCGGCAACGCCGCCGCCTTGGCGGAGGCGCTGTCCGGCGCGCTCTCGCTGCGGCCGTCGGCGCGCGACAATCTCGCCATGCGGGCGCGCCGCCATGTCGAGCGGCATTTCTCGCTCGAGACGATGGTCGCCGAGACCCTCGACGTCTATTGCGCGCTGCTGGAGGGGCGGGGCGGCGCTTGAACCGCGTCGGTCTTGCCGAAAACCGGGATCGTCCCGATCTATCGGGTATTCGTCACCGACAGCCGGCCCTCGTGCATTGACAACGCGCGTCTTTGTGCAATGTGTCTGGCGATGGGCGCCGCGCGCGCCGTTCACAGGAGAATACAGCCATTCGTCGTCCTTTCCGTGCCGCCCCGACCCCGACCAAGGACGGTCCGCGCTCCAACCGCGACATCCGCGGCGTTCGCGAGGTCCAGCTCATCGACGATACCGGCGCCAATCGTGGCGTGGTGTCGTTCTTCGAGGCATTGAAGATTGCCGAGGATGCCGGTCTCGACCTTGTCGAGATCGCCCCCAACTCCGTGCCTCCGGTCTGCAAGATTCTCGACTATGGCCGCTTCCGCTTCCTGGAGCAGAAGAAGGCCGCCGAGGCGCGCAAGAAGCAGCGCACCATCGAGATCAAGGAGATCAAGCTGCGGCCGGGCATCGACAAGCATGACTACGACGTCAAGATGAAGGCCATGCTCGGCTTCTTCGAGGAGGGCGACAAGGTCAAGGTGACCCTGCGCTTCCGCGGCCGCGAGATGGCCCATCAGGATCTCGGCGTGAAGGTGCTCGAGCGCGTCAAGGCCGATCTCGCCGAGCAGGCGAAGGTCGAGAGCGACTGGCAGCTCGAAGGCCGCCAGATGGTCATGGTGCTGGCGCCGCGCTAGTCGCTCGCGCCATGCAATCGGCATCAGGCCCGGCCCCAGTGCCGGGCCTTGTCATGTCCGGCCCCGCGATGCTTGGGTCACGGCGACCGAACCGAACCGCGAGCGCCACGCCGATGACCCAGTCTTCCATCACCAGCCAGCGGCGCGATCTCGCCGCCGCCTTGCGCCTTGCCGCGAAGTTCGAGCTGAACGAGGGCATCTGCAATCACTTCTCGGTCGCTCTGCCCGACGGTCCCGACGGCCGCACGCGCTACCTGATCAACCCCTATGGCGTGCACTGGTCGGAGATGAGGCCGTCCGACCTGCTGCTGATCGACGAACGCGGCCAGGTCCTGGAAGGGGAGGGCGAGGTCGAGGCCACCGCCCGCAACATCCACATCGCCGCCCACAAGGCCAATCCGCGCCATGTCGCGGTTCTGCACGTCCACATGCCCTATGCCACCGCGCTGACCATGGTCGAGGGCGGGCGGCTCGAGATGGCGCACCAGACCGCCTGCCGCTTTCATGGCCGCACGCTCTATGTCGACCATTTCGGCGGGCTGGCGCTGGACGAGAGCGAGGGCGAGGCGATCGTAGCCGCCAACAAGGCCGAGGCGGGCGCCGACATCACCTTCCTCGCCCATCACGGCGTCACCATCGGCGGCCCTTCCGTCGCGGTCGCCTTCGACGACCTCTATTTTCTCGAACGCGCCTGCCGCCAGCAGGTCCTGGCCATGTCGACCGGCCGGCCGTTGAAGCTCATTCCCGACGCCGAGATTGAGGCGACCGCCCGCGAATGGCGCCAGGTCCTGGTGTTCCAGTCAGAGAAGCATTTCGAAGCGCTGATGCGGATCGAGCGCATCTGACCTAGCGTCACTTTCGTGTTCTCCCCGGCGCGGTCCTTGACTAGGGTGCCGCGAGGAAGCCGACGCCCGCCACGGGCGCGGCCGCTGCCGGGGGGATTGGCGATGGGGTCGAACGGAGTTGCGGCGGCGTGGGCCGCGCTGGTGCTGGCTGCAATGTCAGCGGGACCGATCGGGGCGCAGACGCCCGCGCCCGCCCAGAGCCCGGCGCCGGCCAAGCCCGATGAGACCAAGCTCGACCTGAAACTGTTCGACAAGGCCGAGGTCGACCGCTCGAAGGGCTGCTCTGTCGCGCTGTGGCAGTCCAACCGCGATCCCGACAAGGACCGCTACGCCTTCATCTTCACAGAAGCGCTGACCGGCCAGAATCACGCCCGCCAGCCGGCGCGCATCAAGGTCGCCGAGAAGATCCTGTCGATGACGCGCGTGGCGACCGGCGGCAAGGTCGGCGGCTACGGTCTCTACCCCTACCAACTCTACAGGCTCGGCGCCGATGAAGGTTTTGCCGTGCTCGACCTCAAGCTTGGGGAGATCGAGGGCGAGGCGGTCGAGATCGAGAGCGGAACGCTGACCGTGTCGATGGCCGGCAAGCAGCAGGCGCGCGTGCCCGTGAAGGGCGGAGCCGGCTGCATGATGGCGCCGATCGCCGCACCGCCTCCTGCCGCACCGCCGCCCGCGACCGCCGCCGCGGCGCCTCCCTCCAATCCCGGCGGCAGCTTCAGCCGCTACACGGTCAGGCCGGCCCAGATCCCGCGCACGCTGCCGGCGACGCTCAAGAGCCGCTTCGGCTGCGACCCGGAGATGCTGAAGGCCGGCGTCACCGGCTTCCAGATGTCGGAGGAATCGGCGATCTGGGAACTGCCCTGCCAGCGCTTCAACATCCAGGCGAACGCGGTCTATGCGCTGGTCTACCTGCCGGAGCCGGCGCAGAACCTCCGCTTCCTGAACTTCAAGGCCCCTCCCGGCAAGAAGCGCACGAGCGCGCCCGCCGAATTGATGTCGCCGGAATGGAATGTGAAGACCCGCACCGTCACCGGTACCGCGCTCGGCCGCAGCGAGGGCGACTGCGGGGTCCATGAGCGCCACCGTGTGGGGGCCGATGGCGAGTTCGTCCTGGTCGAGTATCGCGAGAAGGTGGCCTGCGACGGCAAGGCGGGCACGCCCGAGCAGTTCCCGCTCGTGTATCGGGCGCGCTGAATGCTGTCGATAACGTAAAGGCAGCTGCGTCGCGGCGCCGCTCGCGCGGGCCCTCTGACCGAAATTTGAGCACGAACACCTGTTCGGGCGGATGCGAATCAGCGCAGTTGGTGATCTTCTTCCGCGCGCAACGAGGCCCGCCTTGTTGCGCGCGTCCCTCGTCCGGTACCGTATCGGCGGGCGACGGCCTACCGGAGGCGCCTGCCCTTGCCGACGTTACAGACGGGACCTGCGATCGATCCGGCGCTGGCCGGCCTGATCCGGCACATGCGGGCGATCGACGACTACCGCCAGGTCTTCGACCGGCTGCAGGCCTCTTGGGATACGCTGACGCTGCTCGGGCAGCTTTCCGGCAATGCCACCGAGATGTCGGGCACGCGATCGGCCTTCGAGACGCTGACCGCCAGCCTGCTCGGCCATCTCGCCAAGGAGACCCGCGACAAGGCGATGACCGATCTGCGCACAAAAGCGCAGAACGCCATCGACGTGCTGGTCCGCAATCTGTTCGAGCGCACGGCCGACATCGGCTTCCTCGCCGCCGACACCGACATCCGCGAGATGCTGGAGGCCCCGGTCTCGCCCGAGGCCCGGGCCGCGATCGAGGCGCGCTTCCGGGACTATGTCGCGAAGTATTCGGTTTATTCCGACATCGTGCTGATCGACCGCGAGGGCGCGATCCGCGCCCGGCTCGCGCCGCATCCGGCGCAGGAGGCGCAGCACCCGATCGTCACGGAGGCGCTGACCTCGAGCGGCGCCTATGTCGAGCATTACGGCCCCATCGATTTCGTCGCCGACGAGAACGCGCTGGTCTATGCCTGGCGCGTCGAGGATGCGGGCAAGCGCCCGCTCGGCGTCCTCGTTCTCGTCTTCCGGCTGGCCGACGAGATGGCGGGCATCTTCCGCAAGCTCCTGCCTGAACAGGACTGGACCGTGCTGGCCTGCGTCTCGCCCGACGGCGACGTCGTCGCCGGCTCCTGCCCGATCCAGCTTCCGGCGGGGCTGAAGCTTTCGCCCTCCGCGCTGCAGGGGCGCGACCCGGTGATCCGCCTCGGGGGACGGCAATATCTCGCCATGGCCTGCCGCACGTCGGGCTATCAGGGCTATATGGGGCCGGGCTGGCTCGGTCTCGGGCTGATCCCGCTGGAGGCGGCCTTCGACCAGGACGACGGCGAACTCGGCAAGGGCATCGGCGAGGATCTGCTCGCGGCGGTCACCAGCCGGGCCGGGCTGTTTTCGGCCGAACTGCGCCATGTCTCGCGCCAGGCGGCGGCGATCCAGGGCGATCTCAACCGCTCCGTCTGGAACGGCTCGATCCGGCAGGCCGGCTCGACCGCCGCCAATGCCGCCTTCTCGAAAATCCTGCTCTGGGAAATCTCCAGCGCCGGCCGCAAGACGCAGGCCGTCTGCGACGCCTCGATCGGCGATCTCCACCGCACCGTCGTCGCCGCCATCATGGAGAAGTGCCGCTCGCGCGCCGCCTTCGCCATCGACGTGATGGACCGCAATCTCTACGAGCGCGCCAATGACTGCCGCTGGTGGGCGCTGAATGCGAGCTTCGCCCGCGTGCTGGCGGAGCCGTCGCCCGAAGGCCGCCGGCTCTGCGGCGAGATTCTCGCCACCATCAACGCGCTCTACACCGTCTACAGCAATCTCATCCTGTTCGATGCGCAGGGCGTCGTCGTCGCCGTCTCGCAGCCGTCGCAGGCCCATCTCGTCGGACAGCGACTCGAGGCCGAATGGGTCGGACGCACGCTCGCCCTGCGCACCGGCCAGCATTATGCCGTCTCCGCCTTCGAGCCGACCCTGCTCTATGGCGAGGCCGAGACGCTGATCTACACCGCGGCGGTTCAGAGCCCGGCCGGGGGCAGGGCGCTCGGCGGCATCGCCATCGTCTTCGACTCGACTCCGCAATTTTCGGCGATCCTCGCCGATTCGCTGCCGACCGACGAGGAGGGCGCGGCCTTGGCGGGGGCCTTCACGCTGCTGGTGGGCGGCGATGGCCGGATCATCTCGTCCAGTGATCCGCGCTTCCCCGTGGGCGCGCAAAGCCCGCTTCCGATCGATGCGGCGGCGCTGGAGCGCGACGGCGATCTCGCCGGCATTCGCAGCTTCGAGGGCAAGCATATGGCGGTGGGCGCCGCGCTCTCGAAGGGCTATCGCGAATACAAGACCAGCGACGGCCACCGCGCCGATGTCGTGGCGATCTGCGCCGTGCCGCTCGGCGAGGTCGCGGCGGACAACGTGGCCCGCCCGGCGGCGGGCGCCGCCTCGGTGGCGCTGGCCGCGCAGAAGCCTGCCGACGGGGTCGAGGCCTTCGAGGTGGCGACCTTCCATATCGGCCGGCACTGGCTCGGCGTCCCGGCGCGGGATGTCGTCGAGGCGGTCGACATCGCCGGGCTCAAGCCCTCGGCCAGGAAGGCGGGGGACGGGCTGCTCGCCGGCTACAAGCTGCATGAGGGCCAGCCCGTGCCCGTGCTGCGTCTGGCCCGGCTGCTGGGCATCCCCGACGCCTCCTCCGAGGAGCAGCAGATCGTCATCGTGCGCGCGGCCGGCCGCACGCTCGGGCTCATCGTCGACGCGCTCGGCATCATCCCCGAGATCGCGACCTCCGAACTGCAGCCGCTGCGCGACCTGACCTCGAAGACCGATGTCCCCGCGCTCGGCGTGGTCGCCACGCGCAACGCCCGCGGCGAGCCGGCGGGCATGCTGATGCTGCTCGATGTCGACCGCCTCGGCGCGCGGCTTCAGGGCGAGGGCGGGCCGGCGCTCATCCAGGCCGCGGAGTAGGAGAAAGCTCAGCGGATCGGGCACCAGTCCCAGAAGCCGGTCGTCCGCGACGGCGTGGTATAGAACCAGCAATAGCCCGGACGCGGCGGCTGCCCGGCCCACGACACCGCCGCAGCCCCTGCGATGAAGCCCACGGCCGCGCCGGCCGCGATGGCGCCGCCGCGATTCCAGTGGCGACGGGGATGGACCACAACCACGCGAGCGGGCCTGTGGTGCCGGACAACAGTGCCGCCGCGATGGCCGCGGTAGACATGTCCTCGGTTCACATGACCTCGGTTCACATGCCCCCGGTTCACGTGGCCTCGGTTCACATGGCCTCGGTTGGCATGGCTGCGATTGACATTCCCGCGATTGACATGGCCGCGGTTGACCTGGGGTCGGCTGCCGCGATCGGACCTCTGGACCGAGCCCTGCTGGTTGCCGCGAACCTGCGCCTCCGCCGATCCGATGCCCGGGATCGGAGGAATGAAGCC
This sequence comes from Allobosea sp., assembly GCF_030694325.1. GTDB lineage: Bacteria > Pseudomonadota > Alphaproteobacteria > Rhizobiales > Beijerinckiaceae > Allobosea. The sequence continues at coordinate 18,859 of NZ_JAUXYO010000297.1, read as the reverse complement.
CGCCATGAAGGCGAGCAGCAGGAAGAGCGATTTCGCCGTCGGATTCTTGCGCATGCAAACCTCCCGCAATGGCCCGGCCCCAGCGCCCCGGCCTGAGAGACTAGCGCCTTGCGACCGTGATTGTCGATCAAGTCGCCGGACGATCTGCTGGACGATGGCGAGGTCGATGGTGGGGGTGCCGGTCGAATGCGCTGGTTCGTCTCGCGAGGTTGCCACGGCCTTCGCCTGCGGGAGATGATCTCTCCCGCCTGCTGCCTCGGCGCCTCTCTTGCCACCTCCGCCCTTTTCTGTCATACGCGCGGCCTTCGATCGCCCGGCTGATAAGGGCTGCCGTGGCGGTCGATCTTTGCTTCCCGCAAGCAAACATGAAGCGGCGCCGTTTGCGCGCTCGCGACCTATGAGGAGCGAAAATGCCCAAGATCAAGACGAAATCGGCCGCCAAGAAGCGGTTCAAGATCACCGGAACCGGCAAGGTGCTCTACGCCCAGGCTGGAAAGCGTCACGGGATGATCAAGCGGACCAACAAGCAGCTCCGCAATCACCGCGGCACCGCCGTCCTCTTCGAGGGCGATGCGGCCAACGTGAAGAAATATTTCCTCCCCAACGGCTGACGCCCCCTAACCTTTCCGGAGATCGAACATGGCTCGCGTGAAACGGGGCGTAACGTCCCATGCCAAGCACAAGAAGACACTCAAGGCCGCCAAGGGCTTCTATGGCCGCCGCAAGAATACGATCCGCGCCGCCAAGGCGGCCGTCGATCGCTCGATGCAGTACGCCTATCGCGACCGCAAGAACAAGAAGCGCTCCTTCCGCGCGCTCTGGATCCAGCGGCTGAACGCGGCGGTGCGTGAGCACGGCCTAGTCTACTCGATGTTCATCAACGGCCTGCACAAGGCCGGCATCGAACTCGACCGCAAGACCCTGTCGGCGATGGCCATCGACGACGCCGCCTCCTTCACGGCGGTGGTCGAGGCGGTCAAGGCCGCGCTGGCCGCCGAGCCGCAGGCCCAGGCTGCCTGAGCTTTCTGGCTGAAACGAGATACCAAAGAGGCCGGCAGCGATGCCGGCCTTTTTTCGTTGACTCACTGTCGTCATTCTCGGGCGTAGCGAAGCGAAGACCCGAGAGTCTGGTTCAGCAGATGCTCGGATCTTCGCCCGAGCATGACGTGGATGCTCAAGTCTGCACGTCATCCTCCGTCGCCGGCCGCCAGTTGTCGCCCGCGCCCTCGACGATGCGGGCATACGCCTCCTCCGGCGTATCCGCATAGGCGAACAGGGCCATATCCTCGGCCCGGATCAGCCCCGCTTGCGCCATCACCTCGAGGTTCAGCAGCGCCTGCCAATAGGCGCGGTCATAGAGCACGATCGGGACAGGGCGCATCTTGCCCGTCTGGACCAGCGTCAGGATCTCGAAGAGTTCGGCGAGCGTGCCGAAGCCGCCGGGGAAGACCACCAGCGCCGAGGCCCGCATCGCCAGATGCATCTTGCGCATCGCGAAATAATGGAAGCGGAAGGTGAGGTCGGGCGTCGACCAGGCATTGGGCTCCTGCTCGTGCGGCAGGGTGATGTTGAAGCCGATCGAGAGCGCGCCGGCCTCCGTCGCGCCGCGATTGGCCGCCTCCATGATGCCCGGCCCGCCGCCGGTGGCGATGACATGGTCGCGCCCGAGATCGCCGGGTGCCAGCGCCCCGCCGCGCTCCGAGGCGAGGCGGCCAAAGGCGCGCGCCGCCTCGTACCAGGGATCACCCTCCCGCACCCGCGCCGAGCCGAAGACGACGACCGTCGAGAGGATGCCGCGGGCGCGCAAATGGTCCTCGGCCTTCTGGTATTCGAGCATGAAGCGGGCGCCCCGCGTCGAATCGCCGAGGATGAAGTCGGGGTCGAGCGCCGCCAGGCGGTAGGAGGGCGAGTTCTTCTGGGCCGTGCTGTCGGGCTTGGCGGTCGTGTCGGGCATGTCTTGCGAATCCGGTGGATCTGTCCCAGCCTTACCCCAGATAGTTTCGCAATACGGCCACCATGCGATCCGCGCTCGTCCTGTGCGGGACGAGCGTCAGGAAGCGCCCCTCGCGATCCATCAGATAGGTCAGCGAGCCATGGTCGACGCTGTGCTCGCCCGGCGCGTGGTGCGGCAGCGTCAGCTTGCGGCGGTGGACCTTGTAGGCCCTGGCCACCGCCGCGATCTGCGCCTCGCTGCCGGTCAGCCCGATCAGGCGGGGATGGACGGCGCCGACATAGGCCGCCAGCACCGCCGGCGTGTCATGGGCCGGATCGACCGTGACGAAGAGCGGTGCCACGCGCTCCGCCAGCGGACCGAGCCCGTCCAGCGCCTGCGCGATCGTCGGAAGGTCGATCGGGCAGGTGTCGGTACAGCGGGTGAAGCCGAAATAGACCAGCATGAAGCGGCCGCGGAAGTCGCCTTCGCTGACGGCCCGGCCGCTGTGGTCGACCAGCGCAAACGGCCCACCGAAGCGCCCCGCCAGCGGATCGGGCCGGGGGGAAGGCGCGGCATGGCCGGAATGGCCGTGATGCTGCGCCGGCGCCGGCAGGCTCCAGCCGGTGGCGAGCCCGGCCAGCAGAGCGCGTCGCGTCGGGCTTGCCCGCATCCGCGCGCTCAGGGCTTCGGCTTGGGCACGAGGCCCTTGATGCCGAGCGGACCGGTCTCGGCGATGATCGCATTCGACTCGGGGTCCGCGCGCCACCATTCCGGCGCGGGGCCGTTGCGGGCCTCCCATTGCGCCTTGAAGCGCTCTGTCGGCGTGAACGGGGCTGTGCTGCCGGCCTCCCGGACGCCCTGCGCGAAGAACAGCGTGATCGCCGGGTTCTCGATCAAGAGCCCGTCGGCCTCGACCTCGCGGCCGCAGAAGCCGGCGAGATCGGGCGCCGCCCCGGCGAAATCGATCTGCCCCTTGCCGACCAGCCGGAAGCGGCCATCCGCCTCGACGATGCCGAGCTGGCGCTTGCCGGCGCCGCAATCGGGCGCGCAAACGCCCTTGAGATGGCACAGCGCCTCGACGACGCGGCCCTTCAGCACGACCGGCTTTTCATGCGGGATGCCCCAGGGCTCGGCGGCGGGCGCGACTGCGGGAGCGAAGACGACCAAAGCCGCGACGCCGATGCCCACAGCCCTCATCCTGAGGAGCCGCCCTCGGGTCCGGCCTAAGGCCGGCCCAAGGATAAACTCAGCGGCGTCTCGAAGGATGCTCCAGTTGTCTCCGGAGCGTGCTGAACCATCCTTCGAGACGCGCGCCTGCGGAGCGCTCCTCAGGATGAGGGCTGGAAAGTGGCCCATCTCCTCAGTTCCCGAACGGCTGGATGCCGTGTTCGTCATGGGTCAGGTTGATCACGCCCTTGTCGTCGGCGATCTGGTCCACGAGCAGGTATTTGACCCCGTCGCGCTCCAGCAGTTCGCCATCGACCGTGACCTCATGCGCCATCAGCCGCGCGACGCGCGGATTGGCGACGCTGTCGGTATCGTCGCCGATTCGCAGGATCAAATAGAGCGCGCCCTCCGCATCGCGGATGCTGACCGGAATGCCGCCCAGCGCGCACCAGACCGCGCATTGGTGATGGGCGCTGCCCTTGGCGAACATCAGCCCGCTGACCGTGCACCAGCTGTCGGCGATCTCGCCGGTAATGCTGACGCGCTGTCCGTCCTGCGCCTGCGCTTGCCCGGCGAGCCCGGCCGCGAAGAGCGCGACGATCGGCAGCGCCGACCGCAGCCACACGCGGCGCGACCATGATTGCGACAGCCCTGTCATGAAGCGGCGCTCATCATCGTCAAACCCCCGGGATTTGCGAGCGTCCGCCTGCTTTGCCGGCGTGATTGCCTCTAGCATCGACGCTGGCGACACCCTAGAAGATGCCTCGCAAACGGACCAGAGCAGGCATGGACGAGATCGATCACTTGGGCGCGAGCCTCCTTGCGGACATCGCGAAAGCGCAGGACGAAGCGGCGCTGGAGCAGATCAGGATCGGCGCGCTCGGCAAGGCGGGCTCGATCTCGGCGCTGCTGAAGACGCTGGGCGGGATGACGCCCGACGAGCGCAAGGAGAAAGGCCCGCTGATCAACGGCCTGCGCGACCAGGTCCAGACGGCGCTCGCCGCCCGCAAGGAAGCGTTGGCGGAGGCTGCGCTCGAAGCCAGGCTCGCCGCCGAGACCATCGACGTCTCGCTGCCGGTGCGCGAGGGGCCCGAGGCGCGCGGCCGCATCCACCCGATCAGCCAGGTCATCGACGAGATCACCGCCATCTTCGGCGACATGGGCTTCTCGATCGCCGAGGGGCCCGATGTCGAGACCGACGACCTCAACTTCACCAGGCTGAACTTCCCCGTCGGGCATCCGGCCCGCGAGATGCACGACACCTTCTTCTTCGCACCAGACGCGAATGGCGAGCGCAAGCTGCTGCGCACCCACACCTCGCCGGTCCAGGTCCGCACCATGCTGGCCCAGCAGCCGCCGATCCGGGTGATCTGCCCCGGCCGCACCTACCGCATGGATTCCGATCAGACGCATACGCCGATGTTCCACCAGGTCGAGGGGCTGGTGATCGACAAGGGCGCCCATATGGGTCACCTGAAGTGGATTCTCGAGGAGTTCTGCAAGGCGTTCTTCGAGATCGACACGGTCAAGATGCGTTTCCGGCCGTCCTTCTTCCCCTTCACCGAGCCCTCGGTCGAGGTCGACATCCAGTGCTCGCGCAAGGGCGGCGAGATCCGCTTCGGCGAGGGCGAGGACTGGCTCGAGATCCTCGGCTGCGGCATGGTCCACCCGAACGTGCTGCGCAATTGCGGGCTCGATCCGGAGGTCTATCAGGGCTTCGCTTGGGGCATGGGGATCGACCGCATCGCCATGCTGAAATACGGCATGCCGGACCTGCGCCCCTTCTTCGAGGCGGATGTGCGCTGGCTCAGCCATTACGGCTTCCGCCCGCTCGACCTGCCGACGCTGACCGGCGGCCTCTCGGCGTGAGCGCCGCCGCCAAACGGAGGGCGAGGTCATGACGGCCGCGGGATGGGCAGGCCTGTTCGCCGTGCTGCTCGTCGCGACGAACCTGCTCTGCCAGGCGATCGCGTTTGTTCGCCTGCGCCGCCGCGACCGGCAGACGGCCCTGCTCGCGGCGCTGCCGCCGGTGACGATCGTGCGCCCACTGCGCGGCATCGAGGCCTTCAGCCGCGAGACGGCGATCTCGGGGCTCGAACTCGACTATCCCGACTATGTCACGATCTTCGCCGTCGCCGATGCCGACGACCCGATCGTGCCGATGGTCGAGGAGCTGATCGCCCGCTACGGCGCGGAGCGGGTGAAGCTGATGACCGGCGACGTGAAGGTCAGCGCCAATCCCAAGCTCAACAACTGCGTCAAGGGCTGGGAGGCGGCGCAGACCAAATGGGTCATCCTCGCCGATTCCAACGTGCTGATGCCGAAGGACTACATCCAGCGCCTGCTCGCCTCCTGGGGGGAGGAGACCGGGCTGGTCTGCTCGACGCCGGTGGGCTCGCGGCCCTTCGGCTTCTGGGCCGAGCTGGAATGCGCCTTCCTCAACACCTTCCAGGCGCGCTGGCAGTTCGCCGGCGAGGCCTGCGGCTTCGGCTTCGCCCAGGGCAAGTCGATGCTCTGGAACAAGCCCTTCCTCGATGCCCGCGGCGGCATCGCCGTGTTGGGCGAGGAGATCGCGGAGGATGCGGCGGCGACGAAGCTCGTGCGCCGCGCCGGCAAGCATGTCCATCTCGTCGGCCGGCCCTTCGAGCAGCCTTTGGGCGAGCGCAGCCTGCGCGACGTGGTCCAGCGCCAGTTCCGCTGGGCACGGCTGCGGCGCGTGACCTTCCTGCCGTTCTTCCTGCCCGAGATCCTCTCCGGTCCGCTGCTGGCGGTGCTGGCGGCGGCCGTCGCGCTGCCGTCATTAGGGTGGTCCGCCTGGCTCGCGCCGGTCCTCGTGCTGCTGCCCTGGTACGCGGCCGAACTGGCCTTCGCGCGCGGCGTCGGCTGGTACGGCTCCTGGCGCATGCCGCTGGCGCTGCTGATCCGCGACATCGTCTTTCCAGGCGTCTGGGCCTACGCCTTCGTTGCCGGCGAGGTCAGCTGGCGCGGCAACGCGATGAAGATCAAGACGGACGGGGAGGACGAGCTGAACGCCGCGCCGGCCCCGATGTCCCATGCAATGACGAGAAGTGACGGACGCTCATGAAGTTCACCCTGTCCTGGTTGAAGGATCATCTCGACACGACCGAGCCGGTCGAGGCCATCACGGAAGCCCTGACCCGCGTCGGGCTCGAGGTCGAGGGCGTCGACGACAAGGCCCAGGCGCTCGCCGCCTTCACCGTGGCCTATGTGATCGAGGCCAAGCAGCATCCCAATGCCGACCGGCTGCGCGTCTGCCTGGTCGACACCGGCGGGGCTGAACCGGTGCAGGTCGTCTGCGGCGCGCCCAATGCCCGCACCGGCATGAAGAGCGTCTTCTCCCCGCCAGGCACCTATATTCCGGGCAAGGACATCACGCTCGGCAAGGGCGTGATCCGCGGCGTCGAATCCAACGGCATGCTCTGCTCGGCCGCCGAGCTGCAGTTGTCCGAGGACCATGACGGCATCATCGACCTGCCGCAGGATGCCCCCGTCGGCCAGTCCTACGCCGCCTATGCCGGCCTGAGCGACCCGGTCATCGAGATCGCGGTGACGCCCAACCGGGCCGATGCGCTCGGCGTCGCCGGCGTCGCGCGTGATCTCGCCGCCGCCGGCCTCGGCAGGACGACGACGCCGTCGGTGGCGCCCGTGCGCGGCGCCTTCCCCTGTCCTGTCGATGTGAAGCTCGACTTCGCCCCCGAGGACAAGGCGCTCTGCCCGGCCTTCGGCCTGCGGCTGGTCCGAGGCGTGAAGAACGGCCCGTCGCCGGACTGGCTGCAGGCGCGGCTGCGCGCCGTGGGGCTCAGGCCCATCAACGCGCTCGTCGACATCACCAATTTCATGACGCTCGACCGCAACCGCCCGCTCCACGTCTTCGACGCGGCCAAGGTCAAGGGCGACCTCGTCGTGCGCCGCGCCCGCGACGGCGAGACGATCGTGGCACTCGACGGCAAGACCTACACGCTGACCTCCGAGCAGGTCGTCATCGCCGATGCGGCGGGCGTCGAATCGATCGCCGGCATCATGGGCGGCGAGGCCTCCGGCTGCGACGAGGGCACCACCGATGTGCTCGTCGAGAGCGCGCTGTGGGACCCGCTCAACATCGCCCGCTCGGGCCGCGCGCTCGGCATCACCTCCGATGCGCGCTATCGCTTCGAACGCGGTGTCGATCCCGAGTTCTGCCGGCCGGGGCTCGATCTCGCCACGGCGATGATCATGGATCTCTGCGGCGGCGAGCCTTCGGAGATCGTCTTCGCCGGAGAATTGCCCGACAGCGCCCATGCGATCGATTTCCCATGGTCCGAGGTCAAGCGCCTGACCGGGCTCGACCTGCCGGTGGTGGAGATGAAACTGGCGCTGACCTCGCTGGGCTTCCACGTCTCGGGGCAGGGCGAGCGGGTCAAGGTCGCCGCCCCCTCCTGGCGCGCCGATGTCGGCGGCAAGGCCGATCTGGTCGAGGAGATCCTGCGCATCGCCGGGCTCGACCGCGTCGTCTCGACGCCGCTGCCGCGCATCACCGGCGAAGTGATCAAGCCCGTCCTCACCGTCCTTCAGAAGCGCACCCGCCAGTCCAAGCGCCTGCTCGCCAGCCGCGGCATGGTCGAGGCCGTCACCTGGTCCTTCATCGACCATGAGTCGGCCAAGCTGTTTGGCGGCGGCTCGCGCCAGCTCGTGCTCGCCAACCCGATCGCGGCCGATCTCTCGGACATGCGGCCCTCGCTGCTGCCGGGGCTGATCCGCGCCGCCCAGGCCAATGCCGATCGCGGCTTCGGCGACGTCGCCCTGTTCGAGGTCGGTCAGATCTTCCAGAGCGACCAGCCCGAAGGCCAGCTCATGGCCGCGACCGGCCTGCGCCGGGGCACGGCGAGGCTCGAGGGTGCCGGCCGTCATTGGGATGGCGTGGCCAAGCCCGTCGATGCCTTTGATGCCAAGGCCGACGTTCTGGCGCTGCTGGCCGGGCTCGGCGTGCCGACCGGCGGGCTGCAGGTCGTGGCGGGCGGCCCGGCCTGGGCCCATCCCGGCCGCTCGGCGACGCTGCGTTTCGGCCCCAAGGGCGTGATCGGCGCTTTTGGCGAGGTCCATCCGCGCATCCTCAAGGCGCTCGACGCCAAGGGACCGCTGGTCGCCTTCGAAATCCATCTCGATGCGCTGCCGCTGCCGAAATACAAGCCGACCAAGGTCAAGCCGAAGCTCACCCTCTCGGGCTTCCAGCCGGTGACGCGCGACTTCGCCTTCATCGTCGACAAGGCGACGGCGGCTGGCGAAATGGTGAAATCCGCCCAGAACGCCGATCGCGCCCTGATCTCCGACGTTTCGGTCTTCGACCTCTACGAGGGCCAGGGCGTCGAGCCCGGCAAGAAGTCGGTCGCGCTCGCGGTCACGCTCCAGCCGGTCGAGAAGACGCTGACGGAAGCCGAGATCGAGGCGGTCGGCGCCAAGATCGTCGCCGAGATGGCGAAGCGTTATGGGGCGGTGCTCCGGGGATAGGGCGCACCTGCAGGTGTGTACTCGGAAACACGCTGTCATCCCGGGCTTGCCCCGGGATCCATCGAAGGGCTCCAGAGCGCTATGATGGATCCCGGAGCGGCGCTGCTTAGCAGCTTGTCCAGGAGGATGGCGCGGTTCCGTCCCCCACACCATTGATCTGGATTGTGTAATAATCGCTGCGCGCAATTCCGCCGAAATAGGCGTACGCGCTCTCGATCGCACATTCCGAAATGGCATCCATGGCCATCACCGAACTTCCCGTCACCGACCGCCTCTTCCCCGGCTTCCAGTTGCTCGACGTCGCGACGTCGGGCGCGCGCATCCGGGTGCGGACGGGCGGGCAGGGGCCGGCTCTGCTGCTGCTGCACGGCTATCCCCAGACGCATGTGCTCTGGCACAAGCTGGCGGGACGGCTGAAGGACCGCTTCACCCTCGTCTGCGCCGATCTGCGCGGCTATGGCGACAGCGACAAGCCGCTGACCGACGCCGAGCATTTCCCCTATTCCAAGCGCGCCATGGCGCTCGACATGGCGCAGGTGATGACGCAGCTCGGCCATGAGCGCTTCCAGGTCGGCGCGCATGACCGCGGCGCCCGTGTCGCCCATCGCCTGGCGCTCGACCATGCGCAGCGCGTGACCAGGCTCGCCACGCTCGACATCGCGCCGACGCGCGAGATGTATGCCGGCACGACCGACGCCTTCGCCCGCGCCTATTGGCACTGGTTCTTCCTGATCCAGCCGGCGCCCTTCCCGGAGAAGATGATCGGGGCTGATCCGGAGGCCTATTGGCGCAAGAAGTGCGGTTCGGGCGCGGCGGGCTTGAAGCCCTTCGCGCCGGAAGCGCTGGCCGAATATCTGCGCTGCTTTGCCGATCCTCAGACCATCCATGGCTCCTGCGAGGATTACCGCGCCGCCGCCACCATCGACATCCGCCATGACGACGAGGATGGTGGCCGCAAGCTGACGCAGCCCGTGCTCGCGCTCTGGGGCGAGAACGGCATCATCGGCAAATGCTTCGATCCGCTGGCGCTCTGGCGCCTGCGCGCGGAGAACGTCCAAGGCCGCGGCCTGCCCGGCGGGCATTATCTGGCCGAGGAGATTCCCGATCTCGTCGCCGCCGAATTCATCGCCTTCTTCGGAGACAAGTCATGAGCCGCACCAACCGCGTCTACCGCATCGCCGCCATCGCCGGGGACGGCATCGGCAAGGAAGTGATGCCGGAGGGGCTGCGCATCCTCGAGGCGGCCTCGAAGAAATACGGCTTCGAGCTCCGCCTGGACGAGTTCGACTTCTCCTCCTGCGACTACTACGCCAAGCACGGCAAGATGCTGCCCGACGACTGGAAGGACCAGATCGGCGGCCATGACGCGATCTTCTTCGGCGCCGTCGGGATGCCCGCCCAGGTGCCCGACCACATTTCGCTCTGGGGCTCGCTGCTGCTGTTCCGGCGCGAATTCGACCAGTACGTCAACCTCCGCCCGGTGCGGCTGATGCCCGGCGTGCCCGGCCCGCTCGTCGGCCGCAAGCCCGGCGACATCGACTTCTTCGTCGTCCGCGAGAACACCGAGGGCGAGTACTCCTCCGTCGGCGGCCGCATGTATGCCGGCACCGAGCGCGAGATCGTCATGCAGGAGACGGTGATGAGCCGCGTCGGCGTCGACCGCGTGCTGAAATACGCCTTCGAACTCGCCATGCGCCGCCCGCGCAAGAAGCTGACCTCGGCCACCAAATCGAACGGCATCGCCATCACCATGCCCTACTGGGACGAGCGGGTGAAGGAGATGGCGAAGAAGTACCCGGATGTGACCGTCGACCAGTACCATATCGACATCCTGACCGCGCATTTCGTGCTGAACCCGGACCGGTTCGACGTCGTCGTCGCCTCCAACCTGTTCGGTGACATCCTCTCCGACCTCGGCCCGGCCTGCACCGGTACGATCGGCATCGCGCCGTCGGGCAACATCAATCCGACCGGCGACCATCCCTCGCTGTTCGAGCCGGTCCATGGCTCTGCGCCCGACATCGCTGGCCAAGGTGTGGCCAATCCCATCGGCCAGATCTGGTCGGCGGCGATGATGCTCGACCATCTCGGCGAGACGGAAGCCGCAAAGGGCATCGAGGCCGCCATCGAGCGGGCGCTGGGCGATGCCCGCACCCGCACTCGCGATCTCGGCGGTTCGCTGGGCACCGAAGCTGCCGGCAAGGCGGTCGAGCAGGCGCTCGGCTGACGGCCATGGAACCCTGCGCGCCGTCACCCGTTCGGGGCGAGGCGGCGCGCTGCCACCGGGCTTTGCCTCCCTTGGCCTGATCGAGCCTCTTGCGTTGAGCGGCCCGTAAGGTCACAGGAGGGCGCAGTGCCCCGATCGACGAGGACTTGACCGACCAATGGATTTTTCATCCTCCCAATTCTGGGTCTCGCTGCTCCAGATCATCTGGATCGACCTGCTGTTGTCGGGCGACAACGCGGTCGTGATCGCGCTCGCCTGCCGCTCTCTCCCCGAGAAGCAGCGCAAGGTCGGCATCTGGCTCGGCGCGTCCGCGGCGATCGGCCTGCGCATCATCTTCGCGCTGGTCGTCACCTACCTGCTGCTGGTGCCCTATCTGAAGATTGTCGGCGGCATCCTGCTGTTCTGGATCGCGGTGAAGCTCGCGCTCGGCGAGGACGAAAGCCATGCCGAGATCGACGGCGGCACCACGCTCTGGCAGGCGGTGCGCACCATCGCCATCGCTGATGCCGTGATGAGCCTCGACAACGTCATCGCCATCGCCGCCGCCTCGCGCGGACACCCCGAGCTGTTCATCTTCGGCCTGCTGCTCTCGATCCCGCTGATCATCATGGGCGCGCAGTTCCTGACCGCGATCATCACCCGCTACCCGATCCTGATCTGGATCGGCGCGGCCCTGCTGGGCTGGATCGCGGCCGAAATGATCCTCGGCGACATCGCTGTGCTGCAATGGCTTCAGGTCAACATGCCGACCTGGGTGAAGCCCGTGCCGCCGGAGGTCAGCGCGCTCGGGATCGGCCCTGCCAATATGCCGCATTACGTCACCTCGGTGATGGGCGCCGCACTCGTCTGCGCCATCGCCTATGGGCTGAAGCAGCGGCGCGGTAACCGCGCGGCCGAGGGCTGAGCGCCCTTTCGCCTCACCCGATGACGACGATCGCGGCGGCCGGGATCTCCTGGCCGCCGTTTTCGATGATGCGGCTGAAACCGCTCGCCACCAGGGCGTCCGCTCCGTCCCGCACCGTGACCCGCCCCTCCGCCGAGAGCGAGACGGCGAAGCTCTCGGGAGCGCGCGCGAAGCCCGTCCCCAGCGCCTTCACATAGGCCTCCTTGGCGCTCCACAGCCGCGCGAAGGCCAAAGCGCGGCTCGCCCGCGGCTGAGCGAGAAGCCAGGCCGATTCCTCCGGATGCAGGACACCCATCGGCGGGGCGGCGGTTTCGTCCACGGCTTCGACGTCGACGCCGACCGGCCGGCGGGCGAGCGCCACCGCGACCATCCCGGCCCGTGTCGCGAGCGACAGATGCAGCCCGTTGCCGGAGGGCTGCGCGACCAGAGGGCGCCCGCCCGCCTCATGGCCGATCGCGATCGCCGCCAGTGGCAGGCCGAGCTGCCGCGCCAGAATGCCGGCCGCCACCCCCCGACGCAGCGCCGAGCGCTCGGGCAGCGTCGCGGGCCGCTCCGGCGTCGCCACCAGCCAGATGGCGGGAAGGCTTTCGGCGATGTCGTCGGCATTGCGGAGCCAGATCATCGCGGCAGGATAGGGCAGGGCGCCGGCACCCGCCATCGCGCCCTGTGTGCGGCTCATGCGCCCCGCCCGTCTGACAGCGTTGACCTGCGGCGCGGTTCGGCTTTGGAAGGACACCACGCCTCCCGCTCGCCCCGGGCGGCGCAAGGGCGGCCAAAGACGGCCACGCACCATGGGAGAGAAGCCGTCGATGGAGCGAACTGCGGCACAGGTGAGCGCGGCCGGGATTCGCCTGGGCATGCGCAGGGTCATGGTGCTGGTGCCGGGCGTCGTCGTCTTCGCCGTCGCCTTCGGGGCGGCGGCCTCGGCCAAGGGCTTGAGCCTCGTCGAGACGCTGCTGATGAGCGCATTGGTCTATGGCGGCATTTCGCAGCTCGTCGCGATGGAGCTTTGGCGGCCGGAATGGAGCTGGGGCGCCATCGCCGGCCTCGCCGTCGTCACCGCCACCGTCAATTCTCGGATGATCCTGCAGGGTGCGTCGCTGCAGCCCTGGTTCGCGTCCTATCCGAAGGCGTTGAACGCGCTCCATTTGTTCTTCTTCACCGACGCCAACTGGGTCATCGGCACGCGCTACCGGGCCGAGGGCGGGCGCGATCTCGGCGTCCTGATCGGTGCAGGGCTGCTGCTCTGGGTGGTCTGGGTCCTGCTCACAGGGCTGGGCTACTGGCTCGGCGCGCTGGTCTCCGATCCGCGCGCCTTCGGCATCGACCTCGTCATGCCGATCTTCTTCGCCGCGATGATCGTGCCGCTCTGGCGCGGCCGCCGCGCCGCCGTGCCCTGGGTCGCCGCGGGCCTCGCCGCGCTGCTGACGGCCAAGCTGGTCGAAGGCTACGCCTTCATCATCGTCGGCTCCCTGACCGGGGCGATCGTGGGAGCGTTCAGCGATGACGCTGCCTGATCCGGGCTCGGCGAATCTTGGCGCCTGGGGCGCCGTCATCGCGATCCTCGCCATGGCGGTCGCGACCTATCTCTGCCGCATCGCGGGCGTGGTGCTGATGGGTTTCATCCCGCTGACGCCACATGTCCGCCGCGGGCTGGCGGCCCTGCCGGGCTCGATCATCGCCGCCACCGTCCTGCCGCTGATCGAGCGGCTCGGCCTGGCGGCCGGCATCGCGTTGCTCGCTGCGATGGGCAGCATGATCCTGCGTCGCAACGAACTGCTCGCACTGGTCGTGGGTATGAGCGTCATCGCCGCCCTGCGCGCGCTGGGGTTTTGATCCATCACCGCGACCGATCGCTTCCATCACATCCCGTCATCGGGATGTGCGGGGCTGCGTGTTGACGCCGGACACCGCGCGGCAGACGGTGCGCGCGACATCGACCGATGCAGCAGGAGCGCCTGATGGCCTGGTATTCGCAGACTTGGACCTGGTTCGAGGGAGAGTGGCACGAGGGCAACCCGCCGATCATGGGGCCGCGCAGCCATGCGACCTGGCAGGGCTCCTCGGTCTTCGACGGCGCCCGCTGGTTCGACGGCCTGGCGCCCGATCTCGCGCTCCACGCGGCCCGCGTGAACCGCTCCGCGACCGCGCTCGGCCTGAAGCCGACGGAAACCGCCGAGACGATCATCGCCAAGGCGCATGAGGGCATCAAGAAGTTCAAGGGCGACGTCGCCCTCTACATCAAGCCGATGTACTGGGCCGAGGCCGACGGCATCTCCACCATCATCCCCGACGAGGACTCGACCCGCTTCTGCCTCTGCCTCTTCGAGGCGCCGATGGGCCTGCCGCCCAACGGGCTTTCGGTCACACAGGGTGTCTTCCGCCGCCCGACGGTCGAGACCGCCCCGACCGACGCCAAGGCCGGCTGCCTCTACCCCAACAATGCCCGCACCCTGCGCGCCGCCAAGGCCGCCGGCTTCGACAACGCGCTGGTGCTCGACATGCTCGGCAATGTCGCGGAGACCGCGACCTCCAACATCTTCCTCGCCAAGGACGGCGTGGTGAAGACGCCGGTTCCCAACGGCACCTTCCTGAACGGCATCACCCGCCAGCGCGTCATCGGCCTGCTGCGGCAGGACGGCGTCACCGTCGAGGAGACCAGCCTGCGCTACAGCGATTTCGAGCAAGCCGACGAGATCTTCTCCTCGGGCAACTACTCGAAGGTCGTGCCGGTCGGCCGCATCGACGACCGCCAGCTCCAGCCCGGCCCGCTCTATCGCAAGGCCCGCGAGCTCTACATGGACTTCGCCAACAGCGCGAAGGCCTGAAGACCATGGCGCGCCTCGTCACCAGGCTGACGCGGCGGCTCGGCATCGAGCACCCGTTGCTCTCGGCGCCGATGGCGCTGGCGGCGGGCGGCGCGCTCGCCGCCGCCGTCACCCGCGCCGGAGGCTTAGGCCTGATCGGCGGCGGCTATGGCGACGGCGACTGGCTCGAGCGTGAGTTCGCCCAGGCCGGCAACACCCGCACCGGCTGCGGCTTCATCACCTGGTCGCTGGCCAAGCAGCCGCACCTGCTGACGGCCGCGCTGGCGCATCGCCCCGCGGCGCTGATGCTCTCCTTCGGCGATCCCACGTCGTTTGCGGCGGAGATCGCGGCAGCGCAGATCCCGCTGATCTGCCAGTGCCAGTCGCTCGACCATGTCCGCCAGGCGCTCGATGCGGGCGCGGCGATCATCGTCGCGCAGGGCGGCGAGGCCGGCGGCCATGGCCACCGCCGCGCGACCTTTCCCTTCGTGCCGGAGGTTGCCGATCTGCTGGCGCGCGAGAGCCCCGACACGCTGCTGCTCGCGGCGGGCGGCATCGCCGACGGGCGCGGTCTCGCGGCCTCGCTAATGTTGGGCGCCGACGGCGTGCTGGTCGGCACCCGCTTCTGGGCGAGCCGCGAGGCGCTGGTCCATGAACGGCAGCAGGAGGCCGCGCTGGCTGCCACCGGCGACGGCACGCTGCGCACCTCGCTGCCCGACATCGCCCGAAGGCTCGACTGGCCGAAACCCTTCGACATCCGCGTCGCCGCCAATGCCTTCACCGCCCGCTGGGCCGGCCGCGACGAAGCGCTGAAGGCGGCGATTGAGCAGGAGGCGCCGGCCTATCGGGAGGCCTTCGCGGCCGGCGATCCCGACAACGCCGCGGTCATCGTCGGCGAGGCGGTCGGGCTGGTCGCCGATGTGCCCTCGGCCGGCGACATCGTCACGCGCATGGTCGACGAGGCGGCGGTGCTGCTGGGCGAGCGGGCGCGGGGCCTGCTGGGTTGATGATTACTTCACTCGGAAACACAACCGTCATCCTGGGCGACCGCAGGTCGACCCGGGATCCATCATAGGGCTCGTCGGTGCCCTATGATGGATCCCGGAGCTGCGCCGCTTCGCGGCTTGTCCAGGATGACGCCGTGTTTTCGAGCGAAGTCATCGTGACCTGAGCCCTACCGCAGCAGCCGGACCGTCCCCGAGACCTTGAGCCCGACCGCGAGCACCGCCGCGTAGAGCAGCGCCGCGAGCAGGCTCAAGGCCGCCACCGCGACGAGCCGGGGTTCGTGCGGGAAGCCGGCCATCGCCGCGAGCAGGGCAGGCGCCGCCAAACGCGCGGCGAGGCCGGCGACGAGCGCCGCTGCCAGCGTGACCGCGATCAGCACCGCGAGCCTCCGGTCCGGCTTCGCCCAGCCGCGACGGATGCCGAGGACGAACAGGGTCGCGACATTGATCCAGGCGCCGGCCGCCGTCGCCAGCGCCAGCCCGGCCGCGCCGAAATCGCGCCACAACAAGAGCTTCAGCGCGACATTGGCGCCGATGGCGGCGAGCGAGACGAACATCGGCGTCGTGGTGTCGCCGCGGGCCTGGAAGGTCGAGACCTGGGTGCGGATCAGCACGATCGCCGGCAGCCCCACCGCATAGGCCAGCAGCACCGCGCCCGCCGCCTGGCTCGCGGCTGCGTCGAAGCGCCCGCGCTCGAACAGCGCCGAGACGACCAGTTCGGGGATGGCGAGAAAGGCCGCTGCGAAGGGCGCGGCCGCGACGACCGTCAGCGCGATCGCCCGGTTCTGCGCCCGGTCGGAGGCCGCCTCGTCGCCGGCCGCGAGTAGGCGGCTCATGGTCGGCAAAAGCACCGTGCCGACGCCGATCGCGATCACGCCGATCGGGAGCTGGTAGAGCCGCTCGGCGTAGTACAGTGCCGCATAGGCCCCCGCCGGCAAAAGCGAGGCGATGATCGTGTCGGCGAAGAGCGCGATCTGGACCCCGCCCGAGCCGATGACGGCCGGCCCGAACGCCTTGAGGAAGCTCTTCACATCGGCGTCCAGCCGCGGCCGGGTCAGGGCGGCGGCGACGCCGGCGCGCCGCGCGGCGAAGGCGAGCAAGAGCCATTCCAGCACGCCGGCCGCCGCCATGCCCCAGGCGGCCGCATAGGCGGCGTTCGGAAACAGGAAAGCGACCATCAGCGCCGCGACCAGGCAGAGATTCATCAGGATTGGGGCAGCGGCGGCAGCCGCATAGCGATCGACCGCATTCAGATTGGCCGAGAGCAGCGTCACCAGCGTGATGAAGAGCAGATAGGGGAAGGTGATCCGCGTCAGCGAAACCGCGAGATCGAAACGCAGCGGATCATTCGCAAAGCCCGGCGCCAGCAGCCGCACGATCTCGGGCATGAAGGGCAGCGCGATCGCCACCAGAACGAGCTGGACGATCAGGTTGAGGCTGAAGACGCGGTTGGAGAACAGCGCTGCGGCCGCCTCGCCACCCTGCTGGCGAATGCGCGCATAGGCCGGGATATAGGCCTGGTTGACCGCCCCCTCGCCGAAGATCGCCCGGAAATGATTGGGCAGCCGCAGCGCCACCGAAAACGCGTCCATCAGCGCGCCCGCGCCGAGCACGGCCGCCAGCACGATGTCGCGCACGAAGCCAGAAAGCCGCGAGAGCAGGGTGAAGCCGCCGACGGAGAGGATTTTGCGAAGCATCAGCGCGTGACGACTTTTCTCACAACCACCGCGCGGTCATCCCGGGCGGAGCGAAGCGGAGACCCGGGATCCATTCCGGAACCTTTGCGATCAGAGTTCCGGAATGGATCCCGGATCAGCGCGGCTTTGCCGCTCGTCCGGGATGACGGTGGGTGTCGGCAGGGACCGGCAATCAACGATGTCGCCTACATCCCAGATCGCAGCGCCAGCGTCTACCGGATCAGCGGCGGCAGCGCGTCGCCGCGGGGATGGTCGACGGTGCGGGCATCGAAGCCGACCCGTTCGCCGATCAGGTAGAGCGGCCGGCGCTTCACCTCCGCGAAGATGCGCCCGACATATTCGCCGATCATCCCCAGCGAGACGAGCTGGATGCCCGAGAAGAACATGATCGAGACGATCAGCGAGGGGAAGCCGGGCAGGTCGGTGCCGAAGAACAGGGTGCGCAGCACGAAGAACAGCGCCGTCATCGCCGCCATCACCGCGATGACGACGCCGGCCCAGGTCGCGATCTTGAGCGGCACGGTCGAAAACGAGGACAACCCGTCGAAGGCGAAGGAGAACAGCTTGCGGTAGCGGAACTTCGAGACGCCGTGCTCGCGCTCGGCGACGTCGAAGGTCACGCCCGTCGAACGGAAACCGACCCAGGCATAGAGCCCCTTCGAGAAACGCGCCCGCTCGGGCAGGGCTCGCAGCGCATCGACCACCTTGCGGTCGAGCAGGCGGAAATCGCCGGCGCCCTCAGGCAGTTCGGTCTCGCCGAAGCGGGCGAAGAGGCGGTAGAAGACCTTGGCGAAATTGCGCTTCAGCCGGGTTTCGCCGTCGCGGTCCGAGCGCTGGCCATAGACGTTCAGATAGCCCTCGCGCCACTTTTCCAGGAAGACCAGGATCGTCTCGGGCGGATGCTGGAGGTCGGCGTCCATGATCACCACGGCATTGCCCGAGGCGTGGTCGAGCCCTGCCGCGATGGCGATCTCCTTGCCGAAATTGCGGCTGAACGAGACCGCGCTGACGCGCCGGTCCTGGCTCGCCAGCAGGCGCAGCACCGCAAGCGTGCCGTCCCGGCTGCCGTCATCGACGCAGACCAGCTCCCAGGAGGTCACCGCGCCGTCGAGCACCTGTTTCAGCCGCTCGAACAGCAGCGGCAGATTGTCGGCTTCGTTGTGGACGGGAACGACGATCGAGAGCTCCGGCCGGCTGGATTGGCCGGGCGGTGCGGGCGAAGCGGAAGGGGGCTGCATCTCGGACACGCGGTTGACCTCTCGGCGGCTTCGCCGGCGCGATCCCGTCGAGGCCGGGCGGTGCCGGGATGACGGGGCCTGTGCGGAACCGTAAAGCTTGCGGGCGCTCTTAGCGCAAGGCGCCTGAACAGAGGACAACAAACCGGCATGGCGAGCGGATTTGTTTTATGCGCCGACGATTTCGCGCTGACCGACGGGGTCAGCCGCTCGATCCTGGCGCTGCTCGAAGCCGGCAAGCTCTCGGCGGCGGGGGCGATGACCAACCGTCCGCACTGGCGGACCTTCGCCGGGGCATTCAGGGCGCTCGCCGACCAAGCCGATCTCGGCCTGCATCTGAACCTCACCTGCGCGGCCCCGCTCGGCGCGATGGCGCGGCT
>NZ_JAUXYO010000290.1 GCF_030694325.1 Allobosea sp. | reverse complement strand
GCTGCCGGGCTATACGCCGGGCCGCTTCACCGGGCTGGAAGCCTTCGAACTGCCCTTCGTCGCCAACAAGCGGGCGCTGGTGAATTCGCTGGCGCTGACCGATTACGCGCAGCAGAACCTCGCCGCCGAGCTGAAGGACGTGCATCCGATCTGCCTGTGGACGCATGATCACGGGCTGATTCATGCCAACAAGCAGGTCCGCACGATGGAGGACCTCAAGGGGCTCAAGCTGCGTTTCCCGACCCGGCTGGCCGGCGAGGCGCTGAAGGCGCTCGGTGCCAATGCGATCGGCATGCCGGTGCCGCAGGTGCCGGAATCGCTGGCCCAGCGCGTCATCGACGGCGCCGTCATCCCCTGGGAGGTGGTGCCTTCGGTCAAGGTGCAGGAACTGGTGAAATTCCATACCGAGATCCCAGGCTCGCCGACCTTTTACGTCGCGACCTTCATTCTCGCGATGAACAAGGCCAAGTACGAGGCGCTGGCGCCTGATCTGAAGGCGATCATCGACCGCAACTCCGGCGCCGCGGCCGCCGGCATGGCCGGCAAGGTCTGGGACGAGCAGGCCGTCGTCGTCTCCGAGATGGTGCGCAAGCGCGGCAACACGATCACGGTGATCGAGGAGGCCGAGGCCGCGCGCTGGCGCAAGACGACCGAGCCGGTGATCGAAGCCTGGCTGAAATCGACGAAGGAAAAGGGCCTCGACGGCGAGAAGCTGCTCGCCGACGCCAGGGCCGCGATCGCCAAGCACGACAAGGCGGCGTGATCGGCACGATGGCGCAGGGTCGGGGGGAGGCTGCGCCATCGGCGTTCGAGAGGGTCGTGCAGGGCGTCGCCCTGCTCGGCGGCGTGCTGCTGATCACGCTCTCGCTCACTGTGGTGATCAGTGTGACGCTGCGCTCCGACCTCGTCGGCAGCGCCGGCATTCCAGGCGATTTCGAGCTGGTGCAGATGGCGACCGCGGTCGCCGCCTTCTGCTTCCTGCCCTGGTGCCAGCTGCGCCGCGGCAACATCTTCGTCGACACCTTCACGCTGAAGCTGCCGCTCCGCTGGCAGCGCCGCATCGATGCGGGCTGGGATCTCGTCTATGCGCTGGTGATGATGCTGATCGCCTGGCGGCTCGCCGTGGGCGCGCGCGCCGCCTTCGCGACGGGCGAGAACACCATGGTGCTGCAGATCCCGAGCTATCTGCCGATCGGCCTCTGCGCCGCGCTGGCGGCTCTGGTCGCAGCCTGTGCCATCGTCAGTGCGGTGCGGCTCGCGAGGGCGCCGGCGTGAGCGGCTTCGCGATGGCGGTCACGGGGTTTGCGGTGATGCTGGCGCTGATGGCGCTGCGGCTGCCGATCGGGCTCGCCATGATGCTGGTCGGCGGCGTCGGCTACATCCAGCTCAACGGGCTCGACCCGTTCCTGAACTATATCCGCACCACGCCCTACCAGATCTTCGCCAACTACACGCTGTCGGTGATCCCACTCTTCGTGCTGATGGGCGCATTCGCCGAGCGCTCGGGGCTGGCGGGCGACTTGTTCAAGGCGGCGTCGGCCGTCGTCGGCCACCGCCGCGGAGGGCTGGGCATGGCGGTGATCGGCGCCTGCACCGGCTTCGGTGCGATCTGCGGCTCGGCGGTGGCGACGACCGCGACCTTCTCGCGCGCGGCGCTGCCGGAGCTGCGGCGCTACCGCTACGATCCCGGCTTCTCCTGCGGGGTGATCGCGGTCGGCGGCACGCTCGGCATCCTGATACCGCCCTCGGTCATCCTCGTGGTCTATGCGATCTCGACCGAGCAGAACATCGCCAAGCTGTTCAAGGCGGCGCTGATCCCGGGCCTGCTGGCCGCTGCCTTCTACTGCGTGACGATCGCCCTGATGACGCGGCGCCATCCGGACTGGGGCCCGGCGCAGCCGCGCGTGGCCTGGGCCGACCGGGTGCGGCCGCTGCTCGGCGTGATTCCGGCGCTCCTGGTCGCGATCATCGTCGTCGGCGGCATCTATGGCGGCGTGTTCACGCCGACGGAGGGCGCCTCGGTCGGCGCCTTCGTCATGCTGGTCATCGGCCTCGTGCGTCGCACCCTGACGCCCGCCGCCGTGCGGCAGGCGATCCTGCAGACGGCGGAAACCTCGGCGATGATCTTCGCGATCCTGCTCGGCGCGGAGGTCTTCAACGCCTTCCTGGCGCTGACGCAGGTGCCGACGGCGGCGGCGGAGATGATCGCCGCCTCTGGCTGGGCTCCCTACACGGTGCTCATCGGGCTGCTGCTGTTCTACATCGTGCTCGGCGGGGTGATGGACGAGCTGGCGATGATCCTGCTGACCCTGCCGGTGTTCTTCCCGATCGTGACGGCGCTCGATTTCGGCATGCCGGCTGACGATGTCGCGATCTGGTTCGGCATCCTCGTGCTGATCGTCGTCGGCATCGGCATGACCTGTCCGCCGATCGGCCTCAACGTCTTCGTCGTCGCCTCGCTGGCGCGCGACGTAGCCGTGACGCGGATCTACCGCGGCGTGCTGCCCTTCGTCGCTGCGGATGTCGTGCGGCTGGGCATCGTGGTGGCATTTCCCGCGCTCAGCCTCTATCTGGTGAAGTTGCTGGAGTGACCGCGCCGGAGCCTGCCCGTGACCGTGAACGATCTCGACATCGACGACATCAAGGCCGGCCTCGCCGACGGCTCCATCCTGATCGTCGATGTGCGCGAGCCGCATGAGTTCGCGGCCGGGCATATTCCGGGTTCGGTCTCGCGGCCGCTCTCGCGCTTCGATCCCGCCGACCTGCCCAACGAACCGGGCAAGCGGCTGGTCCTGTCCTGCGCCGCCGGCGTCCGTTCGCTGCGGGCGCTGGAATTCGCGCAATCGGCCGGGCTCGATGTCGACAGCCACTATCTGGGGGGATTCAAGGATTGGGCGATGCGGGGCGAGCCTGTGGAGCAGGGCTGAGCTGCAGCGCTCGGTCCGGCGCGGCGACCATGACGAAAGCTGACGCATGATGATCCGAAACGGTCTCCGCGGCCTGCTCTGTGCCGCCCTTCTCGCCGCCGGGTCCGGCCAGTCCGCGGCCCAGGCCCCGGGAGTTCCGCCCGTGCGCGCGGCAGCGCCTGCCGATGCCGAGCTCCAGGCCGCGATCGCCAAGTCGAACGCCTACACGGCGCTGATGAACCGGACGCTGCGGGCGATCCAGTCCTGGGAGCGCTATGACAGCTGGGTCGACCTGAAGAAGGGCCCGACCGGCAAGGAGCGCTATATCGGCTACGGCCTCTACAGCCTCTACGACGTCACCGGGGAAATCCGGAAGGCGGAGGAGGCGCTGACGCGGGAGCCGAAGCTACCGGCGATCGACGCCGCCGTAACGGACTACATCAAGGCCTATCAGGAACTGGCGCCGCTGATCACGCGGGCCGAGCGCTATTACGACCGCAAGGATTATCGCGACGACAACCTCGCCGAGGGGCAGAAGCTGCATGGCCTGATGGTGCCGGCGGCGCAGAGCTTTCTGGCCGAGCGCGCCCGGCTGGACGCGCTGATGCGTGATTACAAGAAGGGGCTCGACCAGCGCGAACTCGCCTCGGTGGAGCAACGCGAGGGACGCTCCGCCCGCTGGCAGATCCGCAACGTCATGATCAATGCGCGGGCCGTGATGGACCTGATGCCGAGCAACGAGAAGCCGATCGTCGAGGTCAAGGCGTTCCAGGCCGCGGTCGCCGATTATGCGGCGGCGATCCGCGAGCTCGACGCGTTCAAGGACAAGAACCCCGCCGCGTCGCTGATGATCGACAGCCAGGCCGGGTCCTGGCTCGGCAAGCTGCGCGATTTCTCCGACAAGCTCGCCAAGAGCAGGGGCGATGTCCGCCGCGGCGCCGCCAACGACGCCAACTGGATCGTCAACAGCTATAACATGATGGTCAGCCTGTCGGAGACCGCGGTGCGGCTGCCGCGGTGACCGTGATGCGCTGCATGCATCCCCACGCGCGATCGCGCGGGGCTGACGGCGGCCGGTTTCTATTTCAGTGTTTCATTCGACCAATCTGAGGGACTTTCGACCATGCGCCCCATGAAATTCGGATTCGGACAGCCGGTCCGCCGCGTCGAGGACCAGCGCCTGACCACGGGGGCAGGACGTTACACGGACGACACCGCCGTCGAGGGCGCGCTGCACGGCTTCGTCCTGCGCTCGCAATACGCCCATGCCCGCTTCACCATTCGCGACAAGGAGACGGCGCGGCGGATGAAGGGCGTGAAGCTCATCCTGACCGGCGAGGACGTCGCCCATCTCGGCGACCTGCCCTGCAAGGGGCTGATCAAGACGATCTCGGGCGAGCCGGTGACGCCGCTGCCGGTGCCGGTGCTGCCGACCGACACGGTCCGCCATGTCGGCGAGGCGGTCGCCTTCATCGTCGCCGAGACGCTCGACCAGGCCCGCGACGCCGCCGAGGCGATCGACATCGAGTGGACGACGCTGCCCTCCGTCACCGGTATCGAGGAGGCGCTCGATCCCAAGGCGCCGCAGATCTGGCCCGACCGGCCGGGCAATGTCGCCTTCGAGGCCGAGCAGGGCGACAAGGCGAAGACCGATGCCGCCTTCGCCAAGGCCGACCGCACGGTCGCCGTCACCATCGTCAACAACCGCCTCGCCTCCAACTATATGGAGACGCGCGCCTGCATCGCCGAATACGACAAGGCGACCAAGCGCTGGACGCTGACGCTCGGCAGCCAGGGCAGCCACGGCACGCGCGACATCCTCGCCAAGAGCATTCTCAAGGTCGATCCGTCGCGCATCCGCGTGGTGACGCCCGATGTCGGCGGCGGCTTCGGCACCAAGATCTTCATGTATCGCGAATACCCGCTGACCATGGTCGCGGCGGAGACGCTGAAGCGCCCGGTGCGCTGGGTCGCCGACCGCACCGAGCATTTCCTCGCCGACACCCATGGCCGGGCCAATCTCGCCACCGCGACGATGGCGCTCGACAAGCGCGGCAAGTTCATCGGCCTCAAGGTCGATCTGGCGGCCGAGATGGGCGCCTATCTTTCGCAATATGGGCCCTTCATCCCCTGGGTCGGCACGACGATGACGCCGGGCTGCTACAGCATTCCCGCCGTGCATGTGCGCTTCCGCGGCATCCTGACCAACACCATGGCGGTCGACGCGTATCGCGGCGCAGGGCGACCCGAGGCCGCCTATCTGATCGAGCGGCTGGTCGACGCCATTGCCCGCGAGACGGGCAAGACGCCTGATGCCGTGCGCGCGCTCAACTTCGTCAAGCCGAGCGAGATGCCGCACAAGACGCAGACCGGACCGGTCTATGATTCCGGCGAGTTCGAGGGCCATATGCGCCGCGCCATGGAGGTGGCGGACTGGAAGGGCTTCAAGACCCGGCTCAGGGCGGCCAACAAGGCCGGCAAGATTCGCGGCATCGGCATGGCCAGCTATATCGAGGCCTGCGGCGGCGGCGGCCCCGAGAGCTCGACGGTCATCCTCGAGAAGGACGGCATGGTCACCGTGCTGATCGGCACGCAGTCGAACGGGCAGGGGCATGAGACGGCCTATTCGCAGCTCGTCTCGCAGCATCTCGACATCCCGATGGACCGCATTCGCGTCATCCAGGGCGACACCGACAAGGTCGAGACCGGGTCGGGCACCGGCGGTTCGCGCTCGATCCCCGTCGGCGGTGCGGCCCTCGACAAGGCGACCTCGATCCTTTCGGACAACCTCAAGCAACTCGCCTCCGAGAAGCTCGAGGCCGGCATCGGCGATCTCGAGATCGTCGATGGGGCGGTGCGTGTCGTCGGCACCGACAAGGCGCTCGACCTCGCCGCCATCGCGGCGCTGCCCGGCGCGACCGTGGAGAAGCTGCGCGTCCACCAGAGTTGGCAGCCGCCGGAGGCGACCTATCCGAACGGGACGCATGTCTGCGAGCTGGAGATCGACCCGCAGACGGGCGGCACCGAGATCGTCAACTACGTGGTCGTCGACGATTTCGGCATGACGCTGAATCCCACCATGCTGCAGGGCCAGGTTCATGGCGGCGCGGCGCAGGGCATCGGCCAGGCTCTGATGGAGGAGATCCGCTTCGATCCTTCAGGCCAGATGCTCACCGCAACCTTCATGGACTATGCGCTGCCGCGCGCCATCGACATTCCGAACTTCCATTTCGAGACGCGCAATGTCCGCTGCGTCACGAATGCGCTCGGCGTGAAGGGGGCGGGCGAGGCCGGCGCGATCGGTGCCTGCCCGGCGGTGATGAACGCGATGGTCGACGCGCTCGACCGCGCCGCGGGCATTAAGGCCATCGACATGCCGGCGACGCCGCTGAAGGTCTTCAACGCCCTGAAGGAGGCGGGATATCGGCTCTGACGCAAGGGCAGCCTTGCGTCGGCGCAAGACTGCTCACGCGAATGGCACTTGGCGGCGAGACCGGGATCGGCTGATCTGGAACAGTTCCAATCGGCGCCATCCCGGCGGCCGAAGCCTCCAGGGAAGCACCATGATCCGCACCATTGCTGTCGCCGCCGTTCTGGGACTGGGCGTGACCGCCGTCCTCGCCCAGTCCGACCCGATCACCGAACGCCGCAATGCGATGAAGGCCGTCGGTGCGGCCACCCGCGACGGCGCGGCGATCGCCAAGGGCGAGGCTCCGTTCGAAGCGGCGAAGGCCCAGGCCATCGCCAAGGTTTATGTCGATACCGCCAAGAAGATGCCGGGCCTCTATCCCGACAACAGCAAGACCGGCGGCGAGACCACCGCGGCCCCGAAGATCTGGGAGGACCAGGCCGGGTTCAAGGCCGCCTTCGTGAAGTTCGAGACCGATGCCGCCGCCATCGGCACGGCAGCCGACGTCGCCGCCTTCCGCACCGCCTTCGGCAACGCGACCAGGAACTGCGGCAGCTGCCACGAGGTCTACCGCATCAAGAAGTGACGCCGGTCCCGGCGGCGGTCGGCCGACCGCCGCGTCGGGCCGACCGATGGAGCCTTCCGGCTTCCGGCACGTTGTGCTGACATGCTCGCGCCGCAGCGTATGCTGCGGTGCGGGTTTGTCGTTTGCCATGGAGCTTCAAGATGCTGCGCCTTCGCCGTCTGCTGGTCACGCTCGTGCTGCTGGCGGCGGTGGGACTGGGCGGCTTCTACCTGCTCACCGACCCGCGCGTGGTCTCGCCGTCGCCCGAGATCGGCACGCTGGGCGCGCCCGACCTCGAGAACGGGCGCATCCTGTTCGCGGCCGGCGGCTGCGCTTCCTGCCACGCCACGCCGAACCAGGACGACAAGCTGAGGCTCGGCGGCGGGCTGGCGCTGGAATCGCCGTTCGGGACCTTCCATGCGCCCAATATCTCGCCCCATACCCGGGACGGCATCGGCAATTGGGGCGTGCAGGATTTCGTCGACGCGATGGCGGCCGGCGTCTCGCCGCAGGGCCAGCACTACTATCCGTCCTTCCCTTATACCTCCTACCGGCTGATGCCGCCCAAGGCGCTGGCGGATCTCTTTGCCTATATCCGCACGCTCGCCCCGGTCGAGGGCCGCGCGCCGGCGCATGAGCTGCCGTTCCCCTTCAACATCCGCCGCATCGTCGGCGGCTGGAAGCTCTTGTTTTTCGAGGGCGCGGCGTTCCAGTCCGACCCGTCGAAGAGCGAGGAGTGGAACCGCGGCGCCTATCTGGTGAACGGGCCGGGCCATTGCGCCGAGTGCCATTCCAACCGCAACGCGCTCGGCGCCATCGTCCAGGCGACCCGCTTTGCCGGCGGGCCCGATCCGGAAGGCCGCGGGTTCGTGCCCAACATCACCCAGGCGCCCGACGCGCTCGGCAAATGGTCGAAAAGCGAGATCGCCGAACTGCTGAAGAGCGGTTTCACGCCGGAGTTCGACAGCGTCGGCGGCACGATGGCGGCGGTGGTGCGCAACACGGCGCAACTGCCCGAGGCCGACCGCCAGGCGATGGCGGAGTATCTGAAGTCGCTGCCGGCGGTGCAGGGCCCGCCGCGTCCGGTGAAGACGGGCGGGTGACGCCGGAGACGTTATCGGCGCGAGGGCCATGAATCGGGTGTCCGCGGGAGCCTTCGCTCCGGATCCACCACCTCCACCCGCGGAGCGTCCGCCTCGTTCCACTGCCAAAGCGCGACGCAGCGCCCGCCCGGCGACATGAAGGAGGGATAGACGACTCCGTCCCACTTTGCGGCCTGGAGCTGCGCGGCGAGCCGATGAGTGGGGGGAACCCGGCCAGCCGCGCTCTCAAGGCGCCAGGCGGTCTCATGGACCGACGCGCTCAGGCCGATGGCCGCGAGGTTATCCGGTTCGGTCAGGTCGAAAAGGCGGGCACCGCTCACCTGAAGGAGCGCAATCAGCGCCGGGTGCTGGGTCAGGCCTTGGTTGTATTCTGCCCAAGCGGTCGACATCTCGCATGCGGCGTAGAGGCATGGCTGGCCGATCTGGTTCCAGCGGCCGCCATAGCGGGCGGCTCCGTCTCCCGAGAGCGGCAGATAGGACCAGCGGGGGACATAGGCCCGCCACAAAATCCAGTCCGTCGCCGCGTTGGGCTCAGGAATAGACACCTGCACGGACCGATTCGAGATAGTCGAGAACGAGGGCGCTGCGGCCTTCGCGCACGAGATCGAGCGCAGTCTTGCCGCCCCATCCCGGAAGAGGCTGGTGCTTGAACCAGATCGCGGCGCGCCCCTCGTCCCCCGCCATCTCGGCGGCCATGGCGATGATCCTCACCAGCGGACTCAAGGCGGCATCCACCTTGCGCTGGCCCGATTTCGCCGTGAGCGTGGTGCGCGCGACCCCGACCATCGCGGCGAGGTCCGTCAGGGGCAGGCCCAGCTTTTCCGACACGCGGCGTGCCGAGAGATAGGGCTGGCCTGCCTCGCGAAAGCTCGTTGCCGTCAGCTCCAATGCAGCAGTCATGTCGCAATTCCTGCAGCGTTTGATCAGATGGTGATCAATATGCGCTTACAACAGGACAACGACAAGATGAGGCCTGCTGGGCTGGGTTAGATGATCGCCGCCATGGAGCCCGCACTACTCCATCACCGCCGCCTTGAGGATGCAGACCATCATCGCGGTGCCCGGCTCGCTGCCGACGCAGCGGACGATGTGGCGCCGGTCGCAGCGATAGCGCAGCGTCTCACCCGCCTTCGCGCGCTGGACGATGTCGCCGACCTCGACCTCGAACTCGCCGGAGGTGACCGAGAGCGACTCGATCGAGCCGCGCTGATGGCCTTCGGAATCGAGTTCGCCGCCGGGCTCCGACTGCACGTCATACCATTGCAGCCATTCGACGGTCTTGATCCAGCCGACGATGGCGAGCTTCAGTTTGCCGTCCTCGGAGACCAGGATCGGGGTGTCGGCCCGCGCCGTCTTCTCGATGAAGGGCTCTTCCTCGCCGCTGGAGAGCACCCGCTCGATCGAGATGTCGAGCGCCTGGGACAGGCGCCAGATCGTCGCCAGCGTCGGGTTGGTCTCGTTGCGCTCGATCTGGCTGATGATCGACTTGGCGACGCCGGATTGTTCGGCCAGTTCCGACAGCGAGAAGTTATAGGCCTTGCGCAGGCGCTGGATCGTCTTGCCGAGCTGCCCCGAGATGACGTGAGCCCCGGATTCGAACTCGCGTCCGCCACGCTCTTTCGTCTCGATACCCATGAGGACCGGCCTGCCTTGTCTGTCGGATCGTTTGCACGATCGAACGAAAATGTTTGTCTGGCCGGACAATGCCCCTTGCGGGGGCGTGGGGCAAGCCGGATGGGCCGTGTCGAGCGGTCCTCGGCGCATCCGCTCAGGTCGGGCGCGTCGAGCCGATTTCGCGCTGCTCGCGCTTGAGCAGGCCGAGCCGCTGCTCGCGCAGGATGACGTAGATTCCTGACGCAATGACGATGGTCGCGCCGACCAGGATGGTCCAGACCGGCCATTCCCCGAAGACGAACCAGCCGATCAGCACGGCCCAGATCATCGTCGAGTACTCGAAAGGCGCGATCAGCGAGGCGTCGCCGAAGCGGTAGGCCTGGACGAGCAGGATCTGGCCGAAGCCCCCGAGGACGCCGATCGCCACCAGCATGGCGGCCTCGGTGAGATCCGGCATGCGCCAGCCGAAGGCGAGCGTGATCAGGCCGAGCGCGCTGGTCAGCAGCATGAAATAGAAGACGATCGCGCCGGTGCTTTCCGTCTTTGTCAGCAGACGCACCTCGATCGAGGCGAAGGCCGAGCAGAAGGCGCCGGCCAGGCCGAGCGCCGCGCCCAGCGCCGGGCCGGCCTGCAGCCCCTTCGACAGCGCGCCGCCGGAGAGATGCGGCGAGAGCATGATCAGCACCCCGACGAAGCCGACGGTGACCGCGCTCCAGCGATAGATCCGCACGCGCTCCTTCAGCACCAGCGCCGCCAGCACGACGACGCCGAGCGGCGCCGCATAGCCGAGCGCGACCGCATCCGAGAGCGGCAGGAACTGCAGCGCGGCAAAGCCGCAGAACATGCCGGTCGAGCCGATGACGCCGCGCTTGAGATGGCCGCGCAGATTGCGGGTCTTCAGCGCGCCGGGCAGTTCGGAGCGCCAGGCGAGCCAGATCAGCAGCGGAATCAGCGCGAAGAAGGAGCGGAAGAAGACGAGTTCCCCGGTCGGGTAGCGCGACGACATGTGCTTGATGGCGGCCGACATCAGCGTGAAGGCCAGCGCCGAGAGCAGTTTCAGGCTGATGCCGAGGAGAGGAGACAAGGGACCGCAGCGGTGGGAGGAGCAGATGGCGGCGCGCCGCGAGAGCGCTATTTAGACCACGTCCAGTCCGCGCCTCAAAGCACCGAGCCTGCAACCCCGTCAGGCTGTTGGCGGGAGGGCGGGTGTTCCCGCCCCGCCGCCAGGGTTCGCCTCAGCCCTCATCCTGAGGAGCGCTCCGCAGGAGCGCGTCTCGAAGGTTCAGCAGGCTCCGGATGCATCTGAGCATCCTTCGAGACGCCGCTGCGCGGCTCCTCAGGATGAGGGCTGAGGCTTGAAGCCCGCTCAGAAGCTTCCCCGGAACGCCCCGCCGTCGATCAGGATGTTCTGGCCGGTAATGTAGCCGGCATGGGCGCTGGCGAGGAAGGCGCAGAGCCGGCCGAACTCGTCGGCGTCGCCGAAGCGCCCGGCAGGCACGTCGGCGCGGCGCGCCTGCGCCATCTCCTCGACGCTGACACCCTTCATCGCGGCCATCTTGGTCAACCCGCCCTTCAGCCGGTCGGTATCGAACATGCCGGGCAGGATATTGTTGATCGTGACATTGGCATGGGCGACCTCGCGCGCCACGCCGGAGAGAAATGCGGTCAGCCCGGCGCGGGCCGCCGAGGAGACGTCGAGCCCCGGCAGCGGTGTCAGAACGCTCGCCGAGGTGATGTTGACGATGCGGCCGAAGCGCCGGGCGATCATGCCGTCCACCACCCGCTGCATCAGTTCGAGCGGCGTCGCCATGTTCTGGACGACGCCTTCGAGCAGCGCCTCGCGCGACACATCGCGAAACGGTTTCGGCGGAGGGCCGCCATTGTTGTTCACCAGGATGTCGGGTTCGGGGGCGGCGGCGAGCAGGGCGTCCTGCCCGGCGCGGGCCGAGACGTCGGCGACGACGGGAATCACCGTCGCGCCGGTGCTGGAGCGGATCTGGCTCGCCGTCGCCTCCAGCGTCGAGCCGTCGCGTCCATTGATGACGACGGTGCAGCCGGCCTCGGCCAGCGCCTGCGCGCAGCCGCGGCCGAGCCCTTTGCTGGAGGCACAGATAATGGCCGTGCGGCCTGAAATTCCCAGATCCATCGCATTCCTCCGGAGGTTTCTCTCATCGAGCGGCAGACAGATCACGGATCGGCGGGCCCGTCATCAAAGCGCAACGCAAATCAGACACATGCCGGACGCATCGCAACAGGATGGGCCGGGTGGCATGGGCGACGAGGACGACGCGAAGCAGGTTCGCAGCATCTTCATCTCGGATCTCCACCTGGGCACCCGCGGGGCGCAGGCCGACCTCGTCCTGGAATTCCTGCGCGCCTATGACGCGCCTCAGATTTATCTGGTCGGCGACATCATCGACGGCTGGCGGCTGAAGAGCGGCTGGTATTTCCCGCAGTCGCATAACGACGTCATCCAGAAGCTCCTGCGCAAGGTCCGCAAGGGCTCCAAGCTGACTTACGTCACGGGCAACCATGACGGCTTCCTGCGCGACTTCACCGGGCTGCAGTTCGGCGGCATCACGCTGGTCGACGAGGTCATCCACGAGACCGCCGACGGCAAGCGCCTGCTCGTCATCCATGGCGATCTGTTCGACCTCGTGGTGCGCAACGCCAAATGGCTCGCCCTGCTTGGGGACTGGGCCTACACCCTCGCTCTGGCCTCCAATGCGGTGGTCAACCGGGTGCGCCGGGTGTTGAATCTTCCGCACTGGTCGCTATCCGCCTGGGCCAAGAACAAGGTCAAGAACGCGGTCAACTATATCGGCGAGTTCGAGGTCTGCCTCGCCGCCGAGGCGCGCCGGCACCAGGCCGACGGCGTGGTCTGCGGGCATATCCACCACGCCGCCTTCCGCGAGATCGAGGGGCTGACCTACATCAACACGGGCGACTGGGTCGAAAGCTGCACGGCGGTGGTCGAGCATCACGACGGGCGCTTCGAGATGATCCGCTGGCCGCAGGGGCGCCTGAAGGGGCAGGCCGCCGTCCCGGTCGTCGTCCCTGCGCATGCGGTTCCGGCCTTGGTCGAGGCGGCCTGATGCGCGTCATGATCGCGACGGACGCCTGGCGCCCGCAGATCAACGGCGTGGTGCGCTCGCTGGAGCGGATGGCGGAGGCCGCGCCCGATTTCGGCGTGACGGCGCGGATGCTGACGCCGGAGGGCTTTCGCCAGATCGGCCTGCCGAGCTATCCCGACATCCGCATCGCACTGGCGACGCAGCGGGCCGTCGCGGAGCGCATCGCCGATTTCGCGCCCGACCACATCCATATCGCGACCGAGGGACCGATCGGCTGGCTCGCCCGGGCGGTCTGCCTCGCCCAGAAGCGCGTCTTCACGACGAGCTACCACACCCGCTTCCCGCAATATGTCGCGGCACGTTGGCCGATCCCGGAGAGCTGGAGCTATGGCTTCCTGCGCCGCTTCCATGGGCCGGCGGCGGCCGTGATGGTCTCGACCGCCACCGTCGAGTCCGAGCTGCGCCAGAACGGCTTCGGCAACATCGTGCGCTGGGGGCGCGGCGTCGACCTGTCGCTGTTCCATCCCCGGCCGCTGAGCGTGCTCGACCTGCCGCGCCCGATCTTCCTCAGCGTCGGGCGGGTCGCGGTCGAGAAGAATCTCGACGCCTTCCTGTCGCTGCGGCTGCCGGGCAGCAAGGTCGTGGTCGGCGACGGGCCGGCGCGGGCCGATCTGCAGCGCGCCTATCCAGATGCGACTTTCCTGGGCACCCGGGAGGGCGATGATCTGGCCGCGATCTACGCCTCCTCCGACGTCTTCGTGTTTCCAAGTCTCACCGACACCTTCGGCATCGTGCTGCTGGAGGCCGCGGCGAGCGGCCTCCCCGTCGCGGCCTTTCCGGTCCAGGGACCGCGCGACGTCTTCGCCGGCAGCGGCGCGGCGGTGCTGCACGAGGATCTGCGCGCAGCCGCGCTGCAGGCGCTGCGCATTCCGCGCGAGACCTCCCTCGACCTCGCCGGACACCACAGCTGGCAGGTGAGCGCGGCCCAGTTCTATGGCCATATCAGGCGCGTCGCGCGGCCCCAGGCCGCTCCGGACGCTACAGCCTTCGCGAACGTGCGTGCCGTGGAAGGCCGGGAGCCGCACCGTCTGACGGCTTGAGCAGTGTGCGAAACCCGTCCCTTCGCTCGTGGATCGAGGCGATCACGAGACCCATCGGCACGCCGAGCCCGACGAGGGCTGCCTCCGAGAGCTGAAGGCTGGCTTCGATCGTCTCCGGCACGGCGTCGTTGACGCCGATCTTGTAGAGATGGCGGGCGTGATCGGCGTCGCGGGCGCGCGCGACGATGACGAGGTCCGGGCTGAGTTCGCGCGCCGCCGTCACGATCGCGTCGACCGCGCGGGCGTTGTCGATGGTGACGATCAGCGCGGTGGCCTCCTCGATGCCGCAGAGGCGCAGGAAATCCCCCCGGCTGGCGTCGCCATAGAAGGCCGGCCGCCCGGCGCGTCGCTGCGCTGAGATCAGGGCCGGGTCGGAATCGATCACGATATAAGGCTTGCCGTGCTCCTCCAGCATGCTGCCGACGAGCTGGCCGACGCGCCCACCGCCGACGACGATGGCGCGCGCCGAATGGTCGTCGGGCGGCAGGATCAGGGCCTCCTCCGGCAGCACCACGGGAACGGCGAGGGTGCGGGCCAGGCTGCGGGCGAGGCGCGCGAGCAGCGGCAGGGCGATCATGGTCAGCGAGACCCCGGCGAGAACCAGGCTCGCGGGGGCCTGATCCAGTAGCTTCGCCGCGACCGCGCCGTTGAGCAGCACGAAGGCGAATTCCCCGCCCGGCCCCAGCATGATCGCGGTTTCGAGGGCCGTGGCCTTCGACAGGCGCAGCATGCGGGCGAGGCCGAAGACGAGCAGCGATTTCGCGGCGAAGAGGCCCACTGCGATGCCGAGGATGGCGAAAGGTCGGGCGGCGATCTCGGCCGGGTTCACGCCCATTCCGACGGTTAGGAAGAAGACGCCGATCAGCAGCGATTTGAACGGCTCGATCGTGACCTCGATGGCGCGGCGGTATTCGGTTTCGGCGAGCAGCAGACCGGCGATGAAGGCGCCGAGCCCCATGGAGAGACCGGCGGCCGCGGCGATCATGCCGGTGCCGAGCGCGATCAGCAGCGTCGCCGCCATGAAACTCTCGGAGGAATCGGTCGAGGCGACGAGGCGAAACAGCGGCCGCAGCGCCCGCCCGC
>NZ_JAUXYO010000286.1 GCF_030694325.1 Allobosea sp. | reverse complement strand
CATTCCTTGCTGTCGTCCTTGGCGGGCTCCGGCGCCGGTGCTGGAGCGACGGCCGGTGTCTCGGGCTCGGGCTCGTCCTCGGCCGGCTCGACACGGCGCCGGCTGCGGGAGGGCGCCTTCGGCCCGGCGGGATCGCGGCGTCGGGAGGCCATGGCCGCACCGTCGCGGCTCACCGCCGCGGCGATGCTCCCGAGCGAGTGCTCGACGCCCTCCAATCCCTTGACCAGCAGTTCCGGCGTTCCCGACGCCGGCTCCATCTCGGTCAGGCGCTTGTGGATGGCGAAGTTCAGGTCGCTGGTGACACGGCCGACGATATCGACATCCGCCACAACGCAGACGAGGTCGAAATCCATCGTCGCGGTGCCGATCTTCTTGAACAGGACCGTCGGTGGCGGCTTCTGCATGACGTCGCCATGGGCCGTGGCGACCTCGTTGAGCATGCTCCGGACCGCACCCGCCTCGAAGCTGCGCGGAACCGACAGCGAAATCAGGATGCGACCCGTGCGGTCGTTGCGGACGCGGTTTCTGACCACGCCGGAAATCAGGTTCGAGTTCGGCACGATCACCGAGGAGCGGTCGAAGGTCGCGATTTCCGTCGAGCGCACATTGATCTTCTTGACGATGCCCTCCGCGTCGCCGACCACGACCTGGTCGCCGACCCGGATCGGGCGCTCCCAGAGCAGGATCAGGCCCGAGACGAAGTTCGAGACCACCGACTGCAGGCCGAAGCCGATGCCGACCGAGAGCGCGCTCGCGACCAGCGTCAGGCGCTCGAGGCTGAGGCCGAGCGCCGACACCGCCAGCGCCAGCGCCGCGAGATAGCCGACATAGCCGGCCGCGGTGGTGATCGAGTTGCGCAGTCCGGTGTCGAGCTGCGTCGTCGGCAGGAACTTGACCTCGAGCCAGCCCTGCAGCGAGCGCGTCGCGGTCAGACCGGCTGCGAAGAGCAGGCCCCCGAAGATGATCGAGGACAGCGAGATCGTGACGCCGCCGACCTGGAAGCCGAAGAAGGCGGCGCGTAGCGAGGTGAGGAAGTCGGTCGATTCCAGTCCCCAGGGCGCCAGGACCAGCAGGAAGCCGACGACGATCAGCATCAGCTTGAGAACGCCGGCGGTGATCACCGCGATCTTGTCCAGCGTGTGCGCCCGGAAGCCGAGCCCCGCCTTGAGCGTCAGCGCCAGTCGGCCCTTGCCGGTCATCGCCTGCGGGATGCCCAGATCGACGAGCTGATAGGCCAGCACGAAGCTGCAGGCCACCATCATCATCCAGATCACCTGCTCGGTGACGAAGGAGGCGAAGACGACATAGCCGCTCACCACCGACAGAGACAGGACGAGCCCGAGGATCCAGCCGAGAATGCGGATCGGGCCGAGGCTCGCACCCTCGACCGCGACATAGGGGCCGAGACAGGCCTCTTCCTCGATCTCCTCATTGTCGCGCAGCCGGTAGAGGCCGACGACGAGCGTGACCGCGAAAATGATCACGAGCACGCTGCGCAGGATGATCGAGACCGCCAGGCCGGCGGCGATCGCCGTCAACCAGGCTTCCAGCACCTTGCTCACCGAGAGCACCAGCGCCAGCGAGGTTCCCAGCCAGACCACGGAGGAAGCCGTCGAATCCATCACGCTGACGAGGCGCCGCTGCGGCTGGCTCGGTGCAAACAGCGCATCGAGAAGCGCCTGAACGAAGGCCACCACGGCGAGCCCCGCCACGATGGCGATCACCACGGGCTGGATCCGCGGCGGCAGCAGCCCGGCGGTGTTGAGCGCCGCGTAGACCAACCAGCTCGCCAGCGCCGGCGGCGCGGCGCCCGCCACGACATGGGCGAGCGCGATGTAGAGGCAATGCAGGCTGTCGGTATCCTGCGTGTTGCTGAACCGGGCCTTGAAGCGAGGCAGATATCGGCGGCGGATCACATAGAGCAGCAGCGCGCCGACGAAGGCGAGCGCGACGAGCCCGCCGCGGAGATCCGACATCGCCGTGGCCACGCCCGAGAGCCACCCGCCGAAGATATAGCCCGACGCCCGCAGATCTTCCGGCACGGTCGCCAGCGCGTTCGACCACATGTCGGGGCTCAGCACCGTCGGTCCCGCGGCAAACAGCGTCTGGGCGAAGAGCGCGCGGCGGCGGTCGCCGATCGCAGTCTGCAACTGCTCGGCCTGCAGGAAGGCGGCGCGCGCGATCTTCAGCGTCTCATCGGCATCCGAAAAGGCCTTCGCTCGCGCCTCCCGCTCGCGCAGCACCTCGGCACTCTCCGCCGGCGCGCTGGCCTCGGGCTTGGGTCCGATCTGGTCGAGCCGCACCTTGGCCTGATCGACGCGCGGCGACTGCTCTTCGATGAGCTGGCGCAGCTGGTCCAGCGACGGCTGCAGACGCATGCGTTGGCGCTGCAGTTCGGCCTCGGTCGCTGTCGGCGCCGCGAGCGCCGACTCGATTTGCGTCAGCTCCAGACGGATGGCGTCGAGACGCGCACGCGGCGAGACGGCGTCGGTGGCCGGCTGCTGGGCGAGCGCCTGCGCGGCGCCCAGCAGGACCATCACCAGCGTGGCCAGAGCGGCGAAAAGGCCGGACCGCGCACGCGGCTTCGGGCGGGCCGCTGGGGCGAGTCGCGCAGCCATGGCGGGAAAGCCTCGCTGAGATCGGTGATTCGTCGCTGGCTCGACCGTCGCCACAGCTTCGTCGTCAAGGCAAGCGCGGCGCGCAGGATCGGGAAACAAATGCAAATCAGCCGTGAATTCCGGAGGGATCGATGGCGCAGCCAAGGCACCCTCTATCTCTTTTTCACGGCAAACCTGACATCTTCAAGGCGCCGCCGCGGCGGCCGGCCAGACCCTCACGCCTTGCCGCGGCCTTTGGGCCGGGTCCGGTTGCGATAGCTGGCATTGCCCAGCCCGGTGCCGATCGTCAGCACCCCCCAGTGCTCGACATCCTGCATGGCCGGCATTTCGCTCAACCCCTGGATCACGGCATCGTTGTGCATCGTCACCAATGTCTCGTGCTCGCCGATGGTGGGCACGAGTTCGCGAATGCTCTCGACGAGGTTGAAGCGGCTGCTTTCCCAGTTGCCGGGCAGGTTCTGGGCGCCGCGGTCGATCGAGCCATGCGGCTCGATCAGCCCCGGGCAGCCGACGCCGATGAAGGGAGCGAGGCGCAGCCCGTCCTTTTTCGCCTGCTTGATCTGCCCCTTGAGCATCTTGCCCAGCCGGGCGATCGCGTCGTCGCGGCTCGTCTCCTCATCGGCATGCCGCCAGAGTTCCGACGAGGATACCCGCGCCTTGCGCAGGTCGGGCGCCTTGCCCTGGCGCAACTCGACGATTCCGGCCCGTATGTTGGATCCACCGATATCGACGGCGACCAGGCTGTCGAAGCCCTCGAAGATCCATTTCGGCGCGAGATGCGCGCTGCCGACGAGTCCGGCCTCGTCGGGATGGTGGCTGACCGGCACCAGATCGATGGTGTGCCCATTGGTGCTCAGGATGATTCCGGCGCGCCCGATCGCGAGTTCGCCGACGCGGCTGTCGCGAAAGCCGCCGCCGACGACGATCCGTTCGACCTCGGCCCAACTCTTCAGCCGCACGAAACGTCGGATCACGAAGGCGAGCGACTGCGCGAAGCGCTCGATCGCGCTCAGCACCAGCGCCGCCTCGCGCGGATCGCCATCCGACAACAGGGAATCCAGGTCGCTTTTGCTGATCTCCGCGCTGTCGCCCTTCAGGGGGTCTTCGCTCTGGGCCCGCAGATGCTCGCGCAGGGCGTCGAGATGCTCGACGAAGGCCCGCCGACTGGCCTTGTCGCCGACGAAGCCGTCCTCGTCGCGCATTTCGAGGTTGTAGCTGGTGATCACGACCGAAGGCAGTTCCAGGGCGCCATGCGGCCCGTGATGCTGCGTTTCCCCAATGCGGGTCGTTCCCGCTGCTGCGCTGCCCATCTCGCATCCCCCCGACGTACCTGTCAGCCAGCAAAGCAAACCCCCGATGTCGTGCGAGGTTCCGACAGCGCATGGAAAGCGCCTGGCGCATGGCGTGCCTGCACCGGCCGCGCCGCTTTCGTTCCGCTCGCCGGTTGACCCGGCCCGGCGTTCTCCGCTCCATGGGCCGATCGGCGGAAGACGCCGTCGAGCGGCGCGAGACGGACACGCGAGCAGCGCGTCGGGGGGATGACGGAATGGATGTGCTGATCAGGACGGTGCTCATCGGCATCGGGGCCACGGCTCTGCTCGACCTCTGGGCGATGCTTCTGAAACGTGTCTTCGGCATTCCCCTGCCGAACTGGGCCCTGGTCGGACGCTGGTTCGCGCATCTGCCCCGCGGGCGCTTCCTGCATGAGGACATCACCCGTTCGGAGCCTGTCCGCAATGAACTGGCCATCGGGTGGATCGCGCATTACGCGGTCGGCATCCTCTTCGCGGGCATCGTCATCGCCATCTGGGGCGCCGGCTGGGTCCGCAACCCGACTTTCCTGCCGGCGCTGATCGTCGGCCTCGCCACGGTCGGCTGCGGCTGGTTCATCCTCCAGCCCGGCATGGGCGCCGGCATCGCCGCCGCCAAGCGCGCCAATGCCAATACGGTGCGGACCCTGAACATCATAGGCCACACCGTCTTCGCGGTCGGCCTCTGGGGCACCGCCCTCCTCATCCGCTGAATCTCACCTTCCTCCTGTCGAGACTGTCATCATGGCCAGCACGCTCTTCACCAATGCCCGCATCGTCGACGGCACCGCCCCGGAAGCCGGCGCGCCCGTCAGCGTCCTCGTCGAGGGCGGCACCATCCGCGAGGTCGGCAAGGCCGTTTCCTCTGCGAAGGCCAAGGTCGTTGATCTGAAGGGCAAGACCCTGATGCCGGGCCTGATCGACGCCCATGTCCATGTCGTCGCCGGCGTCGCCGATCTCGGCCGCAATGCTCAGCTGCCGGATTCCCTCGTCACCGCCCGCTCCTTCGTGATCATGCGCGAAATGCTGATGCGCGGCTTCACCACGGTGCGCGATGTCGGCGGCGCCGATTTCGGCCTGAAGCAGGCGGCCGAGGAAGGCCATTTCCCGACGCCGCGTCTCGTCATCTCCGGCAAGGCGCTGAGCCAGACCGGCGGCCATGCCGACTTCCGCGGCCGCTATGACGACGCGACCACACCTCTGACCCGCCACCGCCTCGGCGCGCTCGGGCGCATCTGCGACGGGCTCGACCAGGTCCGCCGCGCCGCGCGCGAGGAAATCAAGGGCGGCGCCGACTTCATCAAGATCATGGCCAATGGCGGCTGCGCCTCGCCGACCGACCCGATCCATTTCCTCGGCTTCTCGGTGAGCGAGCTCGAGGCGATCGT
The DNA here is from genome assembly GCF_030694325.1 of Allobosea sp. GTDB lineage: Bacteria > Pseudomonadota > Alphaproteobacteria > Rhizobiales > Beijerinckiaceae > Allobosea. The sequence goes on along the minus strand of NZ_JAUXYO010000286.1, from coordinate 6,118 downwards.
CGAGGAGGCACGGATGGCGGGCACTTACGTCTCCGCCCATGTCTACACCGACGAGGCGATCCGCCGCTGCGTCGAGGCCGGCGTCCACTCGCTGGAGCATTGCAACCTGATCGAGTCCGAGACGGCGAAGCTTGCCGCCTCGAAGGGCGCCGTCGCGGTGCCGACGCTGGTGACCTACGACAAGCTCGTCTCCGACGGCCCCAAGCTCGGCTTCCCGCCGGATTCGGTCGCCAAGGTCGACGTCGTCCGTTCGGCCGGCATGAACTCGCTCGCGGTCATGAAGAAGGCGGGCCTCGCCATGGCCTATGGCAGCGACCTGCTCGGCGAGATGCACAAATACCAGTCCGAGGAGTTCGTCATCCGCGGCCGCGCCCTGCCGGCCCATGAGGTCATCGGCTCGGCGACCCATGTCGCGGCGAAGCTGCTGAAGCTCGAAGGCAAGATCGGCACGATCGCTCCGGGCGCCCATGCCGACCTGATCGTGGTCGATGGCGACCCGCTGAAGGATCTCTCCCTGCTCACCCGCCAGGGCAGGCACATGCCGCTGATCATGAAGGGCGGCGCCTTCATGAAGCGCGCGAGCCTGGGCTGAGGGCAACCGCGTCATGCTCGGGCGAAGACCCGAGCATCTCGTGACCAGATGTCTCCGGCGCCTCATCCGGCCGGAGATTCTCGGGTCAAGCCCGAGAATGACGCCCACTCACCCCGCCAGGTCGAGCACCCGCGTCTCATAGGCGTAGAGCTGCCTGAACCCCAGCGAGCCATAGAGCCCGTTGGCGACAGCGTTGGTCTGGTCGACCTGCAAATAGGCCTGTCGGCAGTCCTTGGCCCGCGCCCAGCCCATCAACCCCGCGATCAGGCGCCGGCCGAGGCCCTGGCCGCGATGGGCGGTATCGACCACGACGCTGCCGATCTCCGCCATGCCGCGCTCGGCCACGCTCATGCCGAAGGCCACCGGCTCCCCCCCGATCAGCCAGGTCGCGAAGGCGGCCGGCAGCCGCACGCCTTCGACGATCGCCGTGAGCTTGCCGGCATCGGCCTTGATGCCGGTCTGCCGCGCCGCGACCCCGGCGATCCATTCGGCGCTCGGGCGCGCCTCGATCTGCAGATCTGGCTCGATCTCGGTCGTCACGTCGTCGAGCGGCCGGATCAGCCCGAAGGAAGCGTCTCGCACGACGTAGCCGCGTGCCGCGACCATCGCCCGCGTCGTCTCGGCGACGAGCGGCGTCAGCCGGATGCAGGGCGGCAGACCGTCCGATCGGAACAGCTCCTCGATCAGCGACAGCGTATCCTCGTCGAGCTCGGCGCCGGGCCTCAGCGCCGAGGCGGCGTTCGCCCGGCCGGAATAGCCGCCGGCGAAACGCACCACCCAGTCGTCGATCAGCAGCGTCGCCGGCGAGGGCCAGGCGTTGACGATGCGCCGCTCGCAGGCGAGCACGAGGTCGAGCTCCGGCACGGCATCGGTCATCACGTGGTCCCTCCGGATTTGTTGCGCGGGGTCGGCCGCCAGCCGGGCGGCGCCATCTCGAAGCCTTCGAAGGAAAAGCCCGGCGCCACGGTGCAGCCGACGAGCGTCCAGGCGCCGAGCGATGTCGCGCTCTGCCACCAGCCCGCCGGAACCACGAATTGCGGCCGCTGTCCGGCCGCGAGATCGCTGCCGAGATGATGCGCCGAGGCGTCGTGCCCGTTGGGCGAGACGCTGATCACCAGCGGCGCCCCGGCATAGTGGTGCCAGATCTCGGCCGCGTCGCAGCGATGCCACTCCGAGGTCTCGCCGGTGTCGAGCAGATAATAGATCGCGGTGCCGGTGCTGCGGCCGTCGACCTCGCTGGGGTCCCGGAAGGTCTCGCGGTAATGCCCGCCCTCGGGATGGGGCTTCAATTCGAGCAGGCGGATCACCTCGGCAGCGGTCAGGCCGTTCAGCGTCATGCGTCGCCCCCCTAGAACCGGTTCTTGGCTTCGCGCAGCGCCGCGAAGACCTCGCCCGCCGGCGCGCCATTGAGCCCGACCGCCGCGGCCAGCGAGCCTTCGCCGGCGCGGAAGAACGGGTTGGTCGCGGCCTCCTGCGCCACCGTCGTCAGCGCCCAGAACCGCCCTTCCGCCTTGGCCGCCTCGGCCTCGGCGAGCCTCGCTGTCACCGCCGCGTTGGCCGGCTCCATTGCCGCGGCGAAGCGCGCATTGGAGAGCGTGTAGTCGTGGCCGCAGAGCAGCCTCGTGTCGCCGGGCAGGGCCATCAGCCGCGACAGCGAGGTCCACATCGCGCCCATCTGACCCGGCTGGACGCGCCCGCAGCCCATCACGAAGACGACGTCGCCGACGAAAGCGAGCTTCGCCCCGCGCGAGACGAAGCTCAGATGCCCGTCGGAATGCCCCGGCGTATGCCAGATCTCGAAGCTCTCCCCGCCAAAGGACACCGTATCGCCCTCGGAGACAATCCGGTCGAGCGGGGCCTGGCCGGCTGCATCGGCCGGCCCGAAGACCTTCGCCCCGGTCGCCTGCTTCACGGCCGCCACGCCCTGGGTGTGGTCGGCATGGGCATGGGTGACGACGATGTCGCTGATCCTCCAGCCCTTCGTCTTGGCCGCGGCCATGACCTGCCCTGCGTCCGGCACGTCGATGGCGGCGCATGCACCGCTCGCGGGGTCGTGGAGCAATGCCCCGGCATTGTCGCCGAGCGTGCGGAAGACGTGGAGATCGAGCGCCATGGGAGACTCCGGAAGAACGCGGCTCCATCGCGCTTAAACAATGCCGCCCGCCGACACCAGCCCGCCAGGATCGACCGAAACCGGAACGGCCCTGCCCGCAGCCCTTGCGCAGCCTCGCCCGGCAGCACATCTTCCGGCGGCATGTCCCTCGACGTTGCCGAACTGCGCAGTTTCTACGCCAGCCCGCTCGGCCATGTCGCGCGGCGCTTCATCGGCACGGCGATGCTGCGCTTCTGGCCCGATTGCGCGCGTCAGCGCCTCCTCGGACTTGGCTATGCCACCCCCTATCTCTCCGTCCTCGGTCGCGATGCCGAGCGGGTGATCGCCTTCATGCCGGCGGCACAAGGCGTCGTGAACTGGCCTCATCAGGGGCTCTCGGCCTCCGCTCTGGTGGAGCCGACATTGCTTCCGCTGCCGACTGCCTCGATCGACCGCGTCGTTCTCGTCCATGCGCTCGAGGAGACCGAAAGCCCCGACGACCTGATCGAGGAGGCGGGCCGCGTGCTCTCGCCGGGCGGACGGATGATCCTCGTCGTACCCAACCGCCGCGGGCTCTGGGCGCGAATGGACGGCACGCCCTTCGGACAGGGCCGCCCCTTCAGCCGCAGCCAGCTCGAGTCCCTGATGCGTTCGGCCGAGTTCTCGCCCGAGGGCTGGCGCGAGGCTCTCTATGTGCCACCCTTGCGCCAGCGCCTCATGCTGCGCTCGGCCGCCGCCTGGGAGCGCTTCGGCGCAGGGCTTTCCCTGCCCTTTGCGGGCGTCCACGTCATCGACGCGACCAAGCAGGTCTACCGGCGCATTCCGTTGCGGGCGACTCGGCGCAGTTTCGCCTTCCGGCCGATCCTGCTGCCGCAGCCCACCCCGGCTCCGCGGATCGGGAGGGACCCGGACCTCCCCCCGCCGGGTTGACAAAGAACCCACCGCGCGACCAAGGTCCGCCGCTTTTCGCGAGCCCGGTTCCGCATGACGCCCGATGCGCAGGAACCACCCGGCGCGGAACCTGAACTGGACCACGATGCGAAGCTATCTGGATTTCGAAAAGCCGGTCGCCGAACTGGAGGCGAAGGCGGACGAGTTGCGAGCTCTCCAGGCCAAGGGCGAGGGGTATGCGCTGGCCGACGAGATCGCAAGGCTCGACGCCAAGGCCGCGCAGGCGCTGAAGGAACTCTACGGCGCCCTGACGCCCTGGCAGAAGACGCTGGTCGCCCGCCACCCGCAGCGTCCCCACTTCAAGGATTACTGCGCCGCGCTGATCGAGGAATTCACCCCTCTGGCAGGCGACCGTACCTTCGGCGAGGACGAGGCCATCGTTGGCGGCTTCGGCCGCTTCCGGGGGGAGCCGGTCTGCGTCATCGGCCAGGAGAAGGGTGATTCGACCGAAACCCGCATCCGGCACAATTTCGGCATGGCCAAGCCCGAGGGCTACCGCAAGGCCGTGCGTCTCGTCGAGCTGGCCGACCGCTTCGGCCTGCCGGTGCTGAGCTTCGTCGACACCGCCGGCGCCTATCCGGGCATCGAGGCGGAGGAACGCGGCCAGGCCGAGGCCATCGCCCGCTCGACCGAGACCTGGCTCGGCCTGCGCACGCCGAGCATCGCGCTCGTCATCGGCGAAGGTGGCTCGGGTGGCGCCATCGCGATCGCGGCCGCCAGCCGGGTGATGATGCTGGAACATGCGATCTACTCGGTGATCTCGCCGGAAGGCGCGGCCTCGATTCTCTGGCGCGACACCGCCCGCGCCCAGGACGCCGCCACCGGCATGAAGATCACCGCCCAGGACCTCCTGAAATTCGGCATCATCGATCGGATCGTCAGCGAGCCGACGGGGGGCGCGCACCGCGACCACGGCGCAGTGATCGCACGCGCCGGCGACGCCCTGTCCTCGGCCCTGTCGGAACTCGGTGGGCTGTCGGCCGACGAACTGGTCGACCGCCGCGCCGAGAAGTTCCTGGCGATCGGGCGCACTCTGTGACACCGGCACCCGGCGGTCGGAGCCTTAACGGTGCCTTGACCATGGCCTCGCGCCGGTCGCCTGTGGTAAGGAAGCTTCAAGGCTAACGCTTCTACAACGGGAGACGGGCACAATTTGGCCGTCTTGCGCAGTCAGAGGTCGCCTGTGTCTGGCCGGCCGTTCGATGGGATTGACGACGTGGCATTGAAGCAACTCACGCTCGTGGCTTTGGTTGCATTGTCCCTGGGCGCCTGCGAGGAGGATCGCTATCGCGGCTCTGCGCGCCATCACATCCCGATTCCGGCAGCGACCTATGCGCTGATGTCCGAGAAGGGCATGAGCAAGGACCAGCCGATCCTGATCCGCTCCTACAAGAAGGAGTCGGAACTCGAGGTCTGGAAACGCAAGGCCAACGGGCAGTATGCGCTTCTCAAGACCTATCCGATGTGCCGCTGGTCCGGCCAGCTCGGCCCCAAGATCCGCGAAGGCGACCGGATGGCGCCCGAGGGATTCTATGCGATCAGCCCGGCGCAGATGAATCCGAATTCGTCCTATTACGTGTCCTTCAACATGGGCTACCCCAACGCCTATGACCGCGCCCATGGCCGCACCGGCGCGCATCTGATGGTGCACGGCGCCTGCTCCTCCGCCGGCTGCTACTCGATGACCGACGACCAGATCGGCGAGATCTACGCGCTCGTCCGCGAGGCCCATAACGGCGGCCAGAGGTCGGTGCAGATGCAGGCGTTGCCTTTCCGGATGACGCCGGAGAACCTCGCCAAGCACCGCCTCGATTCCAACATCGCCTTCTGGAAAAACCTGAAGGAAGGCACCGACTATTTCGAGGTGACCGGCGACGAGCCGCAGGTCGCCGTCAATGGTGGCCGCTATGTCTTCAACGGCAATGGCGACCCGAGCGTCGTCCAGGCCGTGCAGCGCAAGCGCCAGCAGGACGAAACCCAGGTCGCCGCCCTCGTCGCCAAGGGCACGCCGGCGATCCGGCTGATCTATGACGACGGCGACCAGCACGGCTCGTTCAAGCGCACCCTCGTCGCCAGTGGTTCCGACAGCCTGAACCGTGCCGCCTCCTGGGGCTCGCGCGATGTCGGCGTCAGTCGGCCAGACGCTCTGACCAGCGGTCCCCGCGTCGTCGTGCTGGACGACTCGGGCAAGGCGAAGGCGACGATCCGGGCCGAATCGGCCGATAACGAGGTCGTTCTGGCCGCCGTCGCCGCGGCCTCGGCCGAGCCTGTCACAACGCCCCCGGCGCCCTCAGACAAGAGCATGATGCAGGACGGGATGATGCCGATGATGCAGGACATGTCGAAGATGAGGGGGGAACTGCAACAAGATGATGTAGACCATGATGGACCGGCAGAACCAGGGCGGATCGGGCCAGCAACTTCCTGACAAGCGCGGCTGAACTGCCGGAGGCTAGTCCAGGCTGCGCGGCTTTAACCGCAAT
>NZ_JAUXYO010000285.1 GCF_030694325.1 Allobosea sp. | reverse complement strand
TGCCGCGCTCGCTGGCCGCCTGCTACGAGAACATCTCGCGCTTCCTCGACCTGCTCGGCGATTCCTATGGCCGCCAGGGCCCGGCCCAGCGCCAGGCGCGCAAGACGCTCGCCAATCTCTCGAGCACCAGCATCGACGACGTCTTCCAGCACGGGCTGCACGAATTCATCGAGGACTTCATCACCGAGAATAACCGGCTCGGCGGCACCATTTTCGAGCAGTACCTGCAATGAGATCGGCGCGGCCGCCCTGCTGCGGGCGGCTGCGGCGACTGAAACCACCGAGAAGACCACAGCCCGACGCCTCCAGTTGCGATTGCCATGCGGATCAGGATTTCCCACACGATCGCTTACGTCTATGCCGAGCCGGCGCGGCATATCACGCAGATCCTGCGGCTGACCCCGCGCGACCATGACGGCCAGCACGTCATGAACTGGCGCATCGAACCGACCATCGACGGACGGTTGCGTGCGACGCAGGACCCCTTCGGCAACATCGTCCACACCTTCTCGGCGGACGGGCCGATTGCCGACATGGCGATCCAGGTCGAGGGGCTGATCGAGACCACCGATCTCGCCGGCATCGTCCGTGGCGTCACCGAACGCGTCCCGGTCGAGGTCTTCCGCCGCGACACGCTGCTGACGACGCGCGACGCCGCTCTCGCCGCCTTCGCGGAAGACGCCACCCGCTCGGCCGAAACGCCGCTGTCGAAGATGCATGCGCTGATGGACGCCCTGCACGAGCGGCTGCCCTGCATCGAGACCGGACAGCGCACCGGCATCGGCGCGGCCGCCGCGTTTGCCGCCGGTGAAGGCATTCCGCAGGACATCGCCCATATCTTCATGGCCTGCGCCCGCCATCTCGACCGGTCGGCCCGCTACGTGTCGGGCTATGTCGCGCAGGCGGACGGCCTTCCCCATGCCAACGGCGCCCATGCCTGGGCGGAGGTTCATCTCGACGATTACGGCTGGATCGGCTTCGACCCCGCCAACGGCCTGTGCCCGATCGACACCCATGTGCGCGTCGCGGCCGGTCTCGATTTCGCGGATGCCGCGCCGGTGCGCGGGGCGCGCAAGGGCGGCGACGGCGAGGCCCTCGCCGTCAGCGTCAGCGCCCGCAATGCCGACGGGCGCGCCGCGAACCAGTAGCGCACGCCCGCCGAGCCCGCGGCCGGCCAGGCGCCCGCATGGCTGGCGGGGCGCCCGGCGATATGCGACGACAGCGCCACCGCTTTCGTCAGACCAGGATCAATCCCTTGACCTATTGCGCCGGAATCCTCGTCCAGGACGGGCTCGTCATGATCGCCGACACCCGCACCAATGCGGGGCTCGACGACATCTCGACCTTCCGCAAGCTGCATGTCTTCTCCTGGCCCGGCGACCGCACCTTCGGCCTGATGACCGCCGGCAACCTCTCCGTGACGCAATCCGTCGTCAGCCTGCTGCATGAGGGCCTGCCCAATCCGGAAACCGGCGAGAGCGATACCCTGCAGGGCGTGACGTCGATGTTCCGGGCGGCCCAGCTCGTCGGCCGCGCCATCCGCCATGTCAGGGCCGAGGACGGCCCGGCGCTGAAGGAGGCGGGCGTGAAGTTCGACGTCTCGATGCTGTTCGGCGGGCAGATCCAGGGGCAGCCGATGCGGCTCTTCATGATCTACGGCGCCGGCAACTTCATCGAATGCGGCATGGACGCGCCCTTCCTGCAGATCGGCGAGCACAAATACGGCAAGCCGATCCTCGACCGCGCCGTGACCTACAAGACCCATCTCTACGACGCGCTCAAAGTCGGGCTGATCTCGATGGATTCGACCATGCGCTCCAATCTCGGCGTCGGCTTGCCGATCGATCTGATGGTGATGCGGCGCGATGCGGAAGAGCCGGAGCTGACGCGCCGCATCGAGGCGGGCGAGCCCTATTTTCACGATCTGCGCGAGCGCTGGTCGGCGGCCCTGCGCGCGGCACACACCGCGATCCCCCGGCCGCCCTACGAACCCAGAAAGGACTGAGGCCAAGGATTGACGACAAAGATTGAGAAAGACGCGCCGAGATAGCTCGACGATGCTCAGATACGTCAACGGGATATCAAGACATCCCTGCGATGGTCCGGCTCAACGTGGCCGCTCCAGGACCTCTGATGTCGTCGCCTTCCGTCGGGAAAATGACCAACGCCGATGCGTCCGCCCGGATGCTGACGAGTTCGGTCGCGACGCTGGGTTGCGCCTTCGTGATGGTCATGGCCGCGGCCGTCGCCGTCGTCCTCGCGATCACCAGTGACGCCAACCGCGTCGAAGCCGAACGCCAGCGCGACCGCATCGAAGCGGCGATCGAGAGCCAGGTCCGCCTGCGCGAACTGCGCTTCCAAAGCCTGGCAGCTGCCGGCGACCTGCAGAATTCCTTCAACGGCTCCGATCCGCTGACGGCCCTCCAGTCGGCGCTGGCGCGACTGGGCAGCCGTTTCCTCGAATTCGACGGCGCCTATGTCGTCTCCGGTTCCGGACGGGTCTTCGCCGGCATCGAGGGGGACAGCCCGTCGGGTCAGCTCGGCTATGACGGGCTGCTGCATTTCAGCCCGGCGCTTCCCGGCGGAGGAAAGATCGAGCCGGCGCTGCGCCGCCTCCCCGACCTGCGCGGCGGGCCGGGGATGACGTCCTGGTCCCTGACGCATGACGGCTTCGACACGATCAGCACGATGGTGATGGAGGTGCCGGCCCGTCCGGGTTCGCTCGCGCAGTTGCTGGGCCCGATCAAGATCGTCGGCTACCGCCGCGTCACCAGCACGATGCTCGCCGAGCTGTCTCACCGCTATCGCGTCGCCAACATCCGCATCGTCGCCGAGATGCCGGCCGATCCGTTGTCTCGCCGCGCGATCCCCGCTCCCGACGGAGGTGTGCGGGCCTGGTTGAGCTGGACGCCCGACCGCCCCGGCGACGCGATGCTGCGCCAGTTCGTCTGGGCTCTCGCGGGGGTCGGCCTTCTCTTCGCCGGCATCTTCGCCTTCGTCGTGCAGAGGCTGCGTGGCGCGGCCCAGCAGATCGCCATCCGCGAAAGCCAGATCCAGCGTCTCGCCGGGCAGGACGAGCTCTCGCTCCTGCCCAACCGGCGCACCTTCGACCTCAGGCTGGACCAGGAACTCGCGCATAGCAGCCGCACCGGCAAGGGCCTGGCGGTCATGCTGATCGATCTCGATCGCTTCAAGGCGGTGAACGATACCTATGGCCACACCGCCGGTGACGAGCTGATCCGGCAGGTCGCCCAGCGGCTCTCGCGGCTGGTCCGCAGCGGCGACACCGTCGCGCGCATCGGCGGCGACGAGTTCGGCATCATTCAGACCCATGCCAGCTTTCCGGCGGGCTGCGCTGCTCTCGGCGAGCGCATCCTCGAGGCCCTGACCGAGCCCTTCGTCATCATGGGTGTGGCGACGACGATCGGCTGCTCGATCGGCATCGCGCTCGCCCCGGAGGACGCGACGGAGCGCGAGGCGCTGCTCCGGCTGGCCGACACGGCGCTGTACCAATCGAAGAATGGCGGCCGCAACCGCTACTCCTTCTTCGAGACGCAGATGAACCGCACGCTGGCGCTCAAGCGCATGGTCGAGGAGGATCTGCGCCGCGCCATCGAGAACGACGAATTGCTGCTCCACTACCAGCCCCAGGTCTCCGTCGACGGAGCCACCATCGTCGGTGTCGAGGCACTGGTGCGCTGGAACCATCCCGAGCACGGCATGGTCCCGCCCTCCGAGTTCATCGGCATCGCCGAGGAACGCGGCCTGATCGTTCCGCTCAGCGAATGGGTTCTGCGCCGGGCCTGCGAAGAGGCGAAGCGCTGGGAGGGCATCCGGCTGGCCGTCAACGTCTCGCCGATCCAGTTCCGCCACAAGGACTTCGTCGCCAACGTCATCCGTGTCCTCGACGAGACCGGCTTCGACCCGGGCCGGCTCGAACTCGAACTGACCGAGGGCGTGGTCGTCGACGATGCCGATGCCGCCGAGGCCGCGATGATGGACTTGCGCGCCCATGGCGTCTGCCTGGCGCTGGACGATTTCGGCACCGGTTATTCGAGCCTGATCTATCTGCGGCGCTTCGCCTTCGACAAGATCAAGATCGACCGGTCCTTCCTGGAATACATGGAGACGACGGGGGAATCCGCGATCCTCGTCCACTCCATCGCGCATCTCGGCCGCGCGCTCGGCCTGCGGGTCTGCGCCGAGGGCGTCGAGACCGCCGAGCAGCACCGCTTCCTGCAGGCCATCGGCTGCCACGAGCTGCAGGGCTTCCTGTTCTCCAAGGGCGTCCCGGCCGAGGAGATCGACGCCCTGCTCTCGCGCGACAAACCCTTCGCCACCGTGCTGGCCGCCGCCTGAGAACGACGCCCCTGCCCCGGCGCGAGCGGGATCAGAACAACAGCCCGTGGATGCCGCTGAAGATCGCATAGGCGAAGCCGGCGCTCAGCACGAGGCCGACGGCACCGAACGCCGCGCCTGCGATGATGAGCAGGCCGTCGCGCTCGACCAGGCCGAGACCGACCAGACAGACCGCCAGGCCGAGCGGAATCTGGCCGATGAAGGGCGCGGCGACGACGAGGCCGAGCGCCAGCACCAGGATCAGGAGCCCGATCACGGGGATCGCATAGCGGCTGCCGAGCATCGTCAGCCTCGGCCGCGAGATCCGCTCCAGCCGGACCAGCAGCGGCACCGCCCGGTCCACCGCCCGCGTCAGCACCGGCTTGCCGATGCTGCGTGACAGGAGCGCCGGCGGCAGCCAGGGGATGACGCGGCCGGTCAGCATCTGCAGGGCGACGAAGATCAGGACGAGGCCGCAGACCAGCGGGATCGGCGGCGGCATCGGCAGGCAGTTCGGCAGGCCAAGCAGCACGACGAGCAGCGCATAGGCGCGGTCCTTCAGCGCGGCGACGAGCGAACCGACAGCGATGCGGTCCCCCGGCAGCGCGGCCAGCGCCGTCAGGATTCCGGAGGTGCGTAGGGGTGATGACAAGGGAACGGGCCGGGCCGTGGCAGGACCAGCGGCCTAGCACGCGGCGCGCGCCGCCAACAAGCCGCGCCGACGCCGGAGCTCAATGCAGGGTCAGCACACCGTCGATGTTGACGATCTCGGCGGGGCGGATCAGCCGAGAATGCGCGACCGTCACCGAATGCAGCGGCCCCTCGAGTTCGCGCGCCCAGAAATCGAGGAAATCGCGCAGCACGGGAAAGCGCGGCGCCAGATCGTAGTTCTGCCAGATATAACTCTGCAGCACATGGCGGTGATCGGGCATGCGGTACAGGATCGTCGCCGTCGTCAGACCATACCCCGCCAACTGGCGCATGAAATCCGTCGTGATCATCTGCTTCTCCCCTCGTCGGTGAACGCTGAAAGCTGAGCCGGATCCACATCAGAGGCTGCGCGCGCTTGGTTAATAAAGACTTGCAAGTCCAGGTTGCAGCTGTTGCAATCGAGGCGGTGCCGCCCGACGGGCTGCGCCGCTTGGGGGCGTGTGTCAGTGGCGTATGGAGGGGCGATCGCGAGGAGCGCGATGCTGGCCGCTGGCCTGACGGCGGGGCCGGTCGGATTGGCATTCGCCCAGGAGGCCGAAACCGAGGCTGAAGCCGAGGAGCGTGCGGCCCTCTCCACCGTCCTGTTCGGCTCGCTCGAGGCGGGGCCGGCCAAGACCTTCGTTTCGCTCGGCATGAAGAAGGCGCTGACCGGCGGGCTTGCCGGCAGTGGTTTCCGCATGCTGCTCAAGGTCGGCGGCGCGCAGGAGCAGGCGCAGCGGCAGCGCCCGCACGGCCTGGCCTACAAGAGCGAGTCGCAGGCGCTGATCGGCTATGAATGGCGCCTCGGCGACAGCTTCCTGTCGCTCTATGCCGGCTCCGACTACGAAGGCGAGCAACGTGAGGAGCCGCGCGCCATCATCGCCACCCACCGTTATGGCGCGCGGCTGCAGGGCGACCTGTGGATGACGCCGATGCCGGGCACGATGCTGCACGCCAGCGCCTACGCCTCGACGCTCGACCGCAGGGTTTGGGGCCGCGTCGGGCCCGGCTGGCTGCTGCCGCGGGGCTGGTTGTCACAGGATGTCTATGTCGGTCCGGAGATCGAAGCCTACCGCGCCCGCGACTACACGAAACTGAGGCTCGGCCTGCATCTGACGGGCCTGCGCCTCTTCGGCGTGGTCTGGCGCCTCTCCGGCGGCTGGCAGCGCACCAGTGACCGTCCGTCCGAAGCCTACGCCACGCTGGGCGTGCACTGGCTGCGCTGAGGCGCGCCCACTTTACCCCTTCGTCCGCAGCGTCGAGCGCCCGCCATCGACCCCGACGATCTGCCCGGTGATCCAGGAGGCCTCGTCGCTCGCGAGCAGGGCGGCGAGCGGCGCGATATCCGCCGGCTCGCCCAGGCGCTGCAGCGGGTGCAGATCGGCGATCGCCTTCGCCATCGCCTCGTTGCCGGTGAGCGCGGCGGCGAGCGGCGTCCGCGTCAGCGACGGCGCGATGCAGTTCACCCGGATGCGCGGCGCCAACTCGGCCGCGAGCGCCAGCGTCAGCCCCTCGATGGCACCCTTCGCCATCGCCACCGAAGCATGGGCCGCGAAGCCCTGGGCGACCGCCACCGTCGAGAACAGCACGATCCCGGCCGTGCCCTCGGCCTGCTTCAGGTGCGGCAAAGCGGCTTGAATCGCCTTGACAGCACCCAGCGCGTTGACACTGAAATCCTTGATGAAGTCGGCTTCGGTCAGGCGCGCGACCGGCTTCAGGTTGATGGTGCCGACGGCATAGACCAGCCCCTTCAGCCCGCCGCCGGCGGAGGCCTGCTGCGTCGCCCGCGCGAAGGTCCCGTCCTCGCCGACATCGCCCGCCGTGAAACCGGCGCGGAGTTCCCCGGCCAGCGCCTCGAGCCGGGCAGCGTCGCGACCGACCAGATGCACGCCGAGACCCTTGGCCCGGACGGCGCGGGCCACGGCGGAGCCGATGCCGCCGCTGCCGCCATAGATCAGGATCGTGTCGCTCATGCCGCTGCTCCAGAAGACTCGTCGCAGCGTATACGTCCGCGCGGTCCCCTCTGGACCAGCGCAGCCGGAGCATCCCTGCATGCCCAAGCCGACCCGCAAGGGCGATCTTCCCAGCAAGCCTTGCCAGGGCTGCGGCCGCTCCTTCGCCTGGCGCAAGAAATGGGCGCGCGTCTGGGACGAGGTGAAATACTGCTCCGAGCGCTGCCGGCGGGAGCGAAAGCCGCCGACAGGATCAGGAAGCGACGGGCGGCGCGACGTCGGTTAGCGCGAAACATCGTCCGCTGGGCAAAAAGCAGGCACCTGCAGAAGCGAGGGCAATCACCGAGGCAGCCCATCCTCGTCGTAGAGGAAGTCCTGGCTGCGAGCCGCATCGGGTCCCGGCAGCGCGCCTCCGGCAGCCATCGCCCGTGCATCCTCGATGATCCTCTGGCGATCCACGGCCGCCAGCGCCTCGGGCGTATCGATGTCGAGCGCGATGGCGGGGTCGTCGAGCGGCACCTCGACGATCTGCTCGCCCGCGGCGTCGAGCAGGCGCCGCGCGCCCTGGTCTCCGGTCAGCTGTGCCACCTCCGCAAACAGGGCCCGCGCCAGCAGCACCGGGTTGCCGCGTTGGCCGAGCAGCGTCGGCACAACGGCCTTCGCCTCGTTCTGTTCGGCGAAGACCTGCGCGAGGCGGTCGATCACCTGCGCGGTCACGTTCGGCATGTCGCCGAGCGAGACGACGACGCCCGCCGCCGCCTCCGGCAGCGCGGCAAGACCGACGCGGACGGAGCTGGCCAGCCCGCTGGCGAAATCGGGATTGTGGACGAGCGTGACGTCGAGCCCGGCGAGCGCGGCTGCGACCTCCTCCCGCTGATGCCCGGTGACGACGATCACCGGGCTGGCGACCGAGGCGAGTTGCGCCTCGACGGCATGGCGCAGCATCGGCTGGCCGCGCACCGGCTCCAGCAGCTTGTTGCGCGCCCCCATCCGGGTCGAGCGCCCCGCCGCCAGCACAAGCCCGGCAACCGGCGCCGCCTCCAGCAGGGCCGGCGCCCGCGGCTGCGGCCGCGAGACGATCTCCATCAGGAGCCCCCCGACACCCATGCACTGGATCTCGGCGCGCCCGACGGGGATGCCAGCGAGGCAACGCTGCAGCACCCAGTCGACGCCGTTTTCCTTTGGCGAGCGCGCGCAGCCCGGCGCGCCGATCACCGGCTTGCCGCCGATCTCGCCGATCAGGAGCAGATTGCCGGGGTCGACCGGCATGCCCAGATGCTCGATCCGCCCGCCCGCCGCCAGCAGAGCCTGGGGAATGACGTCACGCCGGTCGGTGATCGCGGACGCCCCGAACACGACGACGAGGTCCGCCGCATCGGCCTGCGCTGAGATCTCCTGCGCCAGCGGCGCCTCCTGATGCGGCACGCGCCGGTCGGCGGTAATCGTCGCCTGGGCAGGGGCGAGCCGCTCGGCCATCACGCGCAGGGTCTTGTCGACGACGGAGGGCTTCAGCCCCGGCAGCAGCGTCGAGATCACCGCCACGCGCAGCGGCCTATAGGGCGCGACCGCCAGCGGTTTCAGCCCCTCCAGCGCGGCCAGCGCCTGCTCCACCTGCGCTGCGGGCAGGCCATAGGGAATGATCTTGACCGTGCCGACCATCTCGCCCGCGACGACCGTCTTCATGGCGGGAAGCGTCGCCACCGTGATCGCCTCGTCGATCCGGTTGAGCCCGTCGATCGCGGCGTCGTCGATGCTGAGCACGCCCGCCGTCGCGGCGAAGAGATTGACCCGGCCGGTGAAGGCCGCCTCGGTGACGATGCCGCGCCCGGCGAGCGCAGTCGCAAGCCGAGTCGCAGCCTCGTTCTCACCGATGTCGCCGGCCTCCAGCCGCACCGCGACGAGTTCATCGAGCCCCGATTCAACGAGCCGGGCGACGTCCTCGCTCGTGAGCGTCGTCCCCTTCTTCAAAACGATGCCACCGGCGCGCACCGTATGGGCGGCGATGCAGCCTTCGGCCTCGGTGACGGGAACGGGGCCGAACTTCATGCCGGCGCCCGGCGCGGGCCGCGCAGCGTCTTGACGATCTCGCCCAGGATGGCGAGCGCGATCTCGGCCGGCGAGACGGCCCCGATGTCGAGCCCGATCGGGGCGTGGATGCGCTTCGTCGCGGTCTCGTCGAAACCCGCCGCCGCGAGGCGTTCGAGCCGGCGCCCATGCGTTTTCCGGCTGCCGAGCGCGCCGATATAGAAGCAGTCCGAGCGCAGCGCCGCCTCCAGCGCCGGGTCGTCGATCTTGGGATCATGCGTCAGCGCGACGAAGGCGGTGTAGCCGTCGAGCCCCAGCCCCGCCAGCGCCTCGTCCGGCCAGTCGGTCAGCAGCCGCACGCCGGGGAAGCGCTCCGGCGTGGCAAACGCCGTGCGCGGGTCGATAATGACGAGGTCGAGATCGAGCAGCTTGGCCATCGGCGCCATCGCCTGCGAGATATGGACTGCACCGGTGACGATCACGCGCGGCGGCGGCGCCTGCACGGTCAGGAAGAACGCCTTCCCTTCCGCCTCGACCAGCGCGCTCTTGCCCATGCGCAGCTGCTTGTCCAGCACGTCCGCGAGGGGATCGGCCGCGAGATCGGCGGCCTTGACGAGGCGCTGCGCCCCGCTCTCCACATCGGTGACGAGGACGGTGGCGCGCCGCGCCGCGCGCTCCGTGTTCAGCAGCGCCAATGTCGCGAGATCCATCGCCTCAGCCCTTGTCGGTCGCGAGCTTCACGCCGAGCCCGATCATCAGCGAGCCGCCGATCCAGCGGCCGAACGCGAAGCCGGCCTTGGTCTGCTTCATCCGCCTGACCACGGCGGACGCGCCCAGCACCGTGACGAAATCGGCCGAAGAGAAGGCGAAGTTGACGACGGTGCCGAGGATCAGGAACTGCGCCCAGACCGGCAGAGACGCGGCCGGATCGACGAATTGCGGCAGCAGCGCGATGAAGAACAGCGCGACCTTGGGGTTGAGCACCTCGACGATCAGGGAATCGATCAAAGCGCGCTTCACGGTCTTCGGGGGAACGACGGGTGCGTCGGCGGCCGCAAGCCGCGAGCGGATCATCCCGATGCCGAGCCAGACGAGATAGAAGGCGCCGGCCATCTTCACCGCGAAATAGAGCTCCGGCACATGCTTGAACACCGCCGAGAGGCCGAAGGCGGCCGCGAAGACATGCAGATAGCAGCCGAGATGGATGCCGAGCATCGCCATGAAGCCGGCCTTGCGGCCATGCGAAATCGTCTGCGCCGCCGTGTAGAGCAGCGCCGGTCCGGGGAAATAGGCGACGAGGATCGTCAGCGTCGCAAAGGCCAGCAGCGTATCCCAGGAGGCCATCAGTTCACCTTTGCGGTCGAGATCCGCTCGACATAGACCCGGATGCGACCGCCGCAGGAGAGCCCGACCTTCCAGGCCGTCTCGTCGGCGATACCGAATTCGAGCGTGCGCGGCCGGCCCTGCGCGATGACGTCGACCGCCTCCTCGACCACGGCGCCCTCGACGCAGCCGCCGGACACCGAGCCGAGGAAATGGCCCTCCCCGTCGATGACCAGATGCGAGCCGACCGGGCGCGGCGCCGAGCCCCAGGTCTCGATCACGGTGGCGAGCGCGACCGAGCGGCCATCGCGCACCCAGGCCTCGGCGGTGGCGAGGATGTCGGTGTCGGTGCTGATCATGTCCGTCCTGTCCTCTCCGGGCGCGGCGGCAACATCAGCCGGATCTCGCCTGTCTCATCATAACCGGCATCGTGCCGCCGGCGCGCCATCTTAAGCATGGCCGCGCCGGCTTGCGAGCCTGCGAAAACGCAATAGCGCCGTCGCGCCTCGACCTCCGCCGCCACGGCGGCTATCCCTCGCCCCCGGGGGATCGACAGCACATGGACGGCATCGTTTTTCTGCACGGCATCGCGCGCAGCGCCAGCTCTATGGCGGTTCTCGAAAAGACGCTTCGCGCCGACGGCTATGCCACGCTCAATCTCGACTATCCGGCCCGCAGCCGCTGCATCGCCGAGATCGTCGAAGCCTTGCAGGCGCCGATTGCGCGCTTCGCGGAGAGCTGCCCGGGCCGGCTCCATTTCGTCACCCATTCGATGGGCGGCCTCGTCGCCCGCGCCATCATCGCCCGCCACCGCCCGGAGCGGCTCGGTCATGTCGTGATGCTGGCCCCACCCAACGAGGGCAGCGAGATCGCCGACCTGCTCGGCGGCTATGCTCTTTATCGCGCCTTCTTCGGCCCGGCCGGGGCGGAGCTGGTGACGAAGCGGTCGGAAGCGCTCTGCGAGGTGCTGGGCAGGGTCGATTATCCGCTCGGCGTCATCGCCGGCGACCGCTCGCTCGATCCGGTGGGATGGCTGCTGCTGCCTGGCGCCAATGACGGGCGCGTCTCGGTCGAACGCACCCGCGTCGCCGGCATGGCCGACCACATCGTCATCCACGGCACTCACACGCTGATCATGAACAACCCCGAGGCGATCGCGCAGATCCGGCATTTCCTGAAGCACGGGCGGTTCGGGCACCCCGTCTCCGCCGGCTAGCCCGCTCGCCTCAGCCAGGCCCGCGGATCGCTCGCCCGCTCGGCCTCCGGCGACAAGGCCGCGCAGAGATCGGCCATGGCCGCGAGATTGTGGATCGGCCGGAAGGAATCGACATGCGGAAGCATGGCCCGGATTCCGCTGGCGCGGGCCTCGAAACCGTCGAAGCGCAGCAGCGGGTTGAGCCAGACCAGTTGCCGGCAGGAGCGGTGCAGCCGGTCCATCTCGAAGGGCAGTTCGCCGTCGAGATGCCGCTCGAGCCCGTCGGTGAAGAGCAGCACGATCGCCCCGCCGCCGAGCACCCGGCGCGACCAGACCCGGTTGAAGCCATGCAGTGCGGTTGAAATCCGCGTACCACCCTCCCAATCCGGCGCGGCCTTGCCGGCCAGCGCGAGTGCCTCGTCGGGGTCGCGGGCGCGCAGGCTGCGCGTGATGTTGGTCAGTCGCGTGCCGAAGACGAAGGAATGGACGCGCCGGCGCTTCTCCGTGACCGCATGCAGGAAATGCAGGAAGATGCGGGAATACTCCGCCATCGAACCGGAGATGTCGACCAGCGCGACGATCGGCGGATGCACCTGCGCCCGCTCCCGGAAGGCGAGCTCGATCATGCCGCCCCCACCCCGCAGCGAGCGCCGGAAGGTGCGGCGCGGATCGATCCGGCCGGCCCTTGCCGCAGGCTGGAAGCGCCGCGTCGCGACGAGATCGTCGGGCAGGCGTAATTCGCCGATCAGCTTCTTAGCGCGGGCGATCTCGGCGGCGCTCATCTGGGCGAAATCGCGCGATTTCAGCGTCTCGCGGTCGGAGACCGTCAGCCGCGCCGTCAGCTCGGTGAACTCGACCGGTGCCTCCTCCTCGCGCTTGGGCGGGGCGAAGGCCTCGGCCGCACGCAGCGCGCCTGCCTCCTCCTTCTGCGGCGCGCTGTCGGCCCCGGGCGAGACCGGCGACATCTGCGCCATGATCTTCTCGATCAGGTTGCGGCGCCGCCAGAACAGCCGAAAGGCCTGGTCGTAGACGGCGCTGTCCTCATGGCGCTTCACGAAGATCGCGTGCAGCGCCCAGTAGACGTCCTCGCGCCCGCCCAGCGCCCCCTCGCCCAGCGCCTCGACCGCCTCGACCACCGCGCCGGGCCCGACGCGCAACCCCGCTATCCGAAGCGCGCGGGCGAAATAGGCGACGTTTTCCGGGAGCTTGCCGGTCATGAGAGGCGCGTTGTCTCCCCCCAGCCCTCATCCTGAGGAGCGGGCGAAAGCCCGCGTCTCGAAGGATGGTTGGGGAGGCTCCGGCACCCTCTGGAGCATCCTTCGAGACGCCGCGTGCCGCGGCTCCTCAGGATGAGGGCCGAGATGACCCTCACGGCCCCATCTCGGTCATGAACACCTTCTGGACGATTTGCCACTTGCTATCGACCTTCAGGAAGGAGAGCAGGTCGGTGAAATAGCGCGGCGGCATCTGGCATTTCACCTTCACCAGCGCCAGCGTCGGCCCGACGAGGTCGATGGTCAGGATATGGTCGCCGCGCACCATGCCGGCCGCCTTGGGCGAGGACCGCTCGCGCACCGCCTTCAGCCACTCGTCGCGCGGCACGATCTTGATCGTGCCATCCTCCTGCGCCGTGGTCAGCGCGGAGGTCGGATGGAAGGCATGCTCCAGCTTGGCGACGTCGCCCTCATAGAGGCCGTTCAGATAGGTCCAGGTGACGGCTTCGATGGCTCTGAGATCGTTGTACATGGTCTTGCCTCCCACAGAGTTTGGCGGTTGATTGCCATCGATGTTAAGCTTCGGACGCGAGATGGTGTTGCGTGCGCTTCGAATGGGACCCGGCAAAGGCGGCCAGCAACCTTCGTAAGCATGGCATAGGTTTCGAGACCGCGGCGCGCGTCTTCGCAGACCCCCTCGCGCTGACAGAGTATGGTGGGGTCGAAGGCGGCGAGCATCGTTGGAACACGATCGGCATGATCGGCACCAGGCTCTTGTTGGTTGTCATCCATACAGATCGATTTGACGGCCCGATTGAAGTCGTCCGCATCATTTCAGCCCGCCCCGCCGACAGAAAGGAGATGAGACGTTATGAGCAAGATGGTCACTTATGAAGTCGATATCTCCAATCCGCCCGCTCTCACCCCCGAGCAGCAGGCCGAGATCGAGGCGCTTCTGAAAAGGCCCGACAGCGACATCGACTATTCCGACATTCCCCCGCTCGACGAAAAATTCTGGGCCAATGCGGTTCGCAATCCCTATCTCGACCCGGCCCGCAAGCGCACGAAGAAGGCCGGCTGACGCCAGCCTACCGACCTGACTCGCTCTTCACCTGGTCCAGCAACTCCTTCACCTTCGAGCCCTGCATCGCCTGGATGTCGTCCTGATATTTGAGCAGGGCGCCGAGCGTGTCCGAAACGAGGGCCGGATCGAGCGCGACCGCGTCGAGTTCGACGAGCGCAGTGGCCCAGTCCAGCGTCTCGGCGACGCCCGGCGCCTTGAACAGCTCCTCCTTGCGGATCGCCTGCACGAAGCTGACGACCTGCTTGGCCAGCTTCGCCGGCGCCTGCGGCGCCCGCGCCTTCAGGATGGCGAGTTCGCGCGGCGCGTCGGGATAGCCGACCCAGTGATAGAGGCAGCGCCGCTTGAGCGCGTCATGGATCTCGCGCGTACGGTTGGAGGTCAGGATCACGATCGGCGGTTCGGCGGCCTTGATCGTGCCGAGTTCGGGAATCGTCACCTGCGAATCCGCGAGCACCTCGAGCAGGAAGGCCTCGAAGGCCTCGTCGGTGCGGTCGAGCTCGTCGATCAGCAGGATCGGCGCGCCGCCCTCCTGCGGCTCCAGAGCCTGCAGCAGCGGCCGCTTGATCAGGTATTTCTCGGAAAAGATGTCGCCTTCCAGGCTCTTGCGGTCGAGATTTGCCCGGTCGCCGCTCGTGCCGCCGGCTTCCGCAAGCCGGATCGCCATCATCTGCCCGGCATAGTTCCACTCATAGACGGCCGAGGCGAGGTCGAGCCCCTCATAGCATTGCAGCCGGATCAGCCTGCGCCCGAGCGTGGCCGAGAGAACCTTGGCGATCTCGGTCTTGCCGGTCCCCGCCTCGCCCTCGAGCAGCAGCGGCCGCTTCATCCGCAGCGCCAGGAACAGCACCGTCGCCAGCGCCCGGTCGGCGACATAGCCGCCGCCCTGCAGCAGCGCGAGGGTCTCGTCGATGGAGGCGGGCATGGAGATCGTCATCGGGAACAGCAACGCTTCTGGCGGCCAGGCGGGGCATATGTCACGAGGCACCGCGATGACACTATAAATGCAATATGGCGGGTGATATCGTGGGGCGCAATGAGGGTCGTGCTCGACACATCCGTCATGGTGGCTGCAACCCGCAGCGACAGCGGCGCATCGCGCCTGCTGCTCAGCGGAGCATTGCGACGACGCCTCATTCTGGTGGCATCCGTGCCATTGATGATCGAATACGAGGCCGTCATGACGCGGGCGGAGCATCTGGCAGCGTCGCAGCTTTCGACAGAGGATGTCGGCGTGCTGCTCGATGCGGTGGGCGCGGTTACGGAACCCGTCAAGCTGGCCTTCCTCTGGCGTCCGGCTTTGCGAGATCCCGATGACGACATGGTGCTGGAAGCAGCGGTGAACGGCCAAGCCGACATGATCGTCACTTTCAATCTGCGTGACTTCGGCAAAACCGTCTCACGTTTTGGACTGACTGCGATGCCGCCGGGCGAGGCGTTGAAAATCCTGGAGACCGAACGATGAGGAAGAGCAACTTCGCACTGCGACTGCAGCCTTCGCTTCTGGACGAGGCCCGCAAGGTTGCGGAAAACGAGGGTGTCGCCCTGAACCAGCTGATCAACGTCGCCGTGGCCGAGAAGCTCTCGGCCCTGCGGACGGAGAGCTATTTCCAGGAGCGCGCCGAACGGGCCGATATCCCGAGGGCGCTCGCTATTCTCGAGCGCGCCGGTATCGGCAACCCACCGATACCGGGTGACGAGCGGGACTGAGCCGGAGCGCCGGCCTCTCCCTCAGCGCCCCGTCGCCTGCGCGACCGCCTGCCGTGTCATCACCCCGATCAGATGGGCGCGATAGTCGGCATCAGCATGCATGTCGGCATTGATGCCCTCGGCGGACGCCTTCAGCCCGTCGAGCGATTTCGGCGCGAAGCGGACCTTCAGCGCCGCTTCCGCCTCCGGCCAGCGGAAAACGCCGCCCTCGCCCGCGCCCGTCACCGCGACGCGGATCTCGCTGCCGCGCTTGGCGACGAAGACGCCGACCAGCGCATAGCGCGAGGCCGGGTTGCGGAACTTGGCATAGCCCGCCTTGGAGACGACAGGGAACACCACCTTGGTGATGATCTCGCCTTCTTCCAGCGCCGTCTCGTAGAGGCCGGTGAAGAAGTCGTCGGCCTCGATCTTGCGCTTGTTGGTGACGATGGTCGCGCCCAGCGCCAGGCAGGCGGCCGGATAGTCCGCGGCGGGATCGTTGTTGGCGACGGAGCCGCCGATCGTGCCGCGATGGCGCACATGCGGGTCGCCGATATGCGAGGCGAGATAGGCCAGACCCGGGATCGCCTCCTGCACGATCGAAGAGGCCGCGACCTCGGCATGGGTCGACATCGCGCCGACATGAATGGTGCGGCCCTTGCGGACGATGCCCTTGAGATCGCCGCAGCCGCCGAGATCGACGAGCGCGGCCGGCGAGGCCAGGCGCTGCTTCATCGTCGGCAGCAGTGTGTGCCCACCGGCCAGGATCTTGGCGTCCTCCTTCTTGGCGAGCAGGCCGGCGGCCTGACGGGCCGAGCCGGGGCGGTGATAGGTAAAGGCGTACATGGGTTTCATCCCTTGCTGAAATCGGTGAGCGTCATCCCGGCCGGAGCGAAGCGGAGAGCCGGGATCCATTCCGGAACGGGTCAGGAATGGATCCCGGATCGGCGCGGCTTCGCCGCTTGTCCGGGGTGACGGAGGAAAACTACTCGGCGGCCATTCGCGTGATGCTCTTCTGCGCCGCACGCCAGACGGCCTGGGGCGTCGCCGGCATGGCGATGTCCTCATGGCCGAGCGCGTCGGTGATGGCGTTGATGACGGCGGGCGGAGCGGCGATGGCGCCGGCCTCGCCGCAGCCCTTGATGCCCAGCGGGTTGGACGGGCAGGCCGTCACCGTCATGCCGACCTCGAAGGAGGGCAGATCGTCGGCGCGTGGCATGCAGTAGTCCATGAAGCTCGCGGTCACGAGCTGGCCGTCGCTGTTGTAGCGCGCGCCCTCGAGCAGCGCCTGGCCGACGCCCTGCGCGATACCGCCATGGACCTGGCCCTCGACGATCATCGGGTTGATGACGTTGCCGAAATCGTCCACCGCCGCCCAGCGCTCGATCTTCGTGACGCCCGTCTGCGGGTCGACCTCGACCTCGCAGATATGGACGCCGGCCGGGAAGGTGAAGTTGGTCGGGTCGTAGAACGCGCCCTCCTTAAGCCCCGGCTCGAGGTCCTGCCCGTTGAACTTGTGGGCGATATAGGCCTGCAGCGCGCAGGAGCCGAAATCGAGCTTGCGGTCGGTGCCCTTCACCGAGAAATGCCCGTCGGCAAAGTCGATATCGACCTCGTCGGCCTCCAGCACATAGGCCGCGACCTTCTTGCCCTTGGCGATGACCTTGTCGACCGCCTTGACGATCGCCGACATGCCGACCGCCCCCGAGCGCGAGCCATAGGTGCCCATGCCCATCTGCACCTTGTCGGTGTCGCCATGGATGATCGAGACGTTCTCGATGGGGATGCCGAGCTTGCCGGAGACCAGCTGCGCGAAGGTCGTCTCATGGCCCTGGCCATGGCTGTGTGAGCCGGTCAGGACCTCGACCGTGCCGACCGGATTGACGCGAACCTCGGCCGATTCCCACAGGCCCACGCCGGCACCGAGCGAGCCGACCGCCGCCGAGGGCGCGATGCCGCAGGCCTCGATATAGGAGGAGAAGCCGATGCCGCGCAGCTTGCCGTTGCGGGCGGACTCCCGCTTGCGCCTGCCGATGCCCTTGTAGTCGATGATCTCCAGCGCCTTCTTCAGCGCCGCGCCGTAATTGCCGGCGTCATACATCATGATCACCGGCGTCTGGTGCGGGAACTTCTTGATGTAGTTCTGCATCCGGAACTTCGCCGGGTCCTTGCCGAGCTCGCGGGCGGCGACCTCGACGAGCCGCTCGACGACGAAGGTCGCCTCCGGCCGCCCTGCCCCGCGATAGGCGTCGACGGGGGCGGTGTTGGTGTAGACAGCGTCGACCTCGGCATAGATCGCCGGGATGTCGTAGGAGCCCGACAGGAGCGGCGCGTAGAGATAGGTCGGCACCGAGGAGGAGAAGGTCGAGAGATAGGCGCCGAGATTGGCCGTCGTCTTGACCCGCAGCGCCGTGATTTTCCCATCGGCATCGGTGGCGAGTTCGGCATGGGTGACGTGGTCGCGCCCATGCGCATCCGACAGGAAGGCCTCGGTGCGGTCGGAGTTCCACTTTACCGGCCGGCCGACCTTCTTCGCCGCCCAGACGCAGACCGTCTCTTCGGCATAGATGAAGATCTTCGAACCGAAGCCCCCGCCGACATCGGGAGCGACGACGCGCAACTTGTTTTCCGGCGCGATGCCGATGAAGGCCGAGAGCACGAGCCGCGCGACATGCGGGTTCTGGCTCGTGGTGTAGAGGGTGAAGATGCCCTCTCCATCATCGTAGTCGCCGACGGCCGCGCGCGGCTCCATCGGGTTCGGCACGAGCCGGTTGTTGACGATGTCGAGCTTCGTGACGTGCTTGGCGGCCCTGAAGGCGGCCTCCGTCTCGTCCTTGTTGCCGAGATGCCAGTTGAACACGGTGTTGTCGGGCGCCTCGGCATGGACGACCGTCTTGGCGCCGGCCGCGCTCGCGGTATCGACCACGGCCGGAAGCACGTCATAATCGACCACGATCGCCTCCGAAGCGTCGCGCGCCTGGGCCAGCGTCTCGGCGACGATGACGCAGACATGGTCGCCGACATAGCGGACCTTGCCCTGGGCGAGCGCGGGATGGGCGCCGGCCCGCATCGGCGAGCCGTCCTTGTTGTGGATCATCCAGCCGCAGATCAGCCCGCCGACCTTGTCGGCGGCCAGATCGTCGCCGGTGAAGATTCCGAGCACGCCCGGCATCGCGGCCGCCGCCTTCGCGTCGATCGACTTGATCGTGGCATGGGCGTGCGGCGAGCGCAGGAAATAGGCATGGGCTTGGCCGGGCCGGTTGATGTCGTCGGTGTAGCGGCCCTGGCCGGTGATGAAGCGGTGATCTTCCTTCCGCCGCACCGAGGCGCCGATTCCGGTTGCCGTCATGGTGTTGTCCCTCCTCAGCGCGCCTCTGACGGGCACGTCTCGATCTCAGATGAAAGCCCGCGCGGAATGGCGCGAGCCCCGCCCTCTCACGCGCGAGCCCTCACTCGGCGGCCTGGCGAGGCGGCTCCTTCCTGTCCATCCCCTGCCCGGCCATGGCCTCGGCACCGGCCGCGACGGCCTTTACGATGTTGTGGTAGCCCGTGCAGCGGCAGATGTTGCCGTCGAGATCCTCGCGGATCGTCTTCTCGTCGAGTTGGTGGCCGCGGCGGTTCACGATGTCGACGGCGGACATGATCATGCCCGGCGTGCAGAAGCCGCATTGCAGGCCGTGATGCTCGCGGAAGGCCTCCTGCATCGGATGCAGCCCGCCCTCGCCGGCCAGCCCCTCGATGGTGGTGATGCTGGCGCCCTCGAGCGAGACGGCGAGCACCGTGCAGGCCTTGGCCGCCTTGCCGTCGATATGGACGACGCAGGCGCCGCACTGGCTGGTGTCGCAGCCGACATGAGTGCCCGTCAACCGCAGGTTCTCGCGCAGGAACTGCACCAGCAGCGTACGCGGATCGATCGTCCCGGTGACCGGTTTCCCGTTCACCGTCATGGATACGCTCGCCATCCTCTTCCTCCTTCGCCCGGGTCTGACGCCCGGCTGCTGACAATCACCGGTGGCTGCGCCGTGCTCACCGCTCGAGGTCGACCGTGAGCTTCTTCTTGGAACAGCTATAAACCGAGTGTGGACCCGTGTTTTTGCGCGGTCAAGCCGGCGCGCTCGTCGCAAGCGCCCGCGATTCGCCACGAAATCAGGCCGTTTTGCCGGCTCACGCAACGGCAGAGGGTAAGTCACACCGCGGGGTGGCAAAAAGGGAGATTTACACGTTTCTTAATGTTGGGCGCATAGCCTCCCCGAAAACGACAGGAAACGCCGCGGTGCCGACGACGCCCCCGCTCTCCACGGCCGAGCAGATCCAGAGCCGCCTGCGCGCCATCGGCTACGGCGAGTCGGATCGGGCGCGCCTGTCGCGCTATGCGGCAGCCACCAAGAGGCTCGCCGATGCGATCGTCGAGGAGGATTTCGACCGCGTGCTGGTCATTCGCCCGGAATTGGCGAAAACGCTCGGCCCCGTCGACGCGCAGCTACGCGAG
Source organism: Allobosea sp. (assembly GCF_030694325.1). Classification (GTDB taxonomy): domain Bacteria; phylum Pseudomonadota; class Alphaproteobacteria; order Rhizobiales; family Beijerinckiaceae; genus Allobosea. Next base: position 20,010 of record NZ_JAUXYO010000285.1, on the reverse strand, counting down.
CAGGAGAAGCGTCACCTGCAGATCCTGTTCGAAGGGCGCTTCGACGAAGCTTACGTGGCCTCGGCGGAGGCGCTCTGCCGCCTCGAGATCCAGGCCGGGATCGGCCCCAAGCCGCGGGTCTCGATCGGCATGGCGCTGCTGCGGCGGTTCGGGCGGATGCACCGGTATCGCCAGCTGTTCAGGCCCCGGTCGCTCGCGCAGGACCTCTTCGTGGTCGAGCGCATCCTCGTCTTCGATATCACCACCGCCATCACCATCGGCGACGAGATCCGCGCGGGCGAGGCCCGTCTCAGGGCAGAGGCTCTCGACGAGGCCACCGAGACGCTGCGGCAACGCATGGGCGGGCTCGAGGCTCGCATCGGTGCCGCCGTCGAGCAGTTCGTGGCCACCGCCGGCGAGACCGCCCGGGCGACCGGCTTCATCAAGAATGCGTTGGGCGATGTCGCCGGCGCCTCCATCCTCGTGCGCGAGAAATCGCTGCAGACGGCAGCCGCGACCGAGGAAATGTCCGCCAATATCGCCGAAATCGGCCAGCGCGCCCATACCAGCCTGGTGGTCGCCCACCGCGCCGTCTCGGATGCCGGGCAAATGAACCAGGCGGTGGCCCGGTTGCGGGAGGTGACCGCGAGCATCGGCACCGTGGTTGGGCTGATCGCCGATATCGCGGCGCAGACGAACCTGCTCGCCCTCAACGCCACCATCGAGGCGGCCCGCGCCGGGGAGGCCGGGCGCGGCTTCGCCGTCGTCGCCTCCGAGGTGAAATCGCTTGCGACGCAGACCGCCAACGCCACCGGCGACATCGCCAGCCAGATCGCCGAATTGACCGCGAGCGCCGAGGCCTGCAGCGCTCACGCCCTCTCGATCGCCGGCACCATCGGCGAGATCCGGCTGGATTCGGAGGCGATTTCCGAGGCTGTCTCGCAGCAGAGCGCGGTCACCGCGGCCATCGCGCAGGATGCCGCCGCCGTGGCACAGAGCTCGGACACGGCGATCGAGCGGGCCAATGCCGTCAGCCACAGCCTCGACGAGACCGCACGTGCGCTGGAACGGGCCAATGCAGCGGCGGCCGACATCGCTCTTCAGGTCGGCGCGGCGGAGGCCAGCGTCGGCGCCGCCCTCGCCTCGCTGCGCAAGGTGTCCTGAGCGCAAGGTGTCCTGAGCGCAGGTCGTCCTGAGCGCAAACCATCCTTGCCGGCGCAGGCGCCGGCGCGCGCTCAGCCCTCGCTGACCGCCTTGGCGAAATTGGCGAAGAACTCGTCGGCGAGCTTCTTCGAGACCGAATCGATCAGCCGCGAGCCGAGCTGCATCAGCTTGCCGCCGACCTGCGCCTCGACATCGTAGCGCAGCACGGTCTGGCCATCCTCCGCGTCGCTCAGCGCGACCTTCGCCCCGCCCTTGGCGAAGCCGGCGATGCCGCCCTCGCCCTCGCCCTGGATACGGTAGCCGTTGGGCGGGTCGAGATCGACGAGCTCGACCTTGCCCTTGAAGCTCGCCTTCACCGGCCCGAGCTTCACCTTCACAACCGCCGAGAAATGCGTGTCGTCGTCCTTGTTGAGCTGCTCGCAGCCGGGAATGCAGGCCTTCAGCACCTCGGGATCGTTGAGCTTGGCCCAGACCACATCCTTGCTCGCGGGCAGCGTCACCTCGCCATTCATCGTCATCGCCATGGCGTTCCTCCCTCAGATCCGTGTCGCGCTCGCCCGGCGCCTGTTGCAGCCGGCATCGCCTCGGGTCTATCCAAGACGGCCGCGTCTATCCATGAGCGGAAAGCGCCGGGCGGCACAAGGGCGAGCGGCACGAGGAGATGACGCGTGACGATGCGACCGGACCGCCGCAGGGACCGCGCTACCCCATGACGGGAGATGCCTCCGGCCTGTTCGGCGAACTCTTCGTCGACCGCGAGATGGCTTCGGCCATGAGCGACAGGGTACTTCTGCACGGAATGCTCGGTTTTCAGGCGATGCTCGCAAGCGCGCTGGAAGCCGAAGCTGTCGCGCCCGAGGGCACAGCCGAGGTCGTCATCCGGCAATGCGATCCCGATCTCTACGACATTGCCGAACTCGGGCGGGCCGCGACGCTGGCCGGCAATCCCGCGATCCCGCTGGTGAAGGCAATGACCGCGCGCGTCGCCGCGGTGTCGCCCGATCACGCCAAATGGGTTCATTACGGCGCGACCAGCCAGGATGTGATCGATTCCGGCTATGTCCATGTCATCGGTTGCGGGCTGAAGGTCGTCGATCACCGGCTCGACCGGCTGACTCATGCCCTGCGAGCGCTGCTCGAGCCGCACCGCACGACGCCGATGATCGGCCGGACGTTCCTGCAACAGGCCGTTCCGATCACGTTCGGCATGAAGGTCGCGCTCTGGCTCGCCCCCTTGCTGGAGAGCCGGCATGTTCTGCGCGATATCCTGGCGGCCCCAGTCGTCCAGTTGGCCGGAGCCGCCGGCACCCTGGCCGCGCTTGGCGACGATGGCGATCGCGTTCAGGCGCGGTTCGTCGCTCTGACGCAGGGCGCAGATCCCTCGCAAATCCCCTGGCATGGGCAGCGTCACCGGATCGCCCGTCTCGCCGCCGAACTCGGCATTCTCACCGGCAATCTCGGCAAGATCGCCCGCGATGTCGGGCTGATGGCCCAGACGGAGATCGGCGAACTCGCCGAACCGGAGGCGCCCGGCAAGGGCGGCTCCTCGGCGATGCCGCACAAGCGCAATCCGGTCTTGTGTACGCTGATCCTCGCGGCGGCCCAGCGTACGCCCGGCCTCGTCGCCACCATGCTGGCGGCGTTGCCGCATGAGCATGAGCGCGCGCTGGGCGGCTGGCATGCGGAATGGCCGACGCTGCCCGAGCTGTTTCGCAGTGCCGGCTCGGCGCTGGCGCAGGCGATCACCCTGATCGAAGGCCTCCAGGTCTTCCCGGAGCGTATGCGCGCCAATATCGATCTGACCCATGGCTTGGTGATGTCGGAACGCGTCTCGCTCGCATTGGCTGCGGCGCTGGGCAAGGCGGAAGCCCACCACCTGTTGGAACAGGCCAGCCGCGCCAGCGTCGCCTCCGGCCGGCATCTGCGCGACCTGCTGGCCGAGGACGCGACCGTCAGCGCACGCCTCTCGCCGGCCGAGCTCGACGCGCTCTTCGATCCCGCGACCTATCGCGGCGCAAGCGACGCGATCATCGACCGCATCATCGCCGCCTATGAAACCGAAAGAGAGTTCATGAGCGGCCATGCTTGAGCTGACCCCGCAGCAGCGCGCCATCGCGGCCGGCACGGACGGCGCCGCCATGGCGCTGCGCATTGTCGCGGAGGCCGCCCGGCTGATGGGCGCCCCCCGGCTCATCCCCGTGGCGTCGGCCCATATCGACGGGGCGCTCTACCATGGCGATTCCGGCACGCTCTTCGCCGAGCGGCTGGTCGAGGGCGGCGCCCGCGTCGCCGTGCGCGCGACGCTGAATGTCGGCGCGCTGGCACCGGCCGGCTGCGCGGCGATCCGCCTAGCCGCGCATGAGCGCGAGATGGCGGCGCGCATGATGCGCGCCTATGAGGCGATGGGCTGCGAGCCGTCCTGGACCTGCGCGCCTTATCAAGCCGGCCACCGCCCGGCCAAGGGCACGGATGTCGCCTGGGGCGAATCCAATGCGGTGGTCTTCTGCAATTCGGTGCTCGGCGCGCGCACCAACCGCTATGGCGATTTCCTCGACATCGCCTGCGCCATCGCTGGCGTCGCCCCCGATTACGGGCTTCACCGCCCGGAGAACCGCATCGCAACCCTGCTGATCGACACGCGGGGCCTGAGCCGGAGTTTACGCGCCTCCGACGTGTTCTACCCCGTGCTCGGCACACTGCTCGGCCGCACCGCCGGCACCGCGATCGCCGTGATCGACGGGCTGCAGGGCTGCACCACGGAAGACCGGCTCAAGGCGCTCGGCGCGGCCTCCGCCTCGGCCGGCGGGGTCGGCCTGTTCCATGTCGCGGGCGTCACGCCCGAGGCGCCGGGCGCAGCGACCGCACTCGGCGACCTGCCGCCGCGCGAGACGCTGGTCCTGACGCCGGCCATCATTCAGCAGGCGCTGGCGGGGCTCTCCACCGCCGGCCAGACCGAGCGCATCGACGCGGTGGCGGTCGGTTCGCCGCATTTGTCGCTGCCGGAGATCGACGAGATCGAGCACAGGCTCGCCGGCCGCCGGCTCGCCGCCCCCCTCTACGCCAACACCGGCCGCCATGTGCTGAAGCCGCTGGAGGCGCAGGGACGCCGCGCCGCGCTGGAGCAGGCCGGGGTGGTCTTCGTCGTCGACACCTGCGTCATCGTCACGCCGATCCTGCCCGAGATCGACGGCGCCGTGCTGATGACGAATTCCGGCAAATTCGCCCATTATGCGCCGGGCACCACCGGCTACGCGGTCACCTATGGGTCGCTCGGCGAATGCGTCGAGAGCGCGGTGGCCGGCCGCCTCGTCCGGGAGGAGCGGGCATGGGCCTGACCACGCAGATCCTGCTGCCGGGCCCGGCCACCGCCGGCCCCTGCCTCGCCTTGACCGCACCGATCAGCTTCTGGGGCGGCGTCGACCCGCGCTCGGGCACGATCATCGACCAGCGCCATCCCCAGCGCGGGCTGAGCGTCGCGGGCACGGTGCTGGCGCTGCCGGGCACGATCGGCTCGTCCTCGGCCTCGGCGGTGCTACTCGAACTCGTCCATGCCGGAAAGGCGCCGGCCGCGATCCTGATGGACGCGCCCGACGCCATCCTGCTGCTCGGTTTGGTGGTGGCGCGCGAAATGGGCTGGCCGACGCCGCCGGCCCTGCGCCTAGCCGCCGCCGATCAGGCGCCGCTGGATGGCCGCAGGCTCGCCATTGCCGCCGACGGCACCATCACGCTTCACGACTGAACCAGACGAGGGACACGCCGATGCCGATCGAGACCCTAGCGGGCGAGCCGTTCAACATCCGCTTCGACGGCCCGGCCGACGCCCCCGTGCTGATGCTGTCGAACTCGCTGGGCACCAATCTTTCGATGTGGGACCCGCAGATCCCCGAATGGTCGAAGCGCTTCCGCATCCTGCGCTACGATTCGCGCGGGCACGGCCAGTCTGTCGCCACCGACACGTCCTTCGGGATCGACCGGCTCGGCCGGGATGCACTGGCGATCCTCGATCATTTCGGCATCGAGCGGGCGCATTGGTGCGGCGTCTCGAAGGGCGGCATGGTCGGGCAGTGGCTCGCCACCAACGCCCGGGAGCGCATGGGCCGTCTCGTCCTCGCCAACACCGCCGCGCATATGGCCCCGCCCTCGCTTTGGGACGACCGCATCGCAATGGCGCGCAGCCAGGGCATGGACGCCCTCGTCCAGGGCGTGCTCGCACGCTGGTTCAGCCCGCGCTTCCGCGAGGCCGAGCCCGCCACGGTGGCGCGGGTCGGCACCATGCTGACCACGACGCCGGCGATCGGCTACGCCACCTGCTGCGCCGCGATACGCGACATGGACCAGCGCGAGACGATCCGCAGCATCACCAATCCGGTTCTGGTGATCATCGGCACGGTTGATCCCGCGACACCGCCCGCCGCCGGTCACCTGATCGCGGAGGCGATTTCCGGCGCCCGCACGGTCGAACTCGACGCCGCTCACCTGTCCAATCTCGAACAGCCGGAAGCCTTCACGAAGGCCGTACAGGACTTCCTGGCGGGCTGATGCCCTTTCGCGAGCCCTCATCCTGAGGAGCGCTCCGCAGGAGCGCGTCTCGAAGGATTCTCCAGATGGTTCCGGAGCCTCCTGGAGCATCCTTCGAGACGCCGCTTTTGCGGCTCCTCAGGATGAGGGATCACCATGCCGAACCCGGCCTCAAGGAGCCCCCCATGGACGACAAGACCCGCTACGCGGACGGAATGACCACGCGCCGCGCCGTGCTCGGCGGGCCTTACGTCGACAAGGCCAGTTCCGGCCTGACCGACTTCAACGGCGAATGGCAGGAGTTCATCACCCGCACCGCCTGGAACGACATCTGGAACCGGCCGGGCCTGCCCCGGCGCGAGCGCTCGATCATCGTGCTGGCGATCGCCGCCTCTCTCGGAGCCTGGGGCGAGTTCCGCATCCATGTCCGCGGCGCACTGAACAATGGCTTGAGCCGCGACGACATCAAGGAGGTGCTGATGCAGACGGCGATCTATGCCGGCGTGCCGGCCGCCAACCACGCCTTCAAGGAAGCCGCGAGCGTCTTCGCCGAGATCGAGGCGGAGGCCGCGAAGGGCTGAGCCGCCGCAGCGGCATTGCGGGTCGTCTCGGAACCACCAAGTCGTCCCGGGCTTGACCCGGGACCCATTCCGGAACCTTCCCGATCAGCGCTCCGGAATGGATCCCGGATCTCCGCTTCGCTAAGTCCGGGATGACCAGCGCATTTGGCAGAACCGATCCGTCGCTAAACCGCCTCGAAACCCCGCTGCCGATAGATCAGGCTGGAGCCGGGCGCCGCCGCCGCGCCGCCCAAGCCCACCACCTCCCCGAACAGGATGCGATGCGTCGCGACATCCTGGATCGCGGTCAGCCGGCAGTCGAAAGCCGCCACTGCGTCCGACAGGACCGGCGCGCCGGTGACGAGCGCCCGCCAGTCGCGGGTGGCGAAGCGCGCCTCGCCCTCGATCCCGCGCCGGCTGGCGAAGATTTCGGCCAGATCGAGCGCGTCGCCCGGCAGGGTATTGATGCAGAACAGGCCGGCCGCCTCGATCACCGCCAGCGTCCGGCTCGGCCGCGCGATGCAGACCAGCACCGTGGGCGGCGAATCCGAGACGGAGGCGACGGCGGTTGCGGTCAGCCCGGCGCGGCCCTCCGCCCCCCGGGTCGTGACGACGTGAACGGCGCTGACGACGCGCGACATCGCATCGCGGAATGACGCGGTCTCGGGGGTCGCCCGCGGCAAGGGGTGGAGCGCTTCGGTCATCGGAATCCGGCAGGCCCATGGCGGGCGGAACGCCCGACATGTAGAGGCTCGCGGCCGGGATTGCCAGTTTGAGCAGGCCGCGACGCGCGCGCGCAGGCAAGGCAGGATCGACGAGCCAACATATATCAAGCGGCCTGCAGCACCTCCGGCCGCTTTCAATCGCGTTCGAGCGTCGCGAGCAGACCACTGCGCAGATGCGCCATCAGCGCGTCGCTCGCGACCATCGCCGCCGCCGGATCGGCCGTCGCCAGGGCCTGCGCGAAGGCGACATGATGGCCCGCCGCCGGCAGCAGGTCGTCGCGCCGCTCGAAATGATACCAGGCCCGCCGGATCAGGGCCTGCAGCGGCTCCACGGCGCGCGTCGCATAGGGGCTGCGGGCTGCGGCGGCGACCTCCGCGTCGAGCTCCTTGTCGAGCCGCATATAGGCATTGGCGTCGCCCTCGAGCGCGGCGGCGCGCATCGCCCACGCCTTCTCGACGATGGCGATGCGCTCGCGCGGGCTGGCGCGCCGCGCCGCATCCCCGGCGATCAGGCGCTCCAGCACCTCGCGCGCATCGAGCGCGGCCATGATGTCGATGGCGTTGATGCCGGCCACGACGACGCCCTTGCGCGGCAGGACCTCGACCAGCCCCTGCTGCGCGAGGCGGATCAGGGCCTCGCGCACCGGCGTCCGGCCGACGCCGACCATGTCGATCAGTTGCGCCTCGGTCAGCGCCGCGCCCGGCCGCAGCGAGAGGGTCACGATCGCCTCTTCCAGCCGCCGATAGGCGATCTCGGTCAGGCTGAGGGACTGCTGGGGTGGAGCCCCGTGATCGTCATAGGCATCGGCTTCCAAGACGGACCTCAGGCTCATCCGGCCTCTCCCAGCGCACCCATCCGGATTGACGCACCGCGAGCTCTTGATATATCAATGGAGTCGTCGCGCATTGATGCCACCTTTGCAATCTGCAGGCGAAACGGGCTCCCGCGCAAGTCGCATTCTGCCGAAAGACGCCCGGCGGACAAGGCCGTTCGCAAAGGCCCTCGACCTGGGCTGCGGACCGATGCAGAACGGAGCCGTGAAGGGCGTGGCCGCGCCCGTCCAGGCCTCGGCCGCAGCGGAGAGTTGGATGGCCTTCACTTGCACGATTCCGGCCTCCCCGACGGTCCAGCAGGACGACGAGACGCTGCGCATCACGCGCTGGGATTTCGAGCCCGGGGCCGTCACCGGCTGGCACAGCCATGGCTGGCCCTATTTCGTCGTGATGCTGGTCGCCGGCACGCTGCGCATCCATGACGGCACCAAGACCACCGAGGTCCCCCTCGCCGAGGGCCAGGCCTATATGCGCCCCGCCGGCATCCAACACGATGTCATGAACGGCTCCGACCACCCGATCGCCTTCGTCGAGATCGAGGTGAAGCGGCCGGGCGCGCTCGCGGAACTGTCGCTGCCATGATGAGCCAGCCATGAAGATCGCCATCGTCGGCGCGGGTATCGTCGGCTGCGCCATCGCCCATGCCCTGCTCGACGAGGGCCACGAGGTTCTGATCCTCGACAAGGAAGGGCCGGGCTTCGGCCCCTCGCGCGGCAATGCCGGCTGGATGGCCCATACCGACATCCTGCCGATCGCCAGCCCGAAGATCCTGCGGCAGGTGCCGAAGTTCTTGGCCGATCCGCTGGGGCCGCTGGCGATCCGCCCGGCTTATTTCCCGAAACTCCTGCCCTGGCTGCTGCGCTTCGTCCTGGCGGCGCGGCCGCAGGCCTATGAGCGCTCCATCCAGGGCATCGGCGCGCTGCAGCAGCGTGCGCTTCCGGCCTGGCTGGCCCGCGCGAGGCAGGCGGGCCTCGAGAGCCATATCCACCGCAAAGGCGGGCTCTACGCCTTCACCGAGCGCAGCGCCTTCGAGGAGGCAGCGGGAATCGCCAAGCGCCAGGCGGAGTTCGGCATCACCGTGGAGATGATCGGCCCCGAGGAACTGCGCCAGTTCGAGCCCGCCTTGAAGGACCAATTCGTCGGCGCCGCCTTCCACCCCGACACCGCCCATATCAGCGATCCGTTGCAGCTCACGCTCGCATTGTTCGAGGCTGCCCTGGCCCGAGGCGCGACCTTCGAGAAGGCCCAGATCACGAACATCTCGACCGGCGAGCGCCCGGCCCTGATCGGCGCCGACGGTTTCCAGCGCGTCGTCGACCGCGCGGTCGTCGCTGCCGGCGCCTGGTCGAAGCCGCTGGCGGCCGCGCTCGGCGACAAGGTCCCGCTCGACACCGAGCGCGGCTACAATGTCAGCTTTCCCGGCGTGACCGGGCTGACCACCCGTCCGATCGGTTTCGAGGGCCACGGCTTCGTCATGACGCCGCTGGAGAGCGGCCTGCGCATCGGCGGCGCGGTCGAGTTCGGCGGGTTGGAGGCTGCGCCCAACCACGCGCGCACGAAAATCCTCTACGACAAGGCGAGCCGGTTCGTGGAGGGCTTGCCGGCTTTCGAGACCGGCACGCTCTGGATGGGCTTCCGTCCCTCCCTGCCCGATTCGCTGCCGGTGATCGGGGCGGCGAGCCGCAACCCGCATGTGATCCACGCCTTCGGCCACGGCCATTACGGCATGACTCAGTCGACCGTGACCGCTGATCTCGTGGCGGCGCTGGTCGCGGGCCGCGAACCCGCGATCGATCTCACCCCGTTCAGCCCGCGCCGATTCTAGGAATTTGCAATGTTGACCGCAGCCCTCATCCTGAGGAGCCCGCGATAGCGGGCGTCTCGAAGGATGAGGGCTGTGAGTGCCACCGAACCAGCCTCCATTGATTCAATCCGCCAACCGACCGAGCCAAGCCGATGAGCACCCACACATTTTTCTGCGTCGACGGCCACACCTGCGGCAACCCGGTGCGCATGGTCGCGGGCGGCGCCCCGCCGCTGAAGGGCGCCAACATGGTCGAGAAGCGGGCCCACTTCCTGGCGGAATATGACTGGATCCGCACCGGGCTGATGTTCGAGCCGCGCGGCCACGACGTCATGTCCGGCTCGATCCTCTATCCGCCCACGCGCGACGACGCCGACATCGCCTTCCTCTTCATCGAGACCTCGGGCTGCCTGCCGATGTGCGGCCATGGAACCATCGGCACGGTGACGATGGCGCTGGAGCGCGGCCTCGTCACGCCGCGCGAGGAGGGCGTGCTGCGCATCGACACCCCGGCCGGGCTGGTCACCGCCCGCTACACCCGCAACGGCGACCATGTCGACAATGTCCGCATCACCAATATCGCCTCCTATCTCCATGCGACGGGCCTGACCGCTGAGATCGAGGAACTGGGCGAGGTCACGGTCGACGTCGCCTATGGCGGCAACTTCTACGCGATCGTCGATCCGCAGGACACCTTCCGCGACATTGCCGACATCAACCCCTCCGACATCCAGCGCTGGAGCCCGAAGCTGCGTGCCGCACTCAACGCGAAATACCAGTTCGTCCACCCCGAGAACCCGGCGATCAACGGCCTCTCGCACATCCTCTGGACCGGAGAGCCGACCAAGCCCGAGGCCCATGCCCGCAACGCCGTGTTCTATGGCGACAAGGCGATCGACCGCTCGCCCTGCGGCACCGGCACCTCATCGCGCATGGCGCAGTGGGCAGCGCAGGGAAAGCTCCAGGTCGGCGACGATTTCATCCATGAGAGCATCATCGGAACGATGTTCCGCGGCCGCGTCGAGGCGACCGCGCAAATCGGCCCCTTCGAGGGCATCATTCCCTCGATCGAGGGCTGGGCCCGCATGACCGGCTACAACACGATCTTCATCGACGACCGCGACCCGCTGGCGCATGGTTTCCTGGTGACCGACCGGAGCTGAAAGAAGGGGCCATGACGGACGCTGTCTCGCTTGCGGACAAACTCGCCACGTTCGAAGACACCTGGTCGCCCAAGATCGTCACCCGCTTCAACGGGCACGACGTCATGGTCGTCAAGGTCAAGGGCGAGTTCGTCTGGCACAGCCATCCCGACACCGATGACTTCTTCCTGGTCATCAGCGGGCGGCTGCGCATCAAGCTGAGAGATCGCGAGGTTGTGCTCGGCCCCGGCGAACTCTTCGTCGTGCCCCGCGGCATCGAGCATTGCCCGGTTGCCGAGGAGGAAACCCACCTCCTTCTGATCGAACCGGCCGGCACCCCCAATACCGGCGACGAGGCGACCGCCGCCATAAAGACGGCGATCTGAGCCGCTGCGGCCGTTTTCGGCGCGGGCATGCGCCCTGCCCCAGGCACAATCATCTTGCGTGAAATCCCCGCGCCGTCGCACAGCTTGCTGCCCATTTGCGAGGCAATCCGCCGCAGATTGCTTTTGACAGTTTTGTAGCCCGGCGCGATTGTCCAAAACGCAAGGCGTTGGTAGCTCTGCATCGTGATCGCATCCCGCATGCGTCGGCGTCATGCCGGCGGAGAGAACGGGAGCGGGTTCAAGGGGTCTGCGTCGTCGATGGAAGTGTTCCTGCAGCAGCTCATCAACGGGCTGACCCTGGGGTCGATCTACGGCCTGATCGCCATCGGCTACACGATGGTTTTCGGCATCATCGGCATGGTGAACTTCGCCCATGGCGACATCTTCATGCTCTCGGCCTTCATCGCTCTGATCTTCTTTATGCTGATCGCCTCCTGGTTCGGCGCGGGGCTGATCGTGGTGGCGCTGATCGTGGTGCTGGTGCTGGCGATGTTCTTCACCTCGCTCTGGAACTGGGCGATCGAGCGCGTCGCCTACCGGCCCCTGCGCGGCTCCTTCCGCCTCGCCCCGCTGATCTCGGCGATCGGCATGTCGATCTTCCTGATGAACTTCGTGCAGGTGGTGCAGGGCCCGCGTAACAAATCGACGCCGCCCATGCTCAACAAGTCGATCACGCTGATCGAGAGCGCGACCTATTCCGTCCAGATTTCCTACAAGCAGATCGTCATCATCGTGACGACCGCGGTGCTGCTCGCCGCTTTCTGGTACATCGTCCAGAAGACGCCGCTCGGCCGCGCCCAACGCGCCTGCGAGCAGGATCGCAAGATGGCCGCTTTGCTCGGCATCGACGTCGACCGCACGATCTCGATCACCTTCATCATGGGTGCCGCGCTCGCCGCGGTGGCCGGCGTGATGTACCTCGTCCTCTACGGCGTGGTGAGCTTCCATGACGGCTTCGTGCCGGGGGTGAAGGCCTTCACCGCGGCCGTGCTGGGCGGCATCGGCTCGCTGCCGGGCGCCGTCATCGGCGGCCTCCTGATCGGGCTGATCGAGGTGATGTGGTCGGCCTATTTCACCATCGACTACAAGGACGTCGCCGCCTTCTGCATCCTGGCGATCGTGCTGGTCTTCATGCCCTCGGGTCTGCTCGGCCGTCCCGAAGTCGAGAAGGTCTGACGCCATGGCGACGCCCGCGACCAAGTCCGCAGCCTCCCCCGCTTCGCAGCGCGACTGGCACGCCGCCTTCAAGGAGGCCGGCTTCGCCGCCCTCGTCACGCTGGGGCTGTGCATCCCGATCATCGCCTGGGGCACCCGCCAGAACATGGACAACGTCCTGGTTCTGGACCCGCGCTGGGACGCCGTCGCCTGGGCGGTCGCCATCGTCTTCGTCGGCCGCTTCGTCATCGCGCTGCGCCAGCAGACGAAGGCGAGCCGGCAGTCCCTGGTGCGCTTCCTGCCCCATGGCACCTTCGCCTTCTTCCAGCGCCATTCGCGCAAGTTCTCGCTCTTCGGCCTGGGCTTCCTCGTCACTTTCCCGATCATCGCGATCAATCTCGCGGGCTGGGGCGGCGCGCTGAAATGGATCGACAATTTCGGCATCCAGATCCTGATCTACGTCATGCTCGGCTGGGGGCTGAACATCGTCGTCGGCCTCGCGGGCCTGCTCGATCTCGGCTATGTCGCCTTCTATGCCGTCGGCGCTTATTCCTACGCCCTGCTGGCGAAGAATTTCGGCCTGTCCTTCTGGATCCTGCTGCCGCTCTCGGGGATCCTCGCCGCCTTCTGGGGCATGCTGCTCGGCTTCCCCGTGCTGCGGCTGCGCGGCGACTATCTGGCGATCGTGACGCTCGCCTTCGGCGAGATCATCCGCCTCGTCCTGATCAACTGGGTCAGTTTCTCGGGCGGCTATGCCGGCATCTCCGGCATCCCGCGCCCGACCTTCTTCGGCATTCCCTTCAATGCCAATGACGACGGCTTCGCCGCCGTGTTCGGGCTCGAGTTCTCGCCGCTCTACCGAACGATCTTTCTCTACTATTTGATCCTGGCGCTCGCTCTGCTCACCGCATTCGTCACGCTCCGGCTCAGGCGGTTGCCGGTGGGCCGCGCCTGGGAGGCGCTGCGCGAGGACGAGATCGCCTGCCGCTCGCTGGGCATCAACACGACCTCGACCAAGCTCACCGCCTTCTCGATCGGCGCCATGTTCGGCGGCTTCGCCGGGGCGTTCTTCTCGGCCAGGCAGGGCTTCATCTCGCCGGAATCCTTCGTCTTCATGGAATCGGCGGTGATCCTGGCGGTCGTGGTGCTCGGCGGCATGGGCTCGCTCTGGGGCTGCGCCATCGCCGCGATCGTGATGATCGGCGGCACGGAGTTGCTGCGCGAGCTGGACTGGCTGAAAGCGGTGTTCGGCAATGATTTCGACCCGACCAAGTACCGCATGCTGATCTTCGGCCTCGCCATGGTGCTGATCATGATCTGGAAGCCGCGCGGCCTGATCTCGACGCGCGAGCCGACCGCCTTCCTCAAGGAGAAGAAGTCGATCTCCTCCGACATGGTCCAGGAGGGGCACGGCTGATGGCGACCGCTCCCGCCCCGACCGCTGCCCACGGCCGCCCGCTGCTTCAGGTCGAGCACCTCACCATGCGCTTCGGCGGCCTCACCGCCGTCAACGACCTTTCCTTCGAGGCGCGCAAGGGCGACATCACCGCGCTGATCGGCCCCAACGGCGCCGGCAAGACCACGGTCTTCAACTGCATCACCGGCTTCTACAAGCCGACGGAGGGCATGATCACGCTCACGCAAGGATCGGGCGCCAGCCACCTGCTCGAGCGCATGCCGGACTTCCAGATCAGCTGGAAGGCCAAGGTCGCCCGCACCTTCCAGAACATCCGCCTCTTCGGCGGCATGACCGTGCTGGAGAACCTGCTGGTCGCGCAGCACAACCCGCTGATGATCGCCTCGGGCTACACCTTCCTCGGCGTGCTCGGCATCGGCGGCTACAAGGCGCGCGAGAAGGAGGCGATCGAGAAGGCCAAGTTCTGGCTCGAGAAGATCAACCTGATCGACCGCGCCGACGACCCCGCCGCCGACCTGCCCTATGGCGACCAGCGCCGCCTCGAGATCGCGCGCGCCCTGTGCACCGACCCGGTCCTGCTCTGCCTCGACGAGCCGGCCGCCGGCCTCAACCCGCGCGAAAGCCATGACCTCAACACCCTGCTCCTCTCGATCCGCCAGGACATCGGCACCGCGCTGCTGCTCATCGAGCACGACATGTCGGTGGTGATGGAGATCTCGGACCATGTCGTGGTGCTCGACTACGGCACCAAGATCGCCGACGGAACCCCTCCGGAAATCCAGGCCGATCCGAGGGTGATCGCGGCCTATCTCGGCGTCGACGACGACGAGGTCGAGGCCGCCGAAGCGGAGGTCGGACTCGCGTGACCGAGGTCATCCTGCCAACCGAAACCCTGACGCCGGCGGCCGGGCTGCCGAAGGGCCAGCCGCTGCTCAGCGTGCGCGGGGTCAAGACCTATTACGGCAAGATCATCGCCCTGAAGGGCGTCGACATGGATGTGCACGAAGGCGAGATCGTCACGCTGATCGGCGCCAACGGCGCCGGCAAGTCGACGCTGATGATGACGATCTTCGGCAACCCGCAGGCCCGCGAGGGCACGATCACCTATGAGGGCCGCGACATCACCAGGATGCCGAGCCATCTGATCGCGAGGCTGGGAATAGCGCAGTCCCCGGAAGGGCGCCGCATCTTCCCGCGCATGACCGTGTTCGAGAACCTCCAGATGGGGGCGGCGCTGCGCGACCTCTCTCATTTCGACGAGGACCTCAAGAGGATCTGCACCCTCTTCCCGCGCATCCGCGAGCGCCTGCAGCAGCGCGGCGGCACGCTCTCGGGCGGCGAGCAGCAGATGGTGGCGATCGCGCGCGCGCTGATGGCCCGCCCGAAGCTGCTGCTGCTGGACGAGCCCTCGCTCGGCCTCGCCCCGCTGATCGTCAAGCAGATTTTCGAGGCGATCCGCGAGCTCAACCGCACGCAGGGGTTGACCGTCTTCCTCGTCGAGCAGAACGCCTTCCACGCGCTCAAGCTCGCCCATCGCGGCTATGTCATGGTCAACGGCGTCGTCACCATGAGCGGCTCGGGCAAGGACCTCCTCGCCGATCCGCAGGTTCGCGCCGCCTATCTCGAAGGCGGGAGGCACTGACATGCAGGGCATTCTCTACGAAGAGCCGACGGTCTGGCTGTTCCTGCTGGTCACGGTGGTGATGGGCGGCTGGCTCGCCTGGATGACCGGCCGGGCCATGGCGCTGACCTGGAAGCCGACCATCCAGCTCGTGCTTTATGTCCTCGTCCTCGGGCTGGTCGTGCGCTTCATCCATTTCGCCCTGTTCGAGGCGACGCTGCTGACGCTGCACTACTACATCGTCGACACCATCATCCTGATGGGCTTCGGCTTCGCCGGCTGGCGCTACCACCGCGCCCGCCAGATGACGACGCAGTATCGCTGGCTCTTCGAGCGCACCGGCCCCTTCGGCTGGAAGCCCCGGCCCGGCGTTGAAATCAAAGACGAATTGGCCTGAAAAGGCGGCGAGCTTGACGCGTGACAGACCGTGGAAAAAGCGCAAGACTGCGTTTCACGGTGACATCCGCGCCGAGACGGGCGAGCAATGACCGCCCGTTCACAGTGACGACACAGGGGAGTCGCATCTCATGAAGAAACTGCTGTTGAGCAGCATCGCGCTCGGCGCGGTCCTCGCCTTCTCCGGCGCGGCCAACGCCCAGATCAAGCTCGGCGTCGGCGGCCCCATCACCGGGCCCAACGCCGCCTTCGGCGCCCAGCTGAAGAACGGGACGGAGCAGGCCGTCGAGGACATCAACGCCGCTGGCGGCGTGCTGGGCCAGAAGCTCGTCGTCTCGGTCGGCGACGACGTCTCCGATCCCAAGCAGGGCGTCTCGGTCGCCAACAAATTCGTCGGCGACGGCGTCAAATGGGTCGTCGGCCACTTCAACTCCGGCGTCGCCATGCCGGCGTCCGAAGTCTACGCCGAAAACGGCATCCTGATGATCTCGCCTTCGGCCACCAACCCGAAGATCACCGAGCGCGGCCTCTGGAACGTCTTCCGCACCTGCGGCCGCGACGACCAGCAGGGCGAGGTCGCGGCGGCCTACATCGCCAAGAACTTCAAGGACAAGAAGATCGCCATCGTCCACGACAAGACGACCTATGGCCAGGGCCTCGCCGACGAGACCCGCAAGGGCCTGACCAAGGCCGGCATCAAGGACGTGCTCTATGAGGGCGTGAACGCCGGCGAGAAGGACTTCTCGGCCCTCATCTCCAAGATCAAGTCCGTCGGCGCCGACTTCGTCTACTGGGGCGGCCTGCACACCGAAGGCGGCCTGATCGTGCGCCAGATGCGCGACCAGGGCGTCAAGGCCGTGCTGATCTCCGGCGACGGCATCACCACCGACGAGTTCGCCACGATCGGCGGCCCCGGCGTCGAAGGCACGCTGATGACCTTCCCGCCGGATCCGCAGAAGCGCCCCGAGGCGGCCGCCATCGTCAAGAAGTTCGAAGCCAAGAACTTCAAGCCCGAGGCCTATACCCTGTACAGCTACGCTGCCGTGCAGATCATGGCCGAAGGTGCCAAGCGCGCCAACTCGGTCGATCCCAAGAAGGTCGCCGAGGCCCTGCGCGGCAGCGCGCCGGTCAAGACCGTCATCGGCGACATCGCCTTCGACAAGAAGGGCGACATCACCCGCCCCGACTACACCATGTACACCTGGAAGAAGGGCGCCGACGGCAAGATCACCTATGTCGAGAATTGATCTCGACAGCTGATCGCGCCCGCGCGTGAAACGAGACCGCCCCGGTGAAAGCCGGGGCGGTTTTGTTTTGGGGGAAGGACGTCATTCTCGGGCGAAGCGAAGCGCAGACCCGAGAATCTCTGGAGGGTGACCCGCTGGAGCCGCTTCCGTTGAGAGATGCTCGGGTCAAGCCCGAGCATGACGTCCAATCAACGCGGGCAGCCGCTACGACCGAATCTGTTTCTGCGGAACCGCCGTCAAGCTTCTGAGAAAGCCCGCGAAACGCAACAGGCCATCGGGCCAGGGCCCATGCCCGGACTCGGTGTTGAGATGCCCGCTCTCGCCGGCGTCGACGTACTCCGCGCCCCAGGCGTCGGCCAACTCCTTCGCCTCCTGCGGCGTGCAATAGGGATCGTTGCTGCTGGCGATCAGCACGCTGCGGAACGGCAGAGGATGGCGCCGGTGCGCGGCGAAGGCCGGCGTCATCCCCGGCAGCTCGCGCTTGGCGCGCTCGGCCGCGGGCGCCACCAGAAAAGCGCCGGCCACCTCGCCGGGGTGCAGATGCTCGGCCGCATGCGCGATCGCGCTGACGCCGCAGGAATGCCCGACCAGCACGACCGGCCGCGTCGCCGCCCGCACCGCCGCAACGATGCGGTCCGCCCAGAGCCGCGAGGGCTTGTGCCAGTCCTCCTGCTCGACCACCCGCGCGGTCGAGAGCTTGGCGACCCAGCGGCTCTGCCAGTGACCGGGCCCGGAACCCGACCAGCCGGGGATGATGAGGATGTCGGTGTCGGAGGTTTTCATGGCGGGATCATTCAGGCTTCAGGGCTAGACCACTCGACAAAGCGTGAGCCCAGTCAGCGCGACCTCGGGCAAGGGCGAGATCAGCCGCTGCCCGCCAATCGTATCGCAGCGCGAGAAAGTCGAACCGCCAACCGGCTCGATGCCGTTCAACGATGCCGTAACGCGCATGCTGGCTCTCCGCCTGCATGAAGTGCCATGACGGATGATCGTCATCGTAAGCCGGCAGACCGACGCTGCCGGGATTGAACACGCTGCGCCCATCGGCGAGTTCCATCAGGCGCGGAATATGCGAGTGCCCACAAAGGATGAGGTCCGCTGAGACACTTTCCAGCGTCTGCCTTACCAAGTCTTCCGACAGCACCTCATGCCCATGCAGGGTCGGCCGTTCCGTCAGATACTCGTCGTCTCGCCTGGGCTGAGCGTGGAACATGGTCACGCCGGCCGTCGGCGATGCGGAAAAGGGCAGCGACTTCAGCCAGTCGAAATGCCGCGTCTCCAACTCGTCCACAGCGGCCCTGTCGGACGGTCCAAGCTGTTCGAGCGGCCGCTCGATCAGATAGCGGTCGTGATTGCCCCGTACCGTCAGCCAGTCCTTGGACATCAGCAGATCGGCCGTCTCGCGCGCCTTCAGCGGCCCCGACAGACTGTCGCCGAGATTGACGACCAAGTCGGGCCGCGTCCGCTCCAGATCCTCCACGACCGCTTCGAGCGCGTCGAAATTGCCGTGGATATCCGCAAGGACCGCGATCCGCATCGGCGCTCAACCCTCCCCGAACACCCGGGCGAAGATCGTGTCGACATGCTTGAAGTGGTAGCCCTCGTCGAACATCGCCTCGAGCTCGGCGTCCGAGAGCCGCGCGGTGACGTCGGCATCGGCCTTGAGATTGGTGAGAAAATCCTCGCCATGCTCCCAGGTCCGCATCGCATTGCGCTGGACCATGGAATAGCTCTCCTCGCGGCTCGCGCCGGCCTGGGTCAGGGCGAGCAGCACGCGCTGCGAATTGTGCAGGCCGCCGAGCCGGTCGAGATTGCGGCGCATGTTGTCGGGATAGATCAAGAGCTTGTCGACGACGCCGGTCAACCGCGCCAGGGCGAAATCGAGCGTCACGGTCGCGTCGGGGCCGATCATGCGCTCGACCGAGGAGTGCGAGATGTCGCGCTCATGCCAGAGCGCGACGTTTTCCAGCGCCGGCATGACCATGCCGCGGACCAGCCGGGCGAGGCCCGTCAGGTTTTCGGTCAGCACGGGATTGCGCTTGTGAGGCATCGCCGAGGAGCCCTTCTGGCCCGGCGAGAAGAACTCCTCCGCCTCATAGACCTCGGTGCGCTGGAGATGGCGGATCTCGGTCGAAAGCCGCTCGATCGAGGAGGCGACGACGCCGAGCGTGGCGAAATACATCGCGTGCCGGTCGCGCGGGATCACCTGCGTCGAGACGGGCTCGACGGTCAGCCCCATCTTCTCGGCGACATACTCTTCGACGCTCGGATCGATATTGGCGAAGGTCCCGACCGCGCCCGAGATCGCGCAGGTCGCGATTTCGGCGCGGGCCGCCACGAGCCGGGCCCGGCAGCGATCGAACTCGGCATAGGCCTGGGCGAGCTTGAGCCCGAAGGTCACCGGCTCGGCGTGGATGCCGTGCGAGCGGCCGATCGTCGGGGTGAATTTGTGCTCGAAGGCGCGGCGCTTGATCGCCGCCAGCAGCGCATCGACATCGGCGATGAGGATGTCCGTCGCCCGCGCCAGCTGCACCGAGAGCGTCGTGTCGAGGATGTCCGAGGAGGTCATGCCCTGATGGACGAAGCGTGCCTCGGGGCCGACGATCTCGGCCAGATGCGTCAGGAAGGCGATGACGTCGTGCTTGGTGACGCGCTCGATCTCGTCGATGCGGGCGACGTCGAAGACCGCGTCCTTCGCCTTGGCCCAGATCGTTGCGGCCGCCTCCTTCGGCACGACGCCGAGCTCGGCCAGCTTGTCGGTGGCATGCGCCTCGATCTCGAACCAGATCCGGAACCGCGTCTGCGGCTCCCAGATCGCGACCATCTCGGGGCGGGAATAGCGCGGGATCATCGTCTCGTCCTTGTCAACACACGAGCCCTCATACTGAGGAGCGCTCCTTCAGGAGCGCGTCTCGAAGGATGCTCCAGAAGGCGCTCACTGGATCATCCTTCGAGACGCCGCTTCGCGGCTCCTCAGGATGAGGGCTGATTAAACCTCAAACCCACTCCCCGCGCGCGGCTTCGGCCGCCTTGCGGATCGCGGCGATATTGCCGGCATAGGC
>NZ_JAUXYO010000276.1 GCF_030694325.1 Allobosea sp. | reverse complement strand
TTACCAACGCCGACAAGATGGTCGCCGAGCTGGAGGACCCCTACATCCTCATCCACGAGAAGAAGCTGACCGGCCTCCAGGCCATGCTTCCCATGCTCGAGGCCGTCGTCCAGACCGGCAAGCCCCTGCTCATCATCTCCGAGGACGTCGAGGGCGAGGCGCTTGCTACGCTCGTCGTCAACCGCCTGCGCGGTGGCCTCAAGGTGTGCGCGGTCAAGGCGCCGGGCTTCGGCGACCGCCGCAAGGCCATGCTCGAGGACATCGCCGTCCTGACGAACGGCCAGGTGATCTCCGAGGACCTCGGCATCAAGCTCGAGAACGTGTCGCTCGACATGCTCGGCCGCGCCAAGCGGGTGACGGTCGAGAAGGAGAACACCACGATCGTCGACGGCGCCGGCAAGAAGAAGGACATCGAGGCCCGCGTTTCGCAGATCAAGGCGCAGATCGAGGAGACCACCTCGGACTACGACCGCGAGAAGCTGCAGGAGCGTCTGGCCAAGCTCGCCGGTGGCGTCGCGGTCATCCGCGTCGGCGGCGCGACCGAGGTCGAGGTCAAGGAGAAGAAGGACCGCGTCGACGACGCCCTGAACGCGACCCGCGCGGCCGTCGAAGAGGGCATCCTGCCGGGCGGCGGCGTCGCCCTGCTGCGCGCGCTCTCCTCGGTCAAGTCGCTCAAGACCCAGAACGACGACCAGAAGACCGGCGTCGAGATCGTCCGCAAGGCGATCATGGCCCCGGCCCGTCAGATCGTCGACAACGCCGGCGGTGACGGCGCGGTCGTGATCGGCAAGCTGCTCGAGTCGAAGGACTACGCCTGGGGCTACAACGCCCAGACCGGCGAGTACGGCGATCTGGTCAAGGCCGGCATCATCGACCCGACCAAGGTCGTGCGCACCGCCATCCAGGACGCCGCTTCGATCGCGGGCCTGCTGATCACCACCGAGGCGATGATCGCGGAGCTCCCGAAGAAGGACTCCCCGATGCCTCCGATGGGCGGCGGCGGCATGGGCGGCATGGATTTCTGATCCAGCCCCTTCGCTCTCAGCGAAAACATGGGAAGGCCCGGCGCAAGCCGGGCCTTTTCTTTGCACGGAGGCAGGCGGTGCGGCGGGCGCGTCACACCCGCGACATTGCTCCGTAACCTCCGGCTATGCCTTCCCGTCCTATTGCCTGCGCAAGCAGGGGGGCGACCCGGCCACGCATTTCAGCGGCACGGTCTTCTCCGGGGCCATGACAATTCGGTGCTCGCGCTGGTGTGTGGCCAGTTCGACGCGGTGGCGACCTTCCAGGTCAACGAAAACTCCGGCGTGGTGCAGCGGCTGACCAACAAGGCGATGATCCCGCAGGGCGCGACTCGCGTGATCTGGACGTCGCCGCTGATCCCGGCAAGCCCGTTCTCGACCCGAGCCAATCTGGCCGAGGGCCTGAAGCGCGATTTCGTCGCGGCGATGATGGCGATGAAGACCGACGCTCCGGAGGTGTTCAGGACCTTCACCGACGGCCAGGTCTCGACCTACGCCCCGGCGAAGCACAAAGATTATCTGGACGTCATCGCTGTGACCGAGGAACTCGAGGCGCGCCGCAAGCAGAAGCCCGGCGGCTGAAACCTCGCGGATCGCCGCAACGAGGCCCGGCTCGCGCCGGGCCATTTTCATTGCCGCGGGCCCGTCGCGGCATGACAATTTGCTCATCTTGACGCTGCGCCATTGAACGGCCGCATCGGCTGCGACATGGTCGCGCTCGCGGGTTTCGCCGCGATTCCAGCCCTGGTCAGGATCAGCCGATGCGTCCGTTGAGTTTTGCCGTCGCCGCGCTCGCCGTCGTCGCGCTCGTGGCGGGCCAGCAGAGCGGCAGTGCCGGCACGATCGGCATGGGCGTGGTCGGCGTGCTGCTGGCGCTGGCGACCTTCCGCGCGCAGACGATCGCCACTTTCCTTCGGATCTTCTCCGTCATCTTCGCCGCCGAATACGTGCTGACGGGTGCAGCTGCGCTGCTCGGCCAGGCGGGCTACTGGCCGGCCGGGTTGCGGGCCCTGGTCCCGCCCCCGAGCCTGCCGATCACGATCGCCGTCTTCGGCATCATCGTCTACGCTATCTCCTTCGTGCCCGCGATCCAGCGGATCGCGCGACTGGCATCCCCCTTCTTCGAGGAGGCGCAGACCACTACCGCCGAGCTCTGGCCGATCGGCCCGTTCAGCATCGCCACGGGCCGTCTCGGTGTGCTGCTACTGGTCTTCCTCGTCGTGCTGAACCAAATCCAGGTCGGTATCTCGCTGCGCCTGTCCTTCTTCAACCGCGACTTCTACAACGCGATCCAGGAGAAGGACGCGGCGAGCTTCTGGTATCAGCTGATCTACGTCTTCAGCGTCTGGGCGGCGATCTTCATCGTCTCGAACCTGATCGAGCTCTTCGCGAACTACACGCTGCTGATCCGCTGGCGCCGCCACATGGCCGAGAGCTTCAGCCGCATCTGGCTGCGCGACGCCAACCATTACCGGGTCGCGCTGGCCGGAAGTGCCGACAACCCCGACCAGCGCATCGCCGAAGACACGCGCGCCTTCGTCAACCAGACCTACAACTTCGCGCTGCCGCTGCTGACGCAGGTGTCCACGCTGGTCTCGTTCTCGATCATCCTCTGGTCGATCCCGGTCGCGAGCGTGGTGCCCGGCACCGACATCTCGATCCCCGGCTTCATCTTCTGGATGGCGCTGCTCTATTCGGTCGTGGCGACCTGGATTGCCCATATGATCGGCAAGCCGCTGATCACGCTCGAATTCGAGCAGGAGCGCCGCGAGGCGAATTTCCGCTTCTCTCTGGCCCGGCTGCGCGAATACTCCGAGCAGATCGCGCTGATGCGCGGCGAGGCCTCCGAGCAGCGCCATCTCAGCGCGCGCTTCGGGGACATCGTGGAAAACTTCTACCGGCTGGTCTGGGCGAGGCTCCGGCTGGGGAGCTTCACCTATTCCTTCAACCAGGCGAATGTGGTGGTGCCCTATATCCTGCTGGCGCCGCATTATTTCTCGGGCCGGATCACGCTGGGCATCATGACGCAGGTCGCCGGCGCCTTCGACCGCGTCCAGACGGCGATGTCCTTCTTCATCGACCGCTACCAGGCGATCGCATCCTACATCGCCTCGATCAACCGCCTCACCAGCTTCGAAGCGGCGATCGCGCAAGCCCAGGCCGCGACGGCGGGAGAGGCAGGGCTGCATCGGACGCACGGACCCGATGGCGACGTTCATATCGGCGCCACCACGCTGATGCTGCCGAACGGCGCGCCGATCGTGCGCATCGACGACCTGGATCTCGGCCAGGCGCGGCGGACCCTGGTGGTCGGCCCGTCGGGCTCGGGCAAGTCGACGCTGTTTCGCGCCATCTCCGGCATCTGGCCGTTCGGCGAGGGACAGGTCGGCATCCCAGCCGATGCGCAGATCATGCTCCTGCCGCAGCGCCCCTATCTGCCGCAAGGGACGCTGCGCTCGGCCCTGGCCTATCCGGCGGAAGCGGGTGCCTATGACGATGCCGCCATCCGCGAGGCGATGAACAAGGTCCGCCTCGGCCATCTCCGCGACCGGCTCGACGAGGTCGATTTCTGGGGTCAGCGCCTGTCGGGCGGCGAGCAGCAGCGGCTGGCGGTGGCCCGCGCCCTGCTCGCCAAGCCGGACTGGCTCTTCCTGGACGAGGCGACCGCCTCGCTCGACGAGAAGCTCGAGAACGAGATCTACGCCACGATCGACGAGGTCCTGCCGCAGACCCGCGTGATTTCGATCGGCCATCGCTCGACGCTGCGCGAGATGCACGATGTGGTGGTGACGATGGAGCCGAATCCGGACGGCACCTACACGCCGCGAATGCCGGCGAAGGCGTGAGCGGCGGTCAAGGGATCATGCGGAGAAAAACGACGTCATCCCGAACAAGCGGCGCAGTCGCGCAGATCCGGGATCCATCATGAGGCTCCGTCGGACCCTATGATGGATCCCGGGGCAAATCCCGGGATGACGGAGATGGTCATGCGGACGATGCGCGGGAGCGTCAGAAGCCGCGGTCGAAGCGCAGTTCGCCGGCCGCGCCCTTCAGGACGAGCTTGCCGTCGACAAGGTCCCAGTTGCGGGTGCCGCGCAGCGCCGTGAGATAGGCGCGCTCGAACTCCGCCTGGCCCTTGTCGCAGTTGCGCTTGGTCAGCGCGAGCGGGCCGACTGCGAAGCCCTGCTGGCGCAGTGGATAGGCCGAGGCCGAAAAGGTGTTGCAGCCGCCAAAGCCCGTGCCGCGCAGATTGGCGTCCACCTGCAGCGTGGCGCGGCGGTCCGCGATGGGCTTGCCGTTGAGCATGACGGCGGACCAGGACGCGCCGAGCGGGAAGGTCTTCTCCTGCTGCTGCTGGACGGCCGGCGCCTGCTGCCCGAGTTCCTCCCGCGACGGCATCTGCTGGCGGCGCTGGGCCTGCGCATCGGTCGGCAGCAGCAGGGGCGCGGCCATGGCGGCGAGGAGGGCGGCATAGCCAAGGCGTCGTATCATGATCGTCTTACCCGGTCGTCGAACCTGAAAAATCCGGGCGACCCTAACGCATCGCCGGCCTCGTGGGAAAGCGCGTAGCCGCCTATCGCCCCGCGATCAACCGCGAAGCTGCTCGGCCGGTCTTCCCAGGCCGGTGTCATCGCGGGGCACCATGTCGAAACCATGAGCGCAGGGCGGATTTTTGTGTTGGTGGCTGCATCCACAAGGCAAGCCGCAGCGTATCGCTCCACACGTCCGCGTGACGTCGTCCAGCGGACGGCTTCATCCCCCCGGAGCCGTCAGCGACCGGCGAGGCCGCCTGCCCCCCAGCGGCGGCCTCGCTTGGCCGCGATCACCGGGCCGCGCCAGCGGTCGTCACAGGCGCGACTGCAGGCGCTCGATCAGCGGGTTGGCCTTGCGGAAGACATAGGCCGGCGCGGAGACCGTGACGTCGTCGGCACCGGCCGCGGCGAGATGCTCGACCAGAGCGAACACCGCCTTTTCCGGGCAATGCACCGTCAGCACGCCGCCGGCCGGGCTCTCGCCGAAGGGCAGCCGCGCGCCGAACGAGGCGCCGAGATCTCCGAGCGTGTCGGAGGGAGCATCGAGCCTGGCGCGGATCTCGCGTACCGAGCGCGCCTCCTCCTCGGCCGCGATGCGCGACAGGATGGCGTTGGCGGCCGCCCGCGCCCGCTCGCCCCAGGGCGCACGCACGGAGGCGACGAGATTGGCCTCCGAGGCCAGCATCACGCCATCGTCGAGGATCTTCAGCGCGTTCGCTGAGAGCGTCGCGCCGGTCGTGGTGATGTCGACGACGATCTCGGCCGTGCCGGCGGCCGGCGCGCCCTCGGTCGCGCCCAGGCTCTCGACGATGCGGTAATCGGCGAGCCCGTGGCGGGCGAAGAAGCGGCGCGTCAGGTTGACGTATTTCGTGGCGACGCGAAGCTTGCGGCCCTGGCGGCTGCGCATGGCGGAGGCGACGTCGTCGAGATCGGCCATGGTCCGCACGTCGATCCACGCCTGCGGCACGGCGACGACGACATTGGCGTGGCCGAAGCCGAGCGGCGTCAGCATCTCGACCGCCGCATCGGCATCCGCGACCTGCTCGCGCACCAGATCCTCGCCGGTTATGCCGAGATGGGCGGCACCCGAGGCGAGCTGCGCGACGATCTCGGAGGCCGAGAGGAAGGCGACCTCGGCGCCCTCGACGCCGGCGATCGTGCCGCGATAATCGCGCTCGCCGCGCGACTTGACGAATTTCAGCCCGGCGCGACCGAAAAAGGCGGTGGCGTTTTCCTGCAGCCGGCCCTTGGAGGGCACGGCGAGAACCAGCGGGGCGTCGTTGACGGTGTCGGTCATGCGGCGTCTCCCGCCAGGCGCTCGAGCCAGATCGATGCGCCGACGGCCGGAATCGGCGCGGCCGCGCCGAGGCGCCCAAGCACCTGGTCGTAGCGACCGCCGCCGGCGACCGGCTTGCCGTCGCTGCGGGCTTCGTCGTGCAGCTCGAAGATGAAGCCGGTATAGTAGTCGAGATTGCGGGCGAAGGCGGCCTGGAAGCCGATCGCCCCGACATCGACGCCGCGCACGGCGAGGAACCCGGTGCGCTCGTCGAAGGCGTCGAGCTCGCGGGCGAGCTCGAGCGAGGCCTGGTCGGCGAGCGCCCGCAAAGCGGCTGAGGCCGTGTCAGGATCGCCCTTGATCGCCAGCACCTGCGCCAAGAGCGCCTTCACGTCGCCATTGACCGGGTTCTCACGCTCTGCGGCGCGCGCCAGGAAGCGCTCGGCGATATCGGAGGCGCTACGGCCGCCGACGGTCGAGATACCGGCGATCGACAGCACGTCCTCGACGAAGGCCTTCGCCGCCTTGGGGTCCTGCCCTTCCAGCGCCTTGAGCAGGCCGGCATGGGCGGTCTCGCCGGTGGCGACCGGGGGATCGAGCGCCTCGACGGCCTCGATGCCGCGGCCCTGCACGACGGCGCGCATCAGGCGGCGGCGGGCGCCGGCCGGGACGGCAAGCCCGTCCAGCAGGGCGCTGAGCAGGGCGACGTCGCCCATCAGGATCTTCGGCTGGGCGAGGCCGAGCGCGGCGGTGGCCTCGACCGTCAGCGCCATGATCTCGGCGTCGGTGGCGGCGAAATCGTCGCGGCCGAAGGATTCGATTCCCGCCTGCGCGAATTCGCCGGGCTCGCCCGAGCGCATCCGGAAGACCGGGCCGGCATAGGCATAGGCGGCAGGCTCGGTGCGGCGCGACGCGATGTGATCGAGCGCGACGGGGATGGTGTATTCCGGCCGCAGGCACCAGTCGCGGCCATCCGAGTCCTGCGTCATGAAGATGCGGCGGCGGATGTCCTCGCCCGAGAGATCGAGAAAGACGTCCGCCGGCTGTAGGATCGCGGGCTCGGCGCGGGCATAGCCCTCGCGCGCAAACAGCGCGATCACGGTCTCGATGCTGGCAGCGGTCGCGGGCACGGCGGCGTCATCCTGTTTCCGGGCGCTGTCCTAGCAGCGGCAGGCGCGATTTTCGAGGCATTTGAGGGAAATGGGTGAACGGGAATCGGTGGGGCCTCCCTTCTCCCCTTGCGGGAGATGGTGGCTCGGCGCAGCCGAGACGGATGAGGGGTCGCGCTGCCCTATCCGTCATGGCGAGGAGCGCCAGCGACGAAGCCATCCAGGGGACGTGGAGCGCTACGGGGCTGGGTTGCTTCTCTGCGCTCGCAATTGTCTCTTGGCGATGTGTCAGAGTGGTGTTGGTTCCCGGGAGGGAACGCCGTGGCCCGGGACGGCCATCCCGAGCCACGGCGCGCGAAGACCGGCCGTCTCGCAATCGGGCTCGACGCCCGCCGTCATCGAGGTCGTCTTCGCGCCGCTTCCTCCACGCTTGGTGAGTTGCCTGGGCCATCCGAGACGGAAACGCCCGCAGACAATCACAAGCTGAAACAGGATATGACCGATGAGCGCTGTCGTCACCCCGTCCCGCATCCTCGGCTGCGATGTCGGCAAGTCCTTCATCGCCGTCCACGACCCGGCCTCCCTGACGGCCTGGGAGATCGCCAATGACCAAGACAGCCTGAACGCCTTCGCCGCCACGCTCGATCCGACCTGCCTCGTCGTCTGCGAAGCGACCGGCGGATACGAGACCCTCCTGCTCACGGCCCTGCTCGCCGCCGCCATCCCCGCCCACCGCGCCGACGCCCGCAAGGTCAAGGCCTTCATCCGGTCTCATGGCGTGCTCGCCAAGACCGACGCGATCGATGCCAAATGGCTCGCCCGCTACGGGCAGGAGCGTCACGCCACCCTGCCGCGCTGGAAAGCTCCCGCCTCGAACCGCCTCATGCTCCAGAACCTGGTTCAGGCCCGCCAGGACCTCGTCGTCACACGCGGCGCCTTCCGCAACCGCAGCCAGGCCCCGACCTGCATCACCACCATCCACGCCGAGCTCGTCGAAGCCATCGATGCCGGCATCGCCCGCCTCGACGACGAGATCGCCACGATCATGACGCAAGACGCCGCACTGGCCGAAGAACTCAAGACGCTGCGAACCATCAAGGGCTTCGGCAAGACCAACGCGCCAGCCGTCATGGCCCTCATGCCCGAACTCGGCTCGCTCGGGCGACGACAGGCGGCAGCTCTCGCCGGTCTGGCGCCCCATCCCAGACAAAGCGGAGCCAGGGACGCCTACCGCGCGACCCGCGGAGGCAGGCCCGCGCTCAAGCGAGCTCTCTTCATGGCTGCCCTCGTCGCCGCTCGGCACAATCGCGCCCTGCGCGACTTCTACGAAAGGCTCTGCCAACACGGCAAAAAACCGATCGTCGCCATCACCGCAGTCATGCGAAAACTCATCGTCATCGCAAACGCAAA
>NZ_JAUXYO010000267.1 GCF_030694325.1 Allobosea sp. | reverse complement strand
GATCCAGGCGGCGGCCGGCTTCGGCTTCAAGGTGCATTACGGAGACGGCACGCGGCCCGAGATCCTGCATGCGTCGGGCGCCGAGCGGGCGGAGGCGATCCTGGTCTGCGTCGACAACCGCCAGACCAGCGACCGTATCGTCGCCGTCGCGCAGGAGGCGTTCCCGCATGCGAAGCTGTTCGTGCGCGCCTATGACCGGGGCCATTCGATGGACCTGATCCGGGCCGGCGTCGACTACCAGATCCGCGAGACCTTCGAATCCGCGATGACCTTCGGCACGGCGGTGCTGCTCGGCATGGGGGTGCCCGAACAGGAGGCCACCGAGATCGCGGAGGATGTCCGTCGCCGCGATGCCGAGCGCCTCGACCTCCAGGTCGCCAGCGACATCTATGCCGGCGTCGACCTCATCCGGGGCAATGCGCCGGTGCCCGCGCCTCTGACCAAGCCCAAGGCAGCCGGCAAGATCCACGGCAACGTGCCGGACGACCTCGGTTCCATGTAAGGGATCGGGGGATCAGTTCCCCGGCAGCACGATCATGGTCGGGCGGGCCGGCAGCGCGGCCTTGCTGACGGTCAGCACCGGCTGGTCGCGCCGCTCGACCGGCCAATTGTCCTGCGAGCGGGCGAGGAAGCGGCTCAGCGTGCCGCCGCCGAAGAAGTGCATCGGGATCATCACCCGCGCCTGCAGCGATTTCAGCACCTCCAGCATGCCCTCCTGGTCGAGCGTGTAGCTGCCGTCGACCGGGAAGAGCACGACGTCGACCCGGCCGAGCGCGCGCAGATGGCCCGGCTCCAGCGGATGATGCAGATGGCCGAGATGGGCGATGCAGAGCTCGCCGATCTCGAAGACGAAGATCGAGTTGCCGTCGAAATCGGTCGAGCCGGAGTAGGAGCGGATATTGGTCGGGACGTTGCGCACGCGCAGATCGGCCATGGTCAGATCGTGCTTCGCGGCGCCGCGGCCGGTGGGGTCCCAGCCCGGCAGGACCTGCTTGATCCCGGGATCGGGATTGCGCGAGTAGTGCGTCGAATGGGCCTTGTTCATCGTGGCGATGTCGGGCGTCACCTGCGGCCGGACATAGTCGTTGTAGTCGGTCGCGACCTTAACCCCTGCGGGCGTCTCGATCAGGAATGTGGCGTGTCCGACGAAGGTGATGCGCGCCTCGTCCTTGCCGAGGGCGGCCAGCGTCAGATGGGCGCGATGGACGGGGAGCCGCAGCGAGGCCATCTCCGGCCGGCAGCCCGGTTCGTCGGACTGGGCGCGGGCGGCCGCAGGCAGGAGCAGAATTGCCGCGGCCAGGGCGACGAACCCGCTGCGCACCGCTGTCCAGAACCTCTGGGTTCCCCGCATCGCCGTTCTCCCGACCTTCGGCCCGGCCACAGTGATGCATGGTCCGGGCCGAAGGGAAGGCGTTGCCGCCGCCGATGGCGCGTTTGTGAAAAGGCCCCGGCGGCTCGAAGTCGCTACTGCTTGGCGAGGCCGAGATCCTGGAGGACGGCCACGCCGCGCTCGGTAAAGGCCTTGGCGTAGACGGCGAATTCGCCGGGCTTGTCCCAGACCGGCGTGATGCCGCGATCGGCCATCGCCTTGCGGACCTCGGGGCGCTGCATGGTGCGTTCCGCCGCCTCGAACAGGATCTTGCGCCGGTCGGCCGGGACGCCCTTGGGCGCCGAAAGCGCGAACCAGTTCGAATAGGTCCAGTCGAGCCCGGCCTCCTTGGCGCTCGGCACATCGGGGAAACTCGGGTGGCGCTCTTCGGTCATCAGCAGGATCGTGCGCACGCGCCCGGCATCGAGCATGCCCTTGGCCTCGATCGGCGAGCCGGTGAAGACGCTGATGCCGCCGGCGACGAGATCCTGCAGGGCCGGAGCGCCGCCATTGCTGGGCACCCACCGCACCGTGTCGGGCGCCAGCCCCGCCGCCTTGAGCAGTCCGCCCGAGGCGATGTGCCAGGAGCCGCCGACGCCGGTTCCCGAGGCCATGAAGGTGCCCTTCGGGTTGTCCTTGACCGCCTTGATGTAGTCGGCCGCCGTCTTCAGAGGGCTGTCGGCCTTGACGGTGACGCCGGCCGGGATCAGCGAGACGCGGGAGAAGGTGTCGACGCTGTCGATGGTGATGTCGCCGAGGCCGAGCGTCTTGAAGAAGGAGATTTCGGGGCTGATGCCGCCGACGGTGTAGCCATCGGGCGTGGCGTTGGCGATTGCGGTGTGGCCGGTCAGCCCGCCACCGCCCGTGCGGTTGACGACGTTGACGGGCTGCTTCAGCTCGGCCTCATAGCCGGCGGCGAAGATGCGCATGACGGCATCCATGCCCCCGCCGGCCGCCCAGGGCACGATGAGCTGGACCGGACGATCCGGAAAGGCCCAGGACGGGCCGGCGACGGAGAGCAGGGCGGCCGCGCCGAGCGCAGCCTTGATGATGGTCTTCATGGTCCCTCCCCAGGGATGGCCGCCGGCTTGGCCCGGCTGGTCCTGAACAGAGCTTAGCGCGCTTTCCAGCGGTCCTACAAGATATGCTGCATACAGTGTTCGGTGTTCAGGTCGGTGCCGCAGAGTCCGGCCATTGCTGGGACGGTCAGTTGCCGCCGGGCGTCTGCGTCTTCACGGTGACGCGCGCTTCGGCCAGGCGCTGGTAGAGCCGCCGGCGGCGCAGCAGCGGCAGCCAGTCGTAGAGAAACATCTCGGCCGGGCGCCAGATCACCACCCAGCCGATGATGACGAGGCTCTCCTGGACGATGCGGGCGAAGGGTCCGTCGAAGGCCTTGGTCAGCGCGAAGCTGACAGCGAGGCAGAAGGCCAGTCCGGCGAAGCCGATCAGGAAGGCGCGCCGCCCGTCGCGGAAATGCTCGCGCAGGGCGTGGCCCTCGGAGCGCGCCTTGGCGGCAAACCAGCCCGTCAGCGCGGTCGCGAGGTCGGGGCCGGGCGCGCCCGCGTTTTCCGGCGCCGGCAGGTGAATGGTGATGGCGATGGGAGCGTCCTTCGGCAACTCCTGCGCCCATTCGACGATGTAGCGCTCGGCCTCGGCCGAGATGTCACCCTGGCTGAAGGGGAAGGGATCGAGCGTGTTGAAGAGCTGGGCCCCGTTGGCGAGGCGCAGCTCGATGGTCGCGTCGCCCGGGTTTCGCGTCATGTCCGATCAGCCTCGTCCGCCTGCCCGAGGCGGCATTATCCCGGCGGCGGGCCAGGGTGCAATCGCAGCGCGCGGACGGCATGCCGGTTGCGGCTGGCGGTGTGGCTCGCTACATACGCGCCAGATTCCCCGACCCTTGCGACCCTCAGTCCGCCAGCGGAGCCCGCACGCCCATGTCCCGCCAGTTCATCTACCATATGCGCGGCCTGTCGAAGACCTATCCGGGCGGCAAGCAGGTTCTCAAGGACATCCATCTCTCCTTCTATCCGGACGCCAAGATCGGCGTGCTCGGCGTCAACGGCGCCGGCAAATCGACGCTGCTCAAGATCATGGCCGGCTTCGACAAGGAGTGGACCGGCGAGGCCTGGGTCGCCGAGGGGGCGCGGGTCGGCTACCTGCCGCAGGAACCCAAGCTCGACGAGACCCTGAACGTCCGCGACAACGTCATGCTCGGCGTCGCGCCGCAGAAGGCGGTGCTCGACCGCTACAACGAGCTGGCGATGAACTACTCGGACGAGACCGCCGACGAGATGACGGCGCTGCAGGACGAGATCGAGGCCAAGGGGCTGTGGGATCTCGATTCTAAGGTCGACCAGGCGATGGATGCGCTGCGCTGCCCGCCCGACGACTGGGAGGTTTCCAAGCTCTCGGGCGGCGAGCGCCGCCGCGTCGCGCTGTGCAAGCTCCTGCTGGAGCAGCCGGAACTGCTGCTGCTCGACGAGCCGACCAACCATCTCGACGCCGAGACCACCGCCTGGCTGGAAGGTCACCTGCGGACCTATCCGGGCGCGATCCTGATCGTGACCCACGATCGCTACTTCCTCGACAACGTCACGAGCTGGATCCTCGAGCTCGATCGCGGCCAGGGCATCCCCTATGAGGGCAATTACTCGGCCTGGTCGGTGCAGAAGCAGAAGCGCCTCGCCCAGGAAGGCCGCGAGGACGTCTCCCGCCAGAAGACGCTGGAGCGTGAGCAGGAATGGATCTCGGCCTCGCCCAAGGCTCGCCAGGCCAAGAGCAAGGCGCGCATCCAGCGCTATGACGAACTCGTCCAGAAGGCCAACAACAAGGGGCCCGACACCGCGCAGATCATCATCCCGATCGCTGAGCGGCTGGGCAACAACGTCGTCGACTTCGAGAACATCTCGAAGGGCTTCCAGGACAAGCTGCTGATCGACGGGCTGACCTTCAAGCTGCCGCCGGGCGGCATCGTCGGCGTGATCGGCCCCAACGGCGCCGGCAAGACCACGCTGTTCCGGATGATCACGGGCCAGGACAAGCCGGATGCCGGCACGATCAAGATCGGCGAGAGCGTGACGCTCGGCTATGTCGACCAGAGCCGCGACTCGCTCGACGACAAGAAGAACGTCTGGGAGGAGATCTCGGGCGGCAACGACGTGATCTATCTCGGGAAGAAGGAAATCAATTCCCGTGCCTATTGCTCGGCCTTCAACTTCAAGGGCGGCGACCAGCAGAAGAAGGTCGGCTCGCTCTCGGGCGGAGAGCGCAACCGCGTCCATCTCGCCAAGATGCTGAAGGCGGGCTCCAACGTCCTCCTGCTCGACGAGCCGACCAACGACCTCGACGTCGACACGCTGCGGGCGCTGGAGGAGGCGCTGGAGGATTACGCCGGCTGCGCCGTGATCATCAGCCATGATCGCTGGTTCCTCGACCGCATCGCGACCCATATCCTCGCCTTCGAGGGCGACAGCCATGTCGAGTGGTTCGAGGGCAACTTCGCCGATTACGAGGAGGACAAGAAGCGTCGCCTCGGCATCGACTCCACGATCCCCAAGCGCATCCAGTACAAGAAGTTCTCGCGCTGAGGGGCTCGTAAACAAAAGCCCCGCGGCATTGAGCGTGCCGCGGGGCTTTTTTTTGTTTCTGGGCAACGCCAGCGTTGCCGAAGCCGAGCGCCTAGCGCGTCAGCGCCGTCCGTAGCGCGCCGATCTGGCCCGTGAGGCTGCGGGCTTCTTCGGCCGTCAGCCCGGTGGCGTCCAGCACGCAGGGCGGGACGCGCCTCGCCTTGTCGAGCAGGGCCTTGCCGTCCGCCGTCAACCGCAGCCGCACCTGGCGCTCGTCGGCCGGGTCGCGGCTGCGTGAGACAAGCCCTGACGCCTCCATGCGCTTCAGCAGCGGGGTCAGCGTGTTGGATTCGAGGAAGAGCTGCTCACCGATCTCGCCGACAGTGCGGTCGTCGCGCTCCCAGAGCGTCACCATCACCAGATATTGCGGATAGGTCAGGCCGAGCTCGTCGAGCAGCGGCTTGTAGAGCCGGTTGAAAGCGTGGCTGGCGGAATAGAGCGCGAAGCAGAGGAAGTCGTCCAGCTTCGGATCGGATGGCGGTGCGGCGGTGGTCATCGGCATCTCCCGGGTTTCGCCCTCAAAATAATCGCACACGATGCAATCGCAAGGGATTGACAGGGCGGTAGGCGGATCTTATTAAATCGCTCACGATCAAAGCGTAAGCGATTGAATGGATCGACCGACGGGCTGCCGCCGGGCCAACCTGGACCAGAAGGAGACGAGATCATGTCGAACCGCACCGAAGCCACCGAGGGCCAGCCCGCCCGCCGCGACCTGCTGGCCGGAATCGCGCTCGCCGCGGCG
>NZ_JAUXYO010000255.1 GCF_030694325.1 Allobosea sp. | reverse complement strand
ATCGCAAGCTGGGCATCGTCCCGGCGCCGCTCAAGGCGTTCTGGCTGGCGCGCGGCGAGCCGCTGCAGCGCGTGCTCTGAGCAGTGGCTCGGGCCTTCGCTATCTCTCAAAGCCCTCATCCTGAGGAGCAGCCTTCAGGCTGCGTCTCGAAGGATGCTTCAGGAGGCTCTGGAGATATCTGGAGCATCCTTCGAGACGCCGCGTGCCGCGGCTCCTCAGGATGAGGGCTCACACCCGAAAGATCAGAGCTAAGCGGCGAATAGGCTTCAGCCCTGCTCGGGCCAGACCCGCGTGACATGGCCCATCTTGCGGCCGGCCCTCGCCTCGCGCTTGCCGTAGAGATGCAGATGCGCGCCCGGCTCGGCGAGGAGCTCGCGCCAGCGCAGTGCGGCATCGCCGATCAGGTTCTCCATCTCGACACGGCCGCGACGCGCAGCCGAGCCGAGCGGGAAGCCGCAGACGGCGCGCACATGCTGGTGGAACTGTGAGGTCTGGGCGCCCTCGCTGGTCCAGTGGCCAGAATTGTGCACCCGCGGCGCGATCTCGTTGACGACGACGCTCTCCTCCGCACCTTCGCCGACGATGAACATCTCGACCGCGAAGACGCCGACATAGCGCAGCGCCGCCCCGATCCGCCGCGCCGCCTCGATGGCGGCGGCCTCCGTCGCGGACGAGACCTGCGCCGGAATGCGGGTGAAGGCGAGGATGTGGTCGCGATGCTCGTTCTCGCAGAGGTCGAAGGCGGCGAAGCTGCCATCCGCCCCGCGCGCCGCGACCACCGAGACCTCGCGCGCGAAGCTGACGAAGCCCTCCAGCACCGCCGGCTGGCGGCCGATCGCCGCATAGGCTTCCGCGAGATCGGTCCCGGCCAGGATCTTGACCTGGCCCTTGCCGTCATAGCCGAAGCGGCGTGTCTTCAGCACGCAAGGCCGCCGCAGCGCGGCGACCGCATCCTCGAGATCCGCCAGGCAATCCACGGCGCGGAAGGGCGCGACGGTGAGGCCCTGCTCGGAGACGAAGCGCTTCTCGCTCAACCGGTCCTGCGTCACCGCCAACGCATGGGCGCCCGGATGCAGCGGCTTGCGGGCCGCGAGGAACGCCGCGGTGGCCGCCGGCACGTTCTCGAACTCATAGGTCACGACGTCGACGGCATCCGCGAAGCGCGCCAGCGCCGCCTCGTCCTCGTAAGGAGCCACGGTCTTCGCCGCCGCCACGTCGAACGCCGGGTTCTCAGTTTCCGGCGCGAAGATATGGCTGGCGATGCCGAGATCGGCCGCGGCCAGCGCGATCATCCGGGCGAGTTGCCCGCCGCCGATGATGCCGAGCACGGCGCCGGGCGCCAGCGGCTGCCCCTCCCCCGCAGACGCGCTCACGCCTCGTCCTTCACGGGCCGTTCGGCGATCGCCGCGCTCTGGCGGGCGCGATAGGCGTCGAGCCGCTGCGCCAGGCCCTCATCCGACAGCGCCAGCACGGCCGCCGCCAGCAGCGCCGCATTGACCGCACCGGCCCGGCCGATGGCGAGCGTACCGACGGGGATGCCGGCCGGCATCTGCACGATCGAGAGCAGCGAGTCCTGCCCCGACAGCGCCTTGGATTCGACGGGCACGCCGAAGACCGGCAGCGGCGTCAGCGACGCCGTCATGCCCGGCAGATGCGCCGCGCCGCCGGCCCCCGCGATCACCACCTTGAAGCCTTCCGCCTTGGCGCCGGTCGCGAATTCGACCATGCGCTGCGGTGTGCGGTGGGCGGAGACGATGCGGTCGTCATGGCCGATGCCGAGCGCATCGAGCGTCTCGGCGGCATGGCGCATGGTCGCCCAGTCGGACTGGCTGCCCATGATGATGGCGACGGGCGCGGAGGTGGTGGCCATGGCAGGGAGCGCTTCCGGAAACGCTGGACGGGAAGCGCGCGATCTAGACCGCCCAACGCCGGGGAAGCAAGCGCCGAATCGGGCTGGCGCCGCCAAACGGGCGGAAACTGCGCGCCCGACGACCGCCGCGCGGCGCCACGCCGTCTTTCCGGGGCTTCGCGCAGCGAAGAGCCCGGAACCCATGAACACTGACATGGCCGGATAGCGCAGGGCGGTCCCAGCCATCTGGACGTACGTCGTGGTCATGGGTTCCGGGCTCGCCCTGCGGGCGCCCCGGTATGACGGCGTGGTTCCGCGCGATGGGAGAACTGCTCTAAGCCGTCGCCACCAGCCCAGCCCGCGCCAGCGCCGAGGCCTGATCGGCCGCGACCGTCTCGATCTTGAAGCCCTCGATCTCCGCCTCGAACAGCCGGTGGAAGTTCAATTCCGCGTCGAGATGCAGGAACACCCCGCCGAGCCCGATCGCGGCGCGGTCCATGAAGACGAACTCGCGCGGCACGGTCACCGGCCCGCGCTTCTTCAGCGCCTGATGCACCTCGAAGGCCTGGCGGCGGCCATATTCCGCCGGGCTGACATCTTCGGCGATGCGGCGCGTGCGGTCCTCCAGCAGCGGCCCGTAGATGAAGCGCGCCCAGATGTTGAGCGTGTCGACCAGCTCCTTCGTCAGCCCCTTGAAGCCCCAGACCTCATAGGCATGGACGACGCGCGCCTCGTCGCCCTCCAGCAGGCCGCGATAGAGATCGACGACGCCGCCCACGAAAGAGGGCGGGAAGATCCGGATGCAGCCGTAATCGAGCAGGTTGATGCCCTGCGGGGCGCCGTCCTCCGAGAAGACGGTGTAGTTGCCCAGATGCGGGTCGCCATGGATGATGCCGTGATGGCTGAAGGGCCGCCACCAGGCCTTGAACATCGCCGTCGAGATCCGGTCCCGCGCCTGCTGCTCGTCCTGCTTGTGGGTCAGGATGCCGTCGCCCTCGAGCCAGTGCATGGTCAGGAGCCGCTTGGTCGAGAGCGCGCTCTCCAGCGCCGGCACGCGGATCTCCGGCGTCTGCGCCAGCACCTCCCGATAGAGCGCGATGTGCTTGGCCTCGCGCTGGTAGTCGAGCTCCTCGCGGACGCGGGCGCCGATCTCCTTGGCGATCTCGCTGGTGTCGATCACCGGGTCCATGCGCCGGTGCAGCGCAAACAGGATGTCGAGCTGCGAGATGTCGGCCTCCACAGCCGATTCCATGTCCGGATATTGCAGCTTGCAGGCGAGCGCGACGCCCTCCAGCGTCGTCGCCCGGTGCACCTGCCCCAGCGAGGCCGCCGCCGCCGGCTGCAGGTCGAATTCCCCGAAGCGCGCACGCCATTGAGGCCCGAGCTCGGCCATCATCCGGCGCTTGACGAAGGCCGCGCCCATCGGCGGCGCCTGCGACTGCAGCTTCTGCAGCTCGGCGGCATATTCCGGCGGCACCACATCGGGGATGGTGGCGACGAGCTGCGCCACCTTCATGATCGGGCCCTTCAGCCCCCCCAGCGCCTTGGCCAGCGCCTCGGCATTGGAGGCGTTGCGCCCCTCCATCCCGAACAGCCGGGCACCCGCGATCCGCGCCGCCACCCCGCCGACATTGGCCCCGACACGCGCATAGCGCACTGCCCGGGCGGAAAAGCGGTTGGCTTCGGAGTCGCGGTCGGACATGGGGGCGCTTTCGGCGGGTGTCGGCGCTTCACATGTAGGGTGGCGCAGGCGCGGCACCAATGCGGCGGGTGGTCTCGCGGGGGCGGGAGGCTATCGGCTTGGCCGGAAGTCCAGCGCCACCATTCGAAACTCGCTGCTTCCAACCCAATCTGGGTGGTCTGCAACGTCTGTTTATCGGCAGCTCGATGCAGTGACGAGCGGCATCAGCCCTCTGTCCGCAGACCGAACGATCACTAGAACGGCCGCGTCTCATCGCCCGAGCGTTTGGATCGCGTCGGGTGGCACTCCGGTTGTGGTCGGCGGCATCATGTCGACGCTGCGCTGGCGGGCGACGGCGCGCAGGTTGCGCGGTGTGATGCCGAACCGGCTTTTGAAGCTGCGGCTGAAATGCGCCTCGCTGCGGAAGCCGAACGAGAAAGCGATCGCGCTGAGCGTTTCGTCGGCCCGGTCGCCGCCATTGATGACCTCGTAGCAGCGCTGCAGCCTGCGCTCGCCGATATAGGCCTGGACACCGCCATGCTCGGCAAACACGCCGTAGAGCGCGCCACGCGACACATTGAGGCGGGCCAGGAGCGAGCCGACGGTGAGCCCCGGATCGGCCAGCGAACGCTCGATCTGCCACTGCGCCCGGCCGAGCAGATCGAGATCGGCCGGTGAGCGCTCCTCGCGCAGGCCATAGCCGCCTTGCGAGGCCGCAAGCGCCATCTCGACGAGGGCGGCCGCCGCGGCTTCGCCTTGAGTCACGGTCATGCCCGGCAGGGCCCCATAGACATCGCGCATCAGTTGCGCCAGCAGCCGCGTCACCGGCAGGCTGGCCTCGGGCACAAGCCCATGCAGCGCGCGATCACGCAGGCCGTCGGGCATGGCATTGCGCGGCACGGTCAGGGCCAGGGTCCGGTAAGGCGAGGTTTCGAATTCGAAGGGCATGCCGAAATCGATGAAGCTGACATCGCCTTGCCTCGCGTGGAAGGAGCGCCTGCCACAGCTGCCTTCATAGTTGCCCTCGAGGTGCAGCGAGATGTTGACATGGTCGACGCCGGTGCG
The DNA here is from genome assembly GCF_030694325.1 of Allobosea sp. Classification (GTDB taxonomy): domain Bacteria; phylum Pseudomonadota; class Alphaproteobacteria; order Rhizobiales; family Beijerinckiaceae; genus Allobosea. The sequence goes on along the minus strand of NZ_JAUXYO010000255.1, from coordinate 5,649 downwards.
CGCCACATCCTCGCCGCTGCGGACAAGCCTGTTGGCATGAGAGCTGGTCGACAGGCTCAGCATGAAGCGACCGAGCATGTAGAGGTCGGTGGAAGCGTGGAACGCGGGCGCATCTTCCGGGTCCACGAGCTCCGCGCTGCAGGCGAAAGTGAGGTGATGCTGCCAGGCCTTGAACGAGGCCCCGTCGGCGGTCGGAGGCAGCACGATCGCAATCTGCGGGCCGCCGAGGACGCCCTCGCACGGCGCGGCCTCCTCCTGTGCGGCCAGGGCATCCTGCTTGCGGTCGTGATCCGTCATGGGCCGGTTGTCCTCAGCATCGACGGCAGGGTCGCCATCGGACGCATCCATATCGAAAGAGCCAAGGGGGCGCCGTCAAGCCGGCCTGACAAGCCCAGCGGAACGGCGTGTCGCTCAACGCGACATCGGACAGAGCCACAAAACATCAAGAGATCGCGCACGCTGCGTCAATGCGGTTCCGACCGATCCCTTTATCCTCCTAGCCACTGTGCTTCGATCCAAGCCGTCCTCAGCGGTGTCGAGGCTGCTGGGGGAATGGATGAGCAACCGGCTGAAGCATGTGCTGGGCGGGACCACAGCTCTGGCGGCGCCCCTGCTGGCCGTCGCGCTGGGCCTCGCACTAACGTCACCGGTCAATGCTGATGGCGGGAGAGGCTCCGCCGGGGTAGATGGCGGCGTCGGCGGTATCGACAGTCCGACGGGTCCAGGGGGAATTGGCGGTGGTGGCGTGGGTGGTGGCGGCGGCGGCAGTGGGATAACGGGCGGCAATGGAGGCAGTGGATTAGACGTCGGCTTCCTAGGCACGGGCGGAGTGGGTGGGACTGGTGGGGGTGTCGCCGGAGCAGCCGGATCAATCGGAGGATTGGGGACTGGCACGTTCGGCGATGGTGGTGGCGGCGGCGGCGGTGCCCATGGCTTTGTCGGAGCCAATCCGCCCGGGGCCGCCGTGGCTGGAGGCGCGGGCGGTCAGGGCGGGGGTTGCGAAGGTATTTGCGGAGGGGGCGGCGGTGGGGCCGGCGGCTATGGAGCGGTTGTTACGGGAGTGAGCACCGGCACCATCGGCGCGCCTATCGCAGGCGGCGCAGGCGGTGCGGGCGGTGCTGGTGGCAACAGTCAGAATTTTCTTGGGGGCGATGGCGGATCCGGCGGAGCTGGTCTGCTGACCCTTAATGGGGGAAGCTTGACGATTGAGGCATCTATCTCAGGCGGCGATGGAGGTGCGGGCGGCCCAGGTGCGGAGCCCGGCTTTGCTGGCGCGGGCGGCGTCGGCATCGTCGGCTCCCTGCTCAACCTGACCATGGGCGTCGGCGGGACGGTCACCGGCGGTCTCTCGGGCGATGGCGTGACGCGTGCCGATGCGGTGAGGTTCACCGGCGGCAGCAACCGCATCACCTTCCTCGGCACGACGTCGGGCCTGCTCGGCGACATCGGCAATTTGGGCGACGATCTGACACTCAGGACCACGGGCAGCGTGAATGTCGCCAACCGGATCACCGGCACCGGCCGACTTGTGATGCCCGGCCCCGGAACCGTCACCCTCTCAGCCGCCAACACCTACTCCGGCGGCACGACCTTCCAGGGTGGTGTCACCCACACCACCGACATGGGCGCCCTGGGCACGGGCCGGGTCGATTTTTCCGACGGTCGCCTCAACAGCGTCGTGACCGGAACCTTCAGCAACGACATCCAGATCGTGAGTTCGTCGTCGGGGGCCATATCGGCATCGACGGGCCAGACCCTGACGCTGACAGGCAGCATCAGCGCGGGAAGCTCGAGTCTTCGCCTCGGCCATGCAACGGATAACGGGACAGTCATCCTCAACCCGTCTTCTGTCGCGATGTCGGACACTTTCCTGTTTCTCGATGGCGGCACCGTCAGGTTGGGAAGCAATGGGGCCCTCGTGACCGACGGCGCGACGACCTTGATCGACATCGCCGCAGGCGCCACGCTCGATATCAACGGCCCCGCAAGAGTGCATAATCTCCAAGGCAGCGGCACCATCACCAACGACAGCGGAGCGGCTGCCTCGCTGATCGTCAACAACTCAACGGCGTCGACCTTTTCGGGTGCGGTCCAGGACGGGCTCAGCCGGACATCCCTGACCAAGACCGGCGCCGATGTCCTGACCTTGTCGGGCGCCAACAGCTACAGCGGCGCGACGTCAATCATTGACGGCACGCTGCGGGCGGGCGCGATCAACAGCCTGTCCTCGGCTTCGGCCTTCACCATCGGCACCGGCACGACGCTGGACCTCGCGGGCTTCAACCAGACGATCGGCTCGCTTGCCGGCACAGGCGCGGTGACGCTGGGCGCAGCGACGCTGACTGCCGGCGGCGACGGCAGCAGTACAAGCTATTCAGGGGCACTTTCGGGCTCGGGATCGCTCACCAAGGCGGGCGCGGGCACCCTCACGCTAGCGGGGATCAACGGCTACAGCGGCGCGACCTCCGTCACCGGCGGAACGCTGCTCGTCAACGGCTCGATTTTGTCCTCGTCGAGCGTGACGGTCGGTGCGGGCGCCTCGATCGGAGGCTCGGGAACGCTGCCTTCGCTGACGGTGAACGGCACGCTCGCGCCGGGCAATTCGCCGGGCACGCTCACCGTCAATGGCAATCTGGTGCTGGGCGCCGGCTCGCTCTACCTCGCTGAGGTCCAGGGCGCGGTCGCCGACCGGGTCAACGTCACCGGCACGGCTGCGCTTGCCGGAACGCTGCGGATCGTGCCGCTGGGCGGGGCTTATCTCTTCGGCAATCCCTATACGCTGTTGGCAGCGGCGGGCGGGCTCGGTGGCACGCGTTTCGGCACGGTCGATACCAGCGCGTCTTTCGGGGACGGGATCACCAGCACGGTGAGCTACACCGGCACCGACGTTCAACTGGTCCTGACGCCCAAGCCGCTGACGCCGATCGTGGTTGCGCCGGTCACGCCAACCACCCCCAGCTTCGGTCTGGCGGCCCCGCGCAATGCGGCAGCGGTCGCCTCCGGCATCGACGCCGCGGTCGCCGCCGGGGCCAATCCCTCTGCACTGTTTGCCATCTACAACCTGCCGGCCGCCGCGATACCTGGGGCTGTGAACCAGCTGTCAGGCGAGGTCCACACAGCTGCGCCTGCCATGGCCAACAGCGCGGCGGGACAGTTCCTCGGCACGATGCTGGACGGTTCGGGCGCTGGCCGGCTCGCCGGTGCGCGCGGCGGGCCCTCGGGCACGGCCGGCTTCACCGCCGATCTGCCTTCGCGCCAGGACGGGCCGGGGCGCGCCAGCTTCGATCCGGCGCGCTTCTCGCTCTGGGGGGCGACCTTCGGTTCGACCGGACGCGGCGATGGCGACCGGGCGACCGGCTCGGCCAGCCGCAATCTCTCCGATGGCCATGTCGCTGTGGGCGCCGATATCCGGCTGGGCATCAACACGGTTGCGGGCATCGCGGTCGCCGGCGGCCAGTCGCGCGCTTCGCTGTCGGGGGGACTCGGCAAGGCGGAGGCCGATGTCTTCCAGGCCGGTCTCTATGGCCGCACCATGATCGGTACTTTGAATGTCGGCGCGGCGCTGGGTTATTCCAGGCTCGACACAGACACCACCCGCGCCATCCCCGCGCTCGGCCGCAGCGGCGTCACCGCATCCTATGCCACGCAGGCCTGGAGCGGGCGCATCGAGGCGAGCCTGCCGGTCGCGACATGGTACGGCATCACGCTCTCACCGCTGGCCGCCTTCCAGGCCGTGCGCGCCAGCAGCCCGGCCGCCATCGAGCGCGACGCCAGTGGCCTGGTCGCCGGCACCCTGACGCTGGGCAGACGCTCCGATATGACCAGCCGCAGCGAACTCGGCATGCAGGTCGATGCCAACCTGACCATCGGCGCAACACCGGTCACCGGCTTCGTGCGCGCCGCCTGGGCGCACTACTACCAGCGCGACGCGGATCTCGCCGCTTCGATCAATGGGCTGCCGGGAGCGCGCTTCTCAGTCACCGGCGCGCGGCCAGACCGCAATGCCGCGCTGATCGCAGCTGGGCTCGATGTGAAGCTCAGCCGCAACGTCAGCCTCGGTGCTCGCATCGATGGTGAGATCTCGGAGAGCACGCGCCGCATCGGCGGGACCGCGCAGCTGCGAGTGAGCTTCTGATCGAACACGGGCCTTCCCGAAGGTCGGATTTGAGGCCACGGCGCAATGACGGCGTCTGGCGCACAACGCCATCGCAACGCCTATCCCCGCCCCGCCAACGCCGCCCTCACCTCGGCGACTCTGGCCGGGCAACCGCCGGCTGCCTCGACCAGCCGCACCGTCTCCGCCACCCAATCAGCCTTCGTCCGCCCGTACGCGAAGTCCGCATCGGCCCGGATCAGCCGTCAGAGCCGCTTGCGGCGGCGATCCGCAAGCACAGCCGCCGCCGCATTAGACCCCGGCGCGCCGGTGACGCCGCCGCCGGGATGGGCGCCCGAGCCGCAGAGATAGAGCCCCGGCACCGGCATGCGGTAATCGGCATGGCCGAGCACGGGCCGGGCCGAGAAGAGCTGGTCGAGCGTCAGCCGGCCATGGAAGATGTCGCCCCCGACCAGCCCGAAGCGCGCCTCCAGATCGGCAGGGGAGAGCGCCAGCCGCCCGACCACCGAGGCCTTGAAGCCTGGCGCATAACGATCGACCGTCTCGATCATCAGATCGGCGACCCTGTCGCGGCAGGACTCCCAGTCGAGCCCCTCGGGCAGCACCGGCGCGACATGCTGACAGAACAGGCTCGCGACATGGCAGCCGGGCGGGGCCAGCGTGTCGTCGAGCGTGGACGGAATCAGCATCTCGACGATCGGCTCCTGCGACCAGCCTGAGAGACGCGCCTGCGCATGGGCGCGGTCCATGTAGACGAGGCTCGGCGCGATGATGATGCCGGCGGTGTGATGGTCGCCGGGTTCCGGCAGGCTGGTGAAGCGCGGCAGCTCCGACAGCGCGACATTCATCCGGAAGGTGCCCGAGCCCGAGGCATAGCGCGTCATCCGCTCGGTGAAATCCGCAGGCACGATCGCCGGATCGACCTTGGCGAAGAGCAGCCGCGGATGGAGGTTCGAGACGACCGCGCGCGCCCGCACCACATCGCCGGCTTCCGTCACCGCACCAACCGCCCGGCCTTTTTCGCTCAGCACCTCGGCGACGGGGCTGTCGAGCCGGATCGCGACGCCGGCCTCCGCGCAGGCCTTCGCCATCGCCTGCGTGATCGCGCCCATGCCGCCGATGGCGTGGCCCCAGGCGCCCTTGTTGCCGTTCACCTCGCCGAAGACATGGTGCAGCAGCACATAAGCCGAGCCCGGCGTGTAGGGGCTGGCATAATTGCCGACGACGGAATCGAAGCCGAGCAGCGCCTTGATCGGCTCGCTCTCGAACCAGCCATCGAGCCAGTCCCCGGCCGATTTGGTGAAGAGGTCCATCACGTCGCGCTTCGCGGTGAGATCGAGCCGCGACAGCCGCCGCGCAACCCGGCCGGCATCGATCAGATCCGGCAGCGGCAGGAAGTTGCCCATGGGCCGCTCGACGATATTGAGGCCGTGGCGGTGTAGTTCCATCGCGGCGCTGATCTCGGGCCGCAGCAGGCTGACCGTGTAGCTCGCGGTCGAGTTGCGGAAGCCGGGATGGAAGGTCTCGGTCACGGC
>NZ_JAUXYO010000254.1 GCF_030694325.1 Allobosea sp. | reverse complement strand
TCATCGTCGTCGCCAACCTCGCCCGCCATGTCGACTCCGATCACGAAGGCTGCCTACAGGCCGCCAACGCCAAGTACGAGCGCCGCTACCGAGGTATCGAGAAAAAACAGGAGGCGCAGGGCCGCACCGCCGCGCAGGCCGATCTCGCCGAGCTCGAGGCGCTCTGGCAGCAGGTCAAGCGGGACGAGAAGGCGGCGGGCTGACCATGTGCTGCGGCCGGCTGGTTCGGTCCTTGCTTCAACCTGCGGCGTCTTCCGCGACCAACGAACGGCGTGACAGGGCCGGCACGATGCGCCAGAGACGGATGCGATGAGACAGAGACGTCCCGAGGCCGCCAGCGGCCGCCGTATCGAACCCCTCGCCACCCTGCCGCTGTTCCACAAGCTGGCCGGTCGCACGGTCGTGCTCGTCGGTGACAGCGAAGGCGCCCTCTGGAAGGCCGAGCTGCTGGCGGCGACCGGCGCCGAGGTGGCGGTCTTCGCGCGCGAAGGCGGCGATTTGTTCGCTGCCCTGGCTGCGGCCCCGCCCGCGGGCAAGGTCCTCGTCCACGCGCGTAGCTGGAAGGCGGAGGACCTCGCTGGCGCGGCGCTCGCCATCGGCGACATCGAGGACGCCGACGAGATCGAGGCCTTCGTCGCCGCGGCTCGTCGCGCCGGTGTCCCCGTCAACATCGTCGACAAGCCCGATTTCTGCGACTTCTCCTTCGGCACGCTGGTCAACCGCTCGCCGCTGATCGTGGCGATCTCGACCGACGGCGCCGCGCCCGTGTTCGGCCAGGCGATCCGCACCCGCATCGAGACGCTGCTGCCGGCGACGCTGAAGGCCTGGGCCCAGGCCGCCAAGGATTGGCGCCCCGCCGTTCAGGCGCGCGAACTGCCCTTCGCCATGCGCCGCGCCTTCTGGGAGCTGTTCACCGCCAAGGCGATGGGCGAATCCGGCCGGCCTCCCGCGGATGCGGACCGCGCCGAACTGTTTTCAGCGCTGGAGCGCATCGAGGCCGCGCCGGGTCGCGGCCGGGTTTCGCTGGTCGGCGCCGGCCCCGGCGACCCGGAACTCCTGACGCTGAAGGCGATCCGCGCTTTGCAGAGCGCCGACATCATCCTCTATGACGATCTCGTCTCGCCCGGCGTGCTCGAACTGGCGCGGCGCGAGGCCAAGCGCATGATGGTCGGCAAGACCGGCTACGGACCTTCCGTCAAGCAGGGCGACATCAACGCGCTGATCGTCTCGCTCGCCGGCCAGGGCAAGCATGTCGTGCGGCTGAAGGGCGGCGACCCCGGCATCTTCGGCCGCGCCGGCGAGGAGATCGAAGCCTGCCAGGCCGCGGGCCTGCCGGTGACCATCGTGCCGGGCATCTCAGCGGCGCAGGGCGCCGCGGCGACGCTCGGCGTCTCGCTGACGCATCGCGACCATGCCCGCCGGCTGCAATTCGTCACCGGCCATGCCCGCAGCGGCGAATTGCCGGAGGATCTCGACTGGCGGGCGATGGCGGACCCTGCCGCCACGACCGTGATCTACATGGCGCGCGCCACGCTGGCCGGCTTCCGCGACCGGGCGATCGCCGCCGGCCTCGACCCTGCGACCCCAGCGGTTGCCGTGCAGTCGGCCACGAGGCCGGACGAACAGCACCTGCGCGCGACCATCGCCACGCTGCCGGAGCGGATCGCGGAGCTGCCGAAAGGCGGGCCCGTGCTGGTCCTCGTTGGCCATGCGGTTGGCCAGGCGCTCGTCGCCGCGTCCGACGAGGCGCAGCTGCGCCGCGCCTGACGCCCCTGCACGCGACGGTCTCGCCTCATTCTGATCCCGCGGCTATGCCAGCCTGCGGATCAAAGGCTCGGAGACACGAATCATGAAGGCGCGCGCGCGTTGGGTCGAAGGCATGGCCTTCATGGGCGAATCCGGCAGCGGCCATGCCGTCGTCATGGATGGCGCGCCTGAATATGGCGGCCGCAACCTCGGCATCCGGCCGATGGAGATGCTCCTGATCGGTCTCGCGGGCTGCACCGGCTTCGACGTCGTGCAGATCCTGAAGAAGGGCCGCGAGCCGATCACCGGCTGTGAGGTCGAGGTCGAGGCGCAGCGCGCCACGGAGGACCCCAAGGTCTTCACCCAGATCCACCTCGCCTACCGCATCAGCGGCCGCGGCCTGTCGCGCGCCAAGGCCGAGCGGGCCGTCACATTGTCGAAGGAAAAATACTGTTCGGCTTCGATCATGCTCGGCGCGACCGCGAGCTTCACCTACGCGATCGACATTGTGGACGAAATTGCAGAGGCCACCGCATGAGCGAGACCGCATTGGCCGGGCTGATCGCCCCCGAGGATCTGCTGGCGCGCCTGGGCGATCCCACCCTCGTCGTGCTCGACATCCGCTCGTCGATCGACGGCGGCGGCAGACCCGCCTATGAGGCTGGCCACATCCCCGGCGCCGTCCACACCGACTATGTCGCCGATGGCTGGCGCGCCAAGGTTGGGCAAGCGCCCGGACTCCTGCCGCCACTCGATCATCTTGCGGCCCTGATCGGCCGCCTCGGAATCAAGCCACATGACGACGTCGTCATCGTCCCCGCCGGCGTCAGCGCCACCGACTTCGCCGCCGCAGCGCGCATCTACTGGACGCTGAAGACCATCGGTCATGGCCAACAGGCCATCCTCGACGGCGGCTTCCGTGCCTGGACGGCCGATCCGGCGCGGCCGGTCGAAGCGGGCTCGCCGCCGGAGCGTACAGCGGCGCCCTACCCGGTCGTGATGCAGCAGCGCCTGCGCAGCACGGCCGACGCCACGCTGGTGGCATCCCGCAGCAAGCTCGCCACGCTCGTCGACGCCCGCTCGCCCAGCTATTTCGAAGGCCACGAGAAGGCGCCAGAGGCGGCTCGCGCCGGCCATATCCCCGGCGCCGTCTCGCGCGACTATACGCAGGCTTTCGACGCCGCGACCGGCAAGCTCAGGCCTCGCGACGAGCTGGCGGCGCTGTTCGCCGGCCTCCCGAAGGGCCCGGCGATCTCCTACTGCAATACCGGCCATACCGCCGCACTGAACTGGTTCGTGATGTCGGAGCTGTTCAAGCGCGAGGAGGTCGCGCTCTATGATGGCTCGATGACCGACTGGACGCAGGCCCCCGAACGGCCGGTGGCGACAGGGGCCGTCTGACAACAGGGCCGTCATCACCTCACTTGCGCTTCGCGTGTTGACAGACGGAGGTCACGGATTTTTGCGTTTGCGATGACGATGAGTTTTCGCATGACTGCGGTGATGGCGACGATCGGTTTTTTGCCGTGTTGGCAGAGCCTTTCGTAGAAGTCGCGCAGG
>NZ_JAUXYO010000249.1 GCF_030694325.1 Allobosea sp. | reverse complement strand
GACCAGTTGAACGCGCGCCGCCGCCCAACGGACTGAATCAGATCTGCGAACGGAACAGGCTGGCGAACCAGTCGGTGAGTTTCTGCGCCATCGAGCGGCCCTGCCATTGCTCGAGCGTATAGCGCCGGGCGCGCTGCAGATCGGCGTTGAAGATCGCGATCTGGTCGCGCGCGAAGCCTTCGCTGTAGACGTTGAGGTTGACCTCGTCGTTCAGCCGCAGCGCCCGATCGTCGATATTGGTCGAGCCGACGCTAGCCCAGGCCTCGTCCACGACGACGAGCTTGCAGTGATACATCGTCGGCTCGAATTCGTGGATGCGGATGCCGGCTGCGAGCAGCTCGCCCCAGAAATGCCGGGAGGCCTTCCGGACGATGCGGGCATCGGTGCGCTCTCCCGGCACCAGGATGTCGATTTCGACGCCGCGCCCGCGCGCCTCGAGCAGTTGCCGCCGTGTCGTCTCGTCGGGCACGAAATAGGGCGTGCCGATGCGGATGTGCCGCTCGGCAGAGGCCAGCGCCGTCATCAGCATCAGATGCATGACGCTGCGCTGCCCGGTCGAGCTCGCCACCACCTGCGCCTCCTGGTCGCCGGCGGGTTCGAGGGCCGGGAAGAAGCGGTCCCCCATCACGAGTTCGCCCGTCGCCTCGAGCCAGTGCTCGGCGAACGCCGCCTGCAGTTCGGCCACGACCGGGCCTTCGATCCGGTAATGGGTGTCGCGCCATTCCGCGGCCGTGCGCGCGTCCCCATTCCACTCGTCGCCGATGCCGACGCCGCCCGTGAAGCCGACCCGCCCATCGACCACCAGGATCTTGCGATGGGTCCGGTTGTTGACCTTGTCGACCGTGCTCCATGTGACCGGGCGGAACCGCACCACGCTCACGCCCGCCTCCTGCATCCGCTCGACGAGTTGCTCATCCATCGGGATGCTGCCGACCCAGTCGAGCAGGACCTTGACGCTCACCCCCTCGCGCGCCTTCTGCGACAAGACGTCGGCGAACTGCTCGGCGATGTCGCCGCGCCAGTAGATATAGGTTTCGAAGGTGATGCTGGTCGTCGCCGAGCGCAGCGCCCGCAGCATCGCGGGGAAGATCGCATTGCCGTTGTTCAGCGTCTCGGCCCGGCTTCCCGGAAGCAGGTTCGAGCCGAACAGCGCGGCCATCGACAGCTTGAACTGCGGATCGGACGCCGCGAGATGGTGCGGCAGCGGCTCGTGCAGGTCCTTGCGTTCGGGAATCAGATTGGCGGCGATCAGCCAGCACAGGATCCCGGCGATCGCCGACACGATCGCAATGAACAGCCGATTCCTGAAGAACGTCATGATGGCCCCCGCCAGCCCCTTGCGTTCCAAACACCGGTCGCGACGCCACGGTTCCCGCTGGCCTCGTCCGGCCGGATGCGCAAGGCCAGCACGTTATTTGCTTCGTCGATGGTGGGCGCGGATCGAGCACATCCCCGACCGCAGCCCATTGCCCCGGGGCTGGCGCGCGCCGATAATCGACCAGGCGCGTGTCCCGAACCTCAAGCCAACGAAGACGACACCATGGACATGACAGCCCCCGCCCGCATCGACATGGACCGCTTCTGGGCGACGATCGAGCGCTCCGCGCAGATCGGGCCGGGCCGGCCCGGTGGCCTCTCGCGTCTCGCCGCGTCCGATTCGGACAAGGAGGTGCGCGACCAGTTCGTCGCCTGGTGCCGCGAGGCCGGGCTTTCCGTGCGCGTCGACGGCATCGGCAACATCTTCGCGCGCCGCGCCGGTACCGATGACAGCCTGCCGCCCGTGGTGATGGGCAGCCATCTCGACACACAGTTCAATGGCGGCCGCTTCGACGGCATCCTCGGCGTTCTCGGAGGGCTCGAGGTCTGCCGCGCGCTCGACACGATCGGCCATCGCACGCGCCGCCCGATCGAACTGGTCAACTGGACCAATGAGGAAGGCGCGCGCTTCTCCCCGCCCATGGTGGGTTCCGGCACCTTCACCGGCGCCTACACGCTCGACTGGGCCCATGGACGCGTCGACGAGGAGGGCCGCCGGCTCGGCGACGAACTCGCCCGCATCGGCTATCGCGGCGAGATGGAGGACAAGCCTCACGCCTTCGACGCCTATTACGAGCTCCACATCGAGCAGGGCCCGATCCTCGACCGCGAGGGCATGCAGGTCGGGGTGGTCACCGGCGGCTTTCCCTCGACCGGCATGCTGATCGAGTTCAGGGGCGAGACCGCCCACACCGGCCCCTGGCCGATGGAGCGGCGCAAGAACGCGCTCATCGCCGGGGCGCGCTTCCTCGTCGCGGTCGACGATCTCGGCTGGGTCCATGCCGGCACGGGCGGCAAGGCGACCGCCGCCCGCCTCGTCGCCTGGCCCAACAAGCCGGGCATCCTTTCCGACTGGGCCCAGGCCGTCGGCGATGTGCGCCATCCCGACCCGACGACCTCGGCCGTCATGGCCGAGGCGATGCGCCGCGCCGCCTTCGAATCGGCCGCGAAGGCCGACTGCAGCGTCGAGATCCTCGATGTCTGGCGCTGGGGCGGGAACATCTTCGCGGCCGAACTCGTCGAGCAGGTTCGCAGCATTGCCACCGCGCAGGGCTACCGCCACCGCGACATCCTGAGCCAGGCCGGGCACGATGCCTATTTTGTCGCCCGCCACGCCCCGACGACGATGATCTTCACGCCCTGCCAGGGTGGCATCACCCACAACAACGGTGAGCTTTGCACCCGCGAGGACCTCGAGCCGGGCCTGGATGTGCTGCTGCGGGCCGTGCTCGCAAGGGCGGATCGGGACGGTTGAAGGCTAGGTCACATACCCGTAAACGGGATTCCCTGCGGCGTGGTGTTCTGATTCATTGATCTCAACCTTGGAGGTTGAGATGGCTCGCTTTGATCTGACGGATTTCGAGTGGTCGGTGATCGAGCCGCTTCTTCCGACAAAGGT
>NZ_JAUXYO010000248.1 GCF_030694325.1 Allobosea sp. | reverse complement strand
ACTGCGCGCTCTCGCTTAACCAGAAGACGATTCCGCAGCCCGATGGCAGCAAGATCAGCGTGCTCGAGAAGTTTGACGTCGAGATGATCGGCGCCACCGTGATCGAATCGCCGGTGTGGACGCCCATCGGGTCAAGGTTCTCGATCGAGCAGACGATGATGCAGTTGTCGTTCTTGTCGCGAACGACCTCCATCTCGTACTCCTTCCAGCCGAGCACGCTCTCCTCGATGAGGATCTCGCTGGTCGGGGAGGCGTCGAAGCCGCGCTCGCAGATCTCGATGAACTCGCCCTTGTTGTAGGCGATGCCGCCGCCGGTGCCGCCCATGGTGAAGGATGGGCGGATGATCGCCGGCAGGCCGATGTCCTCGAGCGCGGTCAGCGCCTGGCCGAGATTCTTGACGTGGTGCGAGCGCGGGGTATCGAGGCCGATCTTGGTCATCGCCTCGCGGAACAGCTCGCGGTCCTCGGCCTTGTCGATCGCCTCGGCGGTGGCGCCGATCATCTCGACGTCAAACTTCTCGAGCACGCTGATCTTGCTGCCATCGGGCTGCGGAATCGTCTTCTGGTTAAGCGAGAGCGCGCAGTTCAGCGCGGTCTGCCCGCCCATGGTCGGCAGCAGGGCGAAGCCGCCGGGGAGCACGTTGCGCTCCTTCTCGATGATCTTGGCGACGATCTCGGGCGTGATCGGCTCGACATAGGTCGCATCCGCCAGCTCGGGATCGGTCATGATCGTGGCCGGGTTCGAATTGACCAGCACGATGCGGTAGCCCTCGGCCTTCAGCGTCTTCACGGCCTGGGTGCCGGAATAGTCGAACTCGCAGGCCTGGCCGATGATGATGGGGCCGGCGCCGATGATCAGGATGGTCTTGATGTCTGTGCGCTTGGGCATGGGGCTCGACTTCGTCTTGAGGCAGGCGCGCGCACTCGCTGCCGTCCGATCATGCGAGCGGGCCGGTGCGAGCGCCTGAGATGAATGCTAGGCGCTCGCTATAGAGGGGAGGAGCGGCGCAGGGAAGCGGAAAGCGCGCGAGCACACAGCCGGCTGCGGCGCGGACGCCGTTCAGGCTTCGTTGGGGCAAAGCCTGTAAGGAGGCGCCATGCCGCTGCGCCGCTATCCCCACCAGACCCGCCAGCTCCTGGCCTATGTGCTTGCCGGCGGGCTCACTGCGGTGGCGCATTACGGCGTGCTCGTCGGGCTGGTCGAACTCGCGCAGGTCGATCCGGTACGGGCGACACTGGCGGGCTTCGTCGTCGGGGCCGTGGTCTCCTACACGCTGAACCGCTGGATGACCTTCGAGGCGACCCGCAGCCACGCCCAGGCGACCTGGCGCTTCGGCCTGATCGCCGTCGGCGGCTTCGGGCTGACCTGGGCGCTGATGCACCTGTTCGTGGCGCGGCTGGGCCTGCCCTATCTGCCGATGCAGTTCGTCACTACGGGATTCGTGATGGTGTTCTCGTTCCTCGGGCACAAGTTCTTTTCGTTCGCCGACCGGTCGGGGTAGGGCCGTGGCCCGCGAGGCGGTTCAGGCGTGGGCTTTGACGTGGGTGAGAAACGCCCGCATGGCCGCGCTGGGGTGCCGCCGGTTGGGGTAGTACAGAAACCAGCTCGGAAGCCTTGGGCTCCAGTCCGGCATCAGTTCGATCAGCCGCCCGTCGTCGAGATAGGGCTTGGCATAGGTATCGAAGACATGGGCGATGCCCTGGCCGGCAAGAGCCGCCTGCACCTCCTGATGGGCCGAGCCCAGCGTCAGCCGCGCCTCGGGCGCGATCGACAGGGCCTCCCCATCCTTCTCGAATTCCCAGGTGGCCAACGAACCGCCGGGAAAGCGGCGGCGGATGCAATCATGGCCGATCAGGTCCTGCGGGCTCAGCGGCGTTCCGCGCGCATCACGATAGGCCGGCGAGCAGACGATGGCGTAGCGCAGGGGCGGGCCTAAGGGCGTTGCGATCATGTCCTGCGCCAGTTGCCGGCCGAAGCGCACGCCCGCGTCGAAGCCCCGCTCGACGATGTCGATGAGGGCGGCGTCGCTGACGATCTCGACCTTCACATCGGGATAAAGGTTCATGAAATCGAACACGAGCGGGCACAGAACATGCTCCACGGCCGGGGCCGGCGCGTTGATGCGGATCAGGCCCGAGGGTGTGTCGCGCAACTGGTCGAGGTCTCCCAGCGCCTCCCGGATGTCGTCCAGGGCCGGTGCGAGCCTCGCGAGGAGACGGGCTCCCGCCTCGGTCGGCGCGACGCTGCGCGTCGTGCGGTTCAGGAGCCGAATGCCCAGAGCCTCCTCCAGCGTCGTCACCGTCTGGCTCAGGGCCGAGGAGGAGACCCGCCGCTCGCGCGCCGCGGCCCGAAATCCGCCGCAGCGGATGATCGTGGCGAAGACCTCCAGACTGTCGAGTCGGAGCGGGCTCATTGCAAGGCAGACCTTATCAAGCTGATCGCGTCTGAGAAGCTTATGCGCCCGCCGCGGCGCTGTCATCCTGTACCCAGCAAGACCTGCTGTGCCGAGCAGGACGTGACCACGACAGACATGGGATGACGATGATCCGACCGACCCTCAACCGCCGAACGATCATGCTGTCCGCAGCGAGCGGCAGCGCCGGCCTCATACTGGGGCCAACCGGCGCCGGTCGCGCCGGCGCTCAGACGTCGACGGGCCCTGCCGCCAATGCCGGCTTCTATCAGTTTCGCGTCGGCGAGATCCGCGCGACGGTGCTGAGCGACGGCGTCATCGGCGGGCCGCCGCGAATCTATGCCAGCGACGCTCCGGAAGCGGATCTGCAGACCGTGCTGCGGCGCGCTTTCCTTCCGACCGACCATCTCACCTTGAACCTAAACACGCTCCTGATCGAGACCGGTGGTCGACGCATCCTGCTCGAAGCCGGCGCGGGCGGGACGATGGGTCCCAATGGCGGCCGCATCTTCGCAAACCTCGCGGCCGTCGGCCTGACGCCGGGCGATATCGACGCCGTCGTCGTCTCGCACACCCATCCCGATCACGTCGGCAATCTTCGGGCGGCCGACGGCGGTCGGGCGTTCCCGCGGGCCACCGTCTTCGCACCGAAGGCCGACTGGGATTTCTTCGTTCGAGGCGAGCCCGATCTGTCCTACATGCCGGTGCCTGCGGATTTCCGAAACCGGT
>NZ_JAUXYO010000232.1 GCF_030694325.1 Allobosea sp. | reverse complement strand
TTCGCATCAGACGCTACTAATGGCGCCGTTCGGGGCGCTGACCGCTAGTTCTGGGGCGCCGTTCGACAGCGGCCGCCCGACCGGGCAATCGGCCCGATTTACCGTCCATTAAGCACTTCCTGCCGGACTCCGTGGGTGATTAGAGTGGGGCTGATTCGGGCCCGGCGCCTCTGCGCGGACCGGGTCGACACGCAAGTATCGGTGCTGGTGGCAGGCGTGCGTCGGAGGCCTTCCGAGGCGGCTCAGGG
The DNA here is from genome assembly GCF_030694325.1 of Allobosea sp. Classification (GTDB taxonomy): domain Bacteria; phylum Pseudomonadota; class Alphaproteobacteria; order Rhizobiales; family Beijerinckiaceae; genus Allobosea. The sequence goes on along the minus strand of NZ_JAUXYO010000232.1, from coordinate 11,080 downwards.
GCGGCTGGCGGCCGTTCGGTGCCCGCCCGTTCCTGACAGCGGAGGCGGCACGGTGCCGCCCACAGAGAAGACGGACGCAGGATGACCAGGTCGAGCCGACAGGAACGGAGCCGCGGCGGTTGGGGCCGACAGGGGCTTCTGCCGGGGCTCGCGGCCAGCCAGCTTCCCACCTCCGCCCTCGCCCAGGGCAGTTGGCTGCCGCCGCTGCGACAGGAGCTTTTCAGCACCGGAGCGCTGTCCATTGTGCTGGCAGGGCTCACGGTCTTCGCCGCCACGACCTCGCTGGTCTATGTTCGCGAGCGGGCGCGCTGGCTTCGCCGCGAGGCGGCACTGGCCGGCGAGCTGGAGGCGACGCGCGGCCAGCACGACCGGCTGACAGCGCTGCTGGCGAGCGACCCCCAGGTCGTGGTGAGCTGGGCCGGCCGCCATACTGAACCGGTCTTCGAAGGCGACAGCGGCTTTCTCGGCGCGCCCGGCGCGACGCTGGCGCTCGCCTATGGCGCCTGGGCTCCCCCGGCCGATGCCAAGAAGCTCGAACTCGCCACCGATGCGCTGAAGGACCGGGGCGAATCCTTCGGCATGACGCTGCGGAGCAAGAGCGGCCCCTTCATCGACGTCGAGGGCCGGCCGGTCGCAGGGCGCGCCGTCATCCGCTTTCGCGAGGTCACGGGCGAGCGCGCCCGGGTGATGACGCTGCAGAGCGATCTCGAGCGCCTCGGAAGCGAGCACCAGGCACTGGCCGGGCTGCTCGGCGGGCTGCCGCAACCGGCCTGGACCCGCAGTCCCGAGGGACGGCTGAGCTGGTGCAACGCCGCCTATGCACGCGCCGTCGAGGTCGCCGACAGCAGCGAGGTCGTCAAGGGCGGGGTCGAGTTGCTCGACCGCAGCGAGCGCGAGGCCGCCGCCAAGGCGCGGCGCGAAGGACGGACCTTCACGGCTCGCGCCCCGGCCGTAATCGCGGGACAGCGCCGCACGCTCGACATCCTCGAAATCGCGACGCCGACGGGCTTTGCCGGCATCGCCACCGACATGAGCGAGCTGGAAGCGGTCCGGACCGATCTGCAGCGCCAGATGGACGCGCATGTCCGGACGCTCGACCGGCTCAAGACCGCGGTTGCGGTGTTCGACGCCTCGCAGCGGCTGGTCTACCGCAATGCCGGCTTCGAAAGCCTGTGGTCGCTCGACCCGGCGTTTCTCGACGGGCACCCCAGCGACGGCGAAATCCTCGACCGGCTGCGGGCCGAGCGCCGCCTGCCCGAACTCGGCGACTATCGCAGCTGGAAGGCCGGGGTGCAGGCCGCCTATACCGCGACGCGGGCGAACGAGGACTGGTGGTACCTGCCGGACGGGCGGACGATCCACGTCGTCGCCAGCCCCAACCCGCAGGGCGGCGTGACCTATCTGCTCGACGATGTCACCGAGCGCTTCACGCTGGAGTCGCGCTTCAACGCGCTGTCGCGCACCCAGCGCGAGACGCTGGATTCGCTGCGCGAGGGCGTCGCCGTGTTCGGCTCGGACGGGCGGCTGAAGCTCTCCAACCCGGCCTTCGCGCAATCCTGGCGGATCAAGCCCGACCTCGCCGCCGCCGCGCCGCATATCGACGAGGTGGTGCGGCTGTGCCGCCCGCTCTTCCCGCAGGACGAGATCTGGCGCGAGCTGCAGAGTGCCGTCACCGGCGTCCGCGACGCACGCGAGGACTATGTCTGCCGCATGGAACGGCGCGACGGCACGGTTCTGGACTGCGCGGCCGCACCGCTGCCCGACGGCGCGACGCTGATCTCGTTTGCCGACGTGACGGCGAGCGTGAATGTCGAGCGGGCGCTGACCGAAAAGAACGAGGCGCTGGAGAAGGTCTCCCGCCTGCGCGAGGATTTCGTCCACCACGTCTCCTACGAGCTGCGCTCGCCGCTCACCAACATCATCGGCTTCGCGCAGCTGCTCGGCACGGAAGCCGTCGGCGCTCTCAACGACAAGCAGCGCGACTATACCTCCCATATCGTGCGCTCCTCGGGCGCGCTGCTCGCCATCATCAACGACATTCTCGACCTCGCCACGATCGACAACGGCGCGCTCCAGCTCGAACTGGAGGAGGTCGACGTCGCCGACACGATCTCTCAGGCGGCGGCGGGGCTGCATGACCGCCTCACCGACAGCAAGCTGGAGCTGAAGGTGGTGATCGCGCCCGAGGCCGGCCCCCTGCGCGCCGACGGCAAGCGCCTGCGGCAGGTGCTGTTCAACCTGATCTCCAACGCGATCGGCTTCTCCTCGCCCGGGCAGACGATCACCGTCAGCGCAGTGCGCGACGAGGGCCATGTCCGCATCACCGTCGCCGACCAGGGCCGCGGGATTCCCGCCGAGGTGAAGGAGAAGGTCTTCGACCGCTTCGAGAGTCATTCGCTCGGCTCCAGCCATCGCGGCGTGGGCCTGGGCCTGTCGATCGTCCGTTCGATCGTCGAGCTGCATGGCGGGCGGGTCGAGCTCGACTCGGCGCCGGGCCGCGGCACGCGCGTGACGGCGGTCTTCCCCGCAGCGGGGCTGCCGCTGTCGGATGCCGCCGAATGACGGAGGAGGTTTCCCGGGCCGGCACGCACCGCCTGCAACTGGACGACGAGGCGGCGACGCTGCGCCTGGCCGCCGATCTCGCCGCCATCCTGAAGCCGGGCGACATCGTCGCCCTCTCGGGACATCTCGGGGCAGGTAAGTCGATGCTGGCGCGGGCGATCCTGCGCGAACTCGCCGAAGACCCGACACTGGAGGCGCCGAGCCCGACCTTCACCCTCGTGCAGAGCTACGAGACCCCGCGCGGGCCCGTGCTCCATGCCGATCTCTACCGCGTCCGCTCGCCCGACGAGCTCGACGATATCGGCCTCATCGAGGAGCTCGACCGGCTGATCCTGCTGGTGGAATGGCCCGATCGCGCCGGAGCGCGCCTGCCCGGCGGACGCCGGCTCGACATCGTGCTCGACGTCGATCCGCAGAACCCCGAAACCGGCCGCATCGCCGATCTTTCCGGCGGCGTGCTGTGGCGCCAGCGTCTCGCCATCGCCATTGCGACGCGCCGGCTGATCGACGATGCCGGCTGGGACGATGCACGCCGCGACTACATGCAGGGCGACGCCTCCAGCCGCGCCTATGAGCGTCTGACGCGGCCCGACGGTAGCAGCGCCGTGCTGATGATCTCGCCGCCGCGCCCGGACGGGCCGGCGATCCGGCTCGGCAAGCCCTACAGCGCGATCGCTCATCTCGCCGAGAACGTCGACGCCTTCGTCGCGATGGATCGCGGCCTGCATTCGCTCGGCTATTCGGCGCCGGAGATCTACGCACAGGACCTGGCGACCGGGCTGCTGCTGATCGAGGATCTCGGCAGCGAGGGCGTCGTCGATGCGCAGGGACCGATCCCGGAGCGCTACGAGGCGGCCGCCCGGCTGCTGGCGGATCTTCACCGCCACACCCTGCCGACGATCCTGCCCGTGGCCGAGGGGCGCGACCATGTGCTGCCGGATTACGACCGCGGGGCGCTGGCGATCGAGACCGAACTGATCCTCGACTGGTACGCGCCGCATATCGCGGGCGTGACCCTGCCGGCGGTGGCGCAGGCCGAGTTTGCGCGGATCTGGAACCGTCTCTTCGACGAGATCCTGGAAGCGCCGGGCACCTGGACGCTGCGCGATTTCCACTCGCCCAACCTGATCTGGCTGCCCGGCCGGGACGGCCATGCCAAGCTCGGGCTGATCGACTTCCAGGACGCGGTGGTCGGCCACCCGGCCTATGACCTCGCCTCGCTCGGGCAGGATGCGCGCATCGACGTGCCGGCGGCGCTGGAGCTTCGGCTGCTGGCGGCCTATGGCCAGGCGCGCCGCGCCGACGATCCCGATTTCGACCTCGCCGGCTTCGCCCGCGCCTATGCGATCCTCGGCACGCAGCGCAACACCAAGATCGCCGGCATCTTCGCGAGGCTCGACAAGCGCGACGGCAAGCCGGCCTATCTCAAGCACCTGCCACGCATCGAGGCCTATCTGCGCCGCAACCTCGAGCATCCGGCACTCGAAGAGCTCAAGGGCTGGTACCAGACGCATCTGCCGAAACTGTTCGAGGTGGGTTGAGATTTTAGCCAGCGCTGCCCACTCCCTCTGCCGTCATCCCGGACAAGCGGCGCAGCCGCGCCGATCCGGGATCCATGCCTGATCCGTTCCGGAATGGGTCCCGGGTCTCCCTCCGGTCGCCCGGGACGACCGCCGCAAATATCTGATAGATTCGCGCGATAGAGGAGATTCGCGTGACGCAGGCCCATTCCCAACCGATCCGCCGCGCCATGGTGCTGGCGGCGGGGCTCGGCAAGCGGATGCGGCCGATCACCGACACGATTCCGAAGCCGCTCGTCAGCATCGGCGGCAAGTCGATGCTGGACCATGCGCTCGACCGGCTTGCTGAAGCCGGCGTCGAGGACACGGTCGTCAATGTCCACCATCTCGCCGAGCGCATCGAGGCGCACCTGGCCGGCCGAACCGCCCCGCGCGTGACGATCTCCGACGAGCGCGCGCTGCTCTTGGAGACCGGGGGTGGGGTGAAAAGGGCGCTGCCGCTGCTGGGGGACGAGCCCTTCTTCCATGTGAATTCGGATTCGCTCTGGAGCGAGAGCGGCGGCTCGGCCATGCAGGCCATGGCGCGGGGCTGGGATGCCGCGCGGATGGATATGCTGCTGCTGCTGGCGCAGCGCGAGGGCAGCGTCGGCTTCGACGGGCGCGGCGATTTCTTCAAGGCTGAGGACGGGCTGCTGACACGGCGCGGCAGCGCAGACAGCGCACCCTTCGTCTATGCCGGCGTCGCCATCATGAAGCCCGGTCTCTTCGCGGACACGCCGGAGGGGCCGTTCTCGCTGAACCTGCTGTTCGACCGCGCCATCGCTGCCGGCCGGCTGCACGGGCTCGTGCTCGACGGGCAATGGCTGCACGTCGGCACGCCCGAGGCGATCGCGCCGGCCGAGGCCGCCTTCGCGGCGGCGCAGGCCGCGCCCGCGCGAGCCGATGGCTGACCTCAACCTCTTCACGATTCCCGCCGGGGCACCCTTCCTGGAGGTGCTGGCGCAGGCGATGCTGGAGGGCCGCTTCGGACGCGTCCACGATCCTGAGGACCCCGCCGCGCTGGCGCGGGTGACGCTCTATCTGCCGACGCGACGGGCTGCACGCGCCTTCGCCGCCTGCCTGTCCGACAAGCTCGGCGGCGCGCCGCTGCTGCTGCCGCGGATCCTGCCGCTGGGCGATGTCGACGAAGCCGAGACGGCGCTGATCGGGGCCGGGGCGCTGGCCGAGGAGCGCATCGCGCCGATCGATCCGCTGGCGCGGCGGATGATCCTGACCCGGCTCGTTGATGCCTGGGGTCGCAGCGCCAATCGCAGCCATCTGCGGCTCGATCCCGCAGAGCCCTCGCTGGTGCCGGCGACGCTGGCCGAGGCCTATGGGCTCGCCGGCGACCTCGCCGCCCTGCTCGACCAGATGCAGACGGAGGACGTCGCAGTCGAGCGGCTCGGGCGGCTCGACGCGGCCCGTTTCGACAGGGTCTGGCAGCTCAATGCCGAGTTCCTGTCGATCCTGGGCGGGGCCTGGCCGACCATCCTGGGCGAGCGCGGCGCCTGCGACCCCGCCACCTTCCGTAACCGCATGCTCGCCGCCGAGCGCGAGCGGCTGCTCTCGGGTGCCGTGACTGGGCCGATCATCGCCGCCGGCTCGACCGGCACGGTCCCTGCCACGGCACGGCTGCTGGGGGCGATCGCAAGGCTGCCCAATGGCGCGGTGGTGCTGCCGGGGCTCGACCTCGACCTCTCCGACGAGGCCTGGCGGGCGATCGCGGAGGAGCCCGCGCCCTCGCATCCGCAGGCAGCGCTGCATCACCTGCTCGACACGCTGCAGGCGGTGCGGGCCGATGTGCGCGCGCTCGCCGAGCCCGATGCTGCGCATGGCGCCCGCTCGCGGCTGCTGCGCGAGGCCATGTTGCCGGCCTCGGTGACACAGAGCTGGGCCGATCTGCGCGAGCGCCTGCCGACGGAAGAAGCGGAACTCGCCTTCCGCGGTCTGCGTCTCGTCGAGGCGGCCGACGAGCGCGAGGAGGCGCTGGCGGTCGCAGTCGCGCTGCGCGAGACGCTGGAGACGCCCGGCCAGCAGGCGGCGCTGATCACGCCCGATCGCGGCCTCGCCGAACGCGTGACGGTCGAGCTCCGGCGCTGGGACATCGCGGTCGATGATTCGGCCGGCCTGCCGCTGGCGCGCTGGCCGGCGGGCTCGCTGCTGCGGCTCGTGCTGGAGGCGGCGCTGGCACAGATGACGCCGGGAAGCCTCGTGCCGCTGCTGGCCCACCCGCTCTGCCGGCTCGGGCTGCCGCGCGAGGAGACGGCACGCGGCGCCTCAGCACTGGAAATCGGGCTGTGGCGGGGCGAGAGCGTCGGGCGGGGGCTGGCCGGCCTGCACGAGCAGCTCGGACGCTGGAGCGAACTCTGCACCGCGCGCCATGCGCCGGGTCCGCGCAAACGCCTGAGCGAAGACGATGCCGCAGCGGCGGCCACAGTGCTGGCGGCGCTCGGCACCGCCTTCTCGCCGCTGCTGGAGGCGCTGTTCCTCAAGGCGCCGTCGCTGGCGGTGATGACGGCCGCGGCGCGCGCCACGGTCGAGGCTATCAGCCTGAGCGAAGACGGGCAGGCCTGCGCCTTTCGTGATGCCGATGGCGAGGCTCTGGCCGGGCTCTTCGACGATCTCGCCGCCGCGCAGTCCGACATGCCCGAGGGTGGCCGGCCTGCCGATGTCGTTGCGATCCTGGACGGGCTGCTGGCCGAGCGCGTCGTCAAGCGCAGCGGCGGCGGCCATCCGCGCGTGCGGATCTGGGGCCTGCTCGAGGCGCGCCTGCTCGAGGCCGACCATGTCGTCCTCGGCGGGCTCAACGAAACCGTCTGGCCGCCGCAGACCACGACGGACGCCTTCATCAACCGGCCGATGCGCGCCGAACTCGGCCTGTCGCCGCCGGAGCGCCGCGTCGGCCAGACCGCGCATGACTTTTCCATGGCGCTGGCGGCGCCTTGCGTGACGCTGACGCGGGCGCGCAAGGCCGGCGAGTCCGAGACGATCGCCTCGCGCTTCTGGCAGCGGCTGCAGGCGGTAACGCCGGCGCCGGTCTGGGGCGAGGCGCTGGCACAAGGGAAGCGGCTGACGGCGCTGGCGGGGCGGCTCTCGGCCCCGGCACCCGTGCGACCCGTCGGACGGCCCGCGCCGAAGCCGCCGCGAGCGCTGCAGCCGCTCTCGCTCAGCGTCACCGATGTCGAGACGCTCTATCGCGATCCCTACCAGATCCATGCCCGCAAGATCCTGAAGCTCGACGCGCTCGATGGGCTCGTCGAGGATCCGAGCGCGCAGGATCGCGGCAGCCTGCTGCACGAGATCGTCGAGACCTTCGCCGCGACCTATCCGGAGCAGTTGCCGGCCGACGCCCATGGCCGGCTGATCGCGATCGGCGAGCAGGCGTTCCGGCGCTTCGCGGATGCGCCGGAGGTGCGGGCCTTCTGGTGGCCGCGCTTCCTGCTCACGGCCGGCCATTTCATCGCCTGGGAGGAGCGGCGGCGCGGCGCGCTGGCCCGTGTCGCCGTCGAGGTCTTCACCGGCCATCGCTTTCCGCTTTCCGACGGCGCGACGCTCCGGCTCAGCGGCAAGGCGGACCGGGTCGAGATCACGCGGACGCCGACCTTGCGCATCATCGATTTCAAGACCGGGGCGCCGCCCAGCAAGGCGCAGGTCGAGAAGGGCTTCGCGCCGCAGCTGACGCTGGAGGCGGAGCTGGCGGCACGGGCCGGGTTCGAGGGCGCGGTCGGCCCGACGCCGGTCGAGGCCGTGCTGTACATGAAGCTTCATCACGACCCGAAGGCCTGGGCCAAGGACAAGCCGCTGGAGTTCGACGGCGAGAGCCTGGCGGATGTGGCGAGCCGCCATCTCGAACGCCTGCTGGCGCATGTCGAGGCGCTGCGCAGCGGCCGCGAGGCCTTCGTCTCGCGCCGCGCGCCCGACTACATCAAGTTCGCCTCGCCCTATGACCAGCTCGCGCGGGTCAAGGAATGGGCCGCCGCCTCCGAGAGCGACGAGGGGGACGGGACATGAAGCCCGGCTGGATCGTCCCGCCCCTCACGCAGCAGAACCAGGCGCTGGCGGCCGATCCGCGGCTCAGCGCCTGGGTCTCGGCCAATGCCGGCTCGGGCAAGACCTATGTGCTGGTCAACCGCGTGCTGCGGCTGCTGCTCGACGGCGTGGCGCCCGGGCGCCTGCTCTGCATCACCTACACCAAGGCCGCCGCCGCCAATATGGCCAACCGGGTCTTCGCGGCGCTCAGCGCCTGGGCGACGCTGCCGGAGGCGGAGCTGGTCAAGGAGCTGACCCGCCTGACCGGGAAGCCCCCCTCGCGCGACAGCCTCGCCGCGGCGCGGCGCCTGTTCGCGCAGGCGCTGGAGACGCCGGGCGGGCTGAAGATCGAGACGATCCACGCCTTCTGCACGCGGGTGCTGCAATCGGCGCCCTTCGAGGCGAATGTGCCGCCGCGCTTCGAGGTCGCGGATGACCTCGCCCAGGCCGAGATGCTGCGCGAGGCGCGGCGCGAGCTGTTGCGGGCGGTCGCGTCTTCTCCTGAGGGCGAGGAGGCGCAGGCGCTCGACCTGCTCGCCCGCCAGGCGGCGCAGGACACGTTCGATGCAATGATGCAGGAGGCGCTGCGCCAGCGAACCCTGTTCAACGACGCGGAGGGCCGCGCCCGCGATGCCGGCGAGATGCGGCAGGGCATCGCCGCCGTGCTCGGCATCGCGCCGGATCTGTCGGCGGAGACGGTGCGGCAGGATTTCCGGCGTGACCTCGCCGGAATGTCCGGCCTCGCGGCACTGATTGACGCCCTGGAGGCGGGCAGCGCCACCCGGCAGGGTTTCGCGGCGACGTTGCGTGCCCTGCGCGCGGGGGCCGATGATGGCGATCCGGTGTCCTTCTGCCGGAAGGGTTTTCTGACCGAGGCCGGGAGCGTCAACAGCAACATCAGCGGCCGCGGCAAATCGGCTTTCGAGGGCGCGCTCGCTGATACGCTCGAGGATCTGGCCACGCGGCTGCGCCAGGCCATCGACCGCCTCAACGCGATCGCGATCCGCGACCGCAGCCATGCGCTGGCGCTGCTGGTGACGCGGATGCTCGCCTCCTATCAGCGCCAGAAGAGCGAGCGCTCGCTGCTCGACTATGACGACCTGATCGCCCGGACGCGCTCGCTGCTGACGAGGGTCGAGGCGGCGTGGGTGCTCTACAAGCTCGATGCCGGCATCGACCACATCCTGCTCGACGAGGCGCAGGACACCAGCGATGCGCAATGGGCGATCCTGCGCCAGCTCGCCGACGAGTTCAGCGCCGGGGGCCGTGAGGCCGGCCCGCGCCCACGCACCGTCTTCGTGGTGGGCGACGAGAAGCAGTCGATCTACGGCTTCCAGGGCGCCGCGCCCGCCGCCTTCAACACCCAGCGCCGGCAGCTCGGCCAGCGCATCCGGGAAGCCGAGCAGCGTTTCGAGGCGATCAGCCTGAACACCTCCTTCCGCTCGGCGCCCGACATCATGCAGGCGGTCGACGCCGTCTTCGCCCTGCCGGAGCATGCGCGCGGCCTCGTCTTCGACGGCTCGGAGCGGCCCGAAATCCACGACACGGTGCGCCGGAGCGACCCCGGCTGTGTCGATCTCTGGCCGCTCTGCGCCAATGATTCCGGCGAGCCGCCCGACGCCTGGACGACGCCGGTCGACGCGACAGAGCGGCGCAGCGGGACGGCCAAGCTCGCCCAGCGCATCGCCACGACGCTCGCTAGCTGGACACGCCGGGGCGTGGACGATCTCGGCCAGCCCTTTGCGCCCGGCGACGTGATGATCCTGCTGCGCCAGCGTGGCGCGCTGTTCGAGACGATCGTCAAGGCGCTGAAGGATGCCGGCGTGCCCGTCACCGGCCGCGACCGGCTCACCCTCGCGACCCATCCGGCGGTCGAGGACCTCGTCGTGCTCGGGCGAACGCTGCTGCTGCCGGAAGACGACCTGACGCTCGCCACCGCGCTGAAGACGCCGCTGATCGGGCTCGACGACGACGACCTCCTGCGCCTCGCACCAGAGCGCAGCGGCTCGTTGCGGGCGGCGCTGCGCGAGGCGGCTGCGAGCGAACCGCGCTACGCGGCCGTCGAGGCGCGGATGGCAGCGCTCGCGGCAGAGGCGGGGCGCTGCGGGCCGTTCCGCTTCTTCGCCGGGCTGCTCGGACCGGGCGGCGGGCGAAATCTCGCTTTGGCGCGTCTGGGGGCCGAGGCCGGAGACGCGCTCGACGCCTTCCTGTCTGCGGCGCTCGACCATGAGCGGCGCTACGGCCCCTCGCTCGCGGGCTTCCTCGACCATGTCTGCGGCGCTGCGACCGATGTGAAGCGCGATCTTTCCTCCAGCCGCGGCGAGGTCCGCGTCATGACGGTGCATGGCGCCAAGGGGCTCGAGGCGGGAATCGTGATCCTCGCCGATCTCGCCCCGCCGCCCGGCGCCAAGCGGCTGCCGAAGATCCTGGCGGTCGAGCCGCCGCGGCGGCAGGCGGTGCCGATCTGGCCACCCGCCAGCGCCGAGGACGCGCAAGCGACGGCGCAGGCCAAGGCCCGCGTCGTCGAGCAGATGGTCGAGGAGCATCACCGCCTGCTCTATGTCGCGATGACGCGGGCGGAGAACCGGCTGATCGTCTGCGGTGCGCAGGCCAAGGGCGAGGCCCCGGCCGGGAGCTGGTATGCCATGGTCGAGGCCGGCCTCGCCGCCTCCGAACCGGGGCTCGCCGAGATCGGCGAGGGCGACGCTGCGCTCCGCCGCTTCATGACCTCGCGACCCCAGCCGGTGGCCGTGGAGGCCTCGTCCCAGCCGACGACGCCCGAGCCCGCGCCCGACTGGCTGTCGCGCCCGCCGCCGCGGGAGGCCGAGCCGGCGCCCCCGCTGAAGCCCTCCAGCGCGCTCACCGCCGCCGATGCCCCCGACCGGCCGGTCGATGGGCCCTTCCTGGCGGAAGCCGCCGCGGCCGGGCGC
>NZ_JAUXYO010000225.1 GCF_030694325.1 Allobosea sp. | reverse complement strand
GCGCAGCAGCCCCTCGCGCTCGGCCTGCGCGGACACGGGATCGAGCGCCGACTGGCCGAAGATATGTAAGCCATCGCGGAAGGGCAGTTCGGCAATGTCGCAGAGATGCGCGTCGAGCTGCGTCAGCGCCTCGCTCATGGGCAGGTCCGGCGTTACGCCGCAGGACTCGGCCAGCCCGCTGGCTTCCGCCCGCGCCCGGATTTCGCTGGCGACAATCTCGGCCCGGCGCGGATCGAGCACCTGCGCCTGGCTGAACTCCTCGACAAGGTCGCGCAGCAGAGCGGTCTCGCCAGAGGCGCCGGTCTCCGCCAGCGGCGGCGGCAGATGACCGAGCGTTACCGCCGAAAGCCGTCGCTTGGCGGGTGCCGCCTCGCCGGGATCGTCGACCACGTAAGGATAGACCACCGGCAGCCCCTGCGTGACCAGCCGCGGCCAGCAGGAGGACGACAGCGCCACCGCCTTGCCCGGCAGCCATTCGGTGGTGCCATGGGTGCCCAGATGGATCAGCGCATCGATGCCCGCGGTCTCGCGCAGCGCACGGTAAAAGGCGAGATAGCCATGGCAAGGCGGCGCGTCGGGGTCGTGATAGCGCGCCTTCCGGTCCGGCGTCGCATCGCGCGGCGGCTGCAGCGCGATGGTGAGAGCGCCGCCACGGATGGCGCGGAAGCGGAAGGCGCCTTCGCCGAAGGCCGGATCGGCTTCGGGCGTGCCATGGGCGGCGTTGAGGGCGTGGCGAGCGGTTTCGGGGATGGCGGCGAGCCAGGCGCGATAGGCTTCGAGCGGGAGGGTGAGAGTGGCCGGTCCGGTGGTGAGGGCGGCCATGAGCTCTGATCCCGCATCCTTCTCATCACCTGCGCCGTCATCCCGGGCGACCGGAGGGAGACCCGGGATCCATGCCGGAACCTCTCCGGCACAAGCTCCGGAATGGATCCCGGATCTCCGCTGCGCTACGTCCGGGATGACGGCCGAGGGAATACCAACTCCGTACCCCGCCTCTGCCAGCAGCCCCCGGATCGCTCCGACGCTCGCTGGCGTGTCGAGCCCGACGGCAAACCCTGCCCGGCCGCCACGCGCCGGATAATCCGACATCACCAGCGCCAGCCGGCGCGCGGCGGCCGGCTTGGCGGAAAGAGAAACCCAGCCCGCTACCAGATCTGCGAGCGCAGCGACGCCGTCCGCATCGGGCACCAGCCGGCGCGTCGTCAGCCCGGTTTCGGGGTCGGCGGTCTGAGCCTTGAAGGCGACGGGAATGGTGCCCAGCCGCCCGTCGAATTCCGGCAGCGCCACCTGCATGGCGAGGTCCACCGCCGAGAGCCCCCGGGTCGAGGCCGCCCAGGCGTCGCGGGCGCTGCCGACGGGCATCGCCTGAAACACCGGGCAATCGGCGCCGTCGAGCACGAAATCGGCGCCCTCGCGGGCGGAGAAGGCAGTGGTGGTGACGATGGCAGCCGGCCGCCGCGTCGCGATCAGCGCCGCCAGTTCGGCGGTCACCGCCGGGTCCTTCAGGCTGGTCAGCGCGAGGATCAGCGGGGCCAGGCCGCGCGCGGTGAGCGCTGCAGCAAGCGCCTCGCCCATCGCCGTGTCGCCGGAGCTGACGGCTGAGCGATAGACCAGGATCGGCACGAAAGGCCGGTCGGGCAGCGCGGCGAGCACCTCGTGCCAGGGCATCGGCGCGGCGTTGGCGCTGAGCGCAAACAGCGGTGGGAGGGGCAGGGGGGCGAGGTCTGATGCGTCGCGTGGGCCCTCATCCGCCTGCCGGCACCTTCTCCCCCGGGGGGAGAAGGACGCTGTCGGCGCCGTCTCGTCCTTCTCCCCTAGAGGGAGAAGGTGGCCCGGCGAAGCCGGGTCGGATGAGGGCAGCCCCCGCAGATACCCCGCTGCCACCGCCAGCAGCCGCCGCATGTTCTCCGCTCCGCCACCGGCGTGGAAATACGACAGGATCGCCCGCGCGCAGGCCGACGGCACGGTGCCGTAGCCCGCCAGCCGCGCATCGTCGCGGTCGTCGCCGGGCAGCACTGCCAGGGCGATGCCCTGGGCGCGGCAGGTCTCGCTCAACTGCTCGATGCCGTAGCGCCAGTAGTCCAGCCCGCCGAGGCAGCGCACCAGCACGAAGCGGCTCTTCGCGACCGTCTTCTCGATCAGCAGATCGACCGACAGCGGGTGCCGCAACCGCCGCAGCGAGGCGAGGCGGACGGAGAGATCAGGCGCGCCGCCTCTCCCTCCCCCCGCTTGCGGTGGGGAGGGCTGGGGCGGGGGGCAGTGCCGCTCGGCGAGACGATGAAGGACGGCGCTCCGGCTTTCCGGCCCCCCACCCCGACCCTCCCCACCGCAAGCGGGGGGAGGGAGAAGGGCTGCCGCCAGCGCGGAGAGATCGCTGTCGGCGAAGGACAGGACGACGACATCCCCCGGAGGCAGGCTGAGATCGACGGCGTCCTCGCCGTCGTCGAGCCTGATCTCGCTGGTTGGGAGCAGATGCATGCCGGTCCTTTGAGTCCCGCCGCAGGGGACTGCGTCTCATCCACTCAGTCGTCGTCATTCCGGACAAGCCGCGAAGCGGCGCCGCTCCGGAATCCATCCGAGGGCTCTCGCGCCCTTCGATGGACCCGGGGCAAGCCCGGGATGACGGCGTGGTTCCGAGGAACCACGCCCACGCTCAGGCGCCGGCGAGCGCAGCCTCCACCGCCTTCACGTCGAAGCCCTTGAGCCCGATCACGGTGAGCCGGCCGTCGCGTGCTTCGCCTTCGGTCCAGGCCCGGTCGAAATGATGGCTGACGCGCCGGCCGACGCCCTGCACGACGAGCCGCATCGGCTTGCCCGGCACGGCGGCGAAGCCCTTCAGCCGCAGCACGCCCTGCGCTTCGGCGGCCTTGCCGAGGCGTGCCGCCAGCGCATCGGGGGCGAGGCCTTCCGGCAGCGCCAGCGCGATCGAATCGAAGTCGTCGTGCTCATGGTCCTCGCCATCGCCGTGATGCGACGGGCGCGACGCCAGATCGGCCTCCGCCGCGGCGCTCAGGCCCAGGATCAGCGCAGGCTCGATCGTGCCGCGGCTGGTCTCGACGATCTTGATCGCCTTCGGCAGATGCGCGGCGATCTCGGCCTTGACCCGCTCGCGCGTCGCTGTGTCGATCAGGTCGCTCTTGTTGAGCAGGATCAGGTCGGCGCAGAGGATCTGGTCCTCGAAGACCTCCTCCAGCGGGTTGTCGTGCTCGACGGAGGCGTCCTGCGCGCGCTGGGCGGCGAGCGCCTCGGGGTCGTCGGCGAACTGGCCCTCGGCCACCGCCGGCCCATCGACCACCGCGATGACCCCGTCGACCGTGACGCGGGCGCGGATCGCCGGCCAGTTGAAGGCCTGGACCAGCGGCTTGGGCAGGGCGAGCCCCGAGGTCTCGATCAGGATGTGCTGCGGCGGGTCGGCCCGGTTGAGCAGCTTTTCCAGCGCCGGCACGAAATCATCCGCCACCGTGCAGCAGATGCAGCCATTGGGAAGCTCGACCACGTCCTCCTCGGTGCAGCCGGAAATGCCGCAGCCCTTGAGGAATTCGCCGTCGAAGCCGAGATCGCCGAACTCGTTGACGAGGACGGCGAGTCTCTTGCCCTCGGCGTTTTCGAGCAGATGGCGCACCAGCGTCGTCTTACCGGCGCCGAGGAAACCGGTGATAATGGTGCAGGGAGTCTTGGAAAGGGCGGTCTTGGACAGGGAATTCATCGGGAACCCGCGATCGGGAGGGGAGGAAGGCGCGCGACCACGCCCTTGCGGATCGCCTCGGCGCGCTCGCGCCAGGGCACTATTCCGTCCGGGGCTTCGCGGTACTGGCGCGCGAAAGTGAGCAGCGTCTCGACGCCCGTTGCCGGGTCGAGATCGCCATAGACATAGGTCCAGCGGCCCTCGCCGCTGAGCGCCACCGTGCAGGGGCGCTTGCAGACGGAGAGGCATTCCACCGTCTCGACGCTGACCGCCGCATCGAGCGCGGGGTCGAGCGCGTCGCGAAGCCCGGCGGCGAGCACGGCGCCGGGCCGGGGCGCGTCGGGGTCGCCCCCGGCGGCGCGGCAGGTCGCGCAGACGAGAATGCGGATCGGCGCCGTGCCCGATTCCGGGCGCGGCTGCTGCAGTTGCGTGCTCATGGTCCGGCC
>NZ_JAUXYO010000182.1 GCF_030694325.1 Allobosea sp. | reverse complement strand
AGCCGGCATGGACGGTCGCCACGGTCAAGGCGAGCCAGGCGAAGCCGCCAAGCCAGCCATAGGAGGCGAAGGCGTTGATGTAGACATTGTGCGGATCCTCCGGGAACAGCCAGCGGAAGCGCAGCGGCCCGAAGCCGTTGGGCTCCTCCAGCAGCAGCGGGATCGAACGCAACTGGTTGCCGAAGCGGCCGGTGACGCCGCCATCATACTCCTGGACGAGGCTGGCGCGGACCTCGAAGACGCTGCGGATGTTCTCGAAGGAGAGCGCGAAGAGCAGCGCGACCGTCAGAAGGCCGAGCGCCGTCAGCGTCAGCGCGACGACCCGCGCGCGCCGCGCCGCATTCGGGGCGGTCAGGAAGGTCAGCGCGATCATCAGCAGCGCGGCGGCGACGAGATTGCCCCAGGCGCCGCGCGAGAAGGTCAGGAACAGCGCGACCAGCGGCACGCTCATCAGCAGGAGCCCGCGCATCAGCCCGAGCCGGCCGGTCAGGATGTGCTGCAGCACATAGATGATCGGCAGCACCAGGAAGGGGCCGAGCACGTTGGGATCCTTGAAGGTGCCCGAGGCGCGGCCATAGAGCGTGAACACCGAGCCCAGCCCCGCCACGTCGAAATAGCCCAGCAGGCCGGCGAGGCCCGCGCCCCAGGCGGCGAAGAGATAGCCCCGGCGCAGCGTCTCGAGCCGCCCGACCGCGTCGTCGGCCATGATGGCGGCCAGGAACACCGCGGTCACCATCAGGTAGACCGAAACGGCGGTGAACCGCACCGAAGCCGATTCATCCATCCAGGGGATCAGCGAGAAGGTGCCGCCGATATTGTAGAGCAGCAGCAAGAGCGCCAGCGGCAGGAGCTTCTGCGAGAAGCGGATGCCGGTGATCGCGAAGACGAAGACCGCCAGCAGGAACACGAGCTCGTAGGGCGAGGGCTCGATCAGCGCCAGCCCGCTCGAGGCGGTCAGCAGCCAGAGCGCGCCGCGCTTGAGCGCTGCATAGGAGATGCGCAGGCCGCCGCGGCGCGCCGGCTCCGTACCGCCCCTGTCGGCCAGCGCGCTCAATAGGCGTTCTCGCTCTTGGTCATCAGCGAGAAGGGCGTCTTGATCAGGATGTAGAGGTCGAGCAGCACCGACCAGTTCTCGATGTAGTAGAGGTCGTGCTCGACGCGGCGCTGGATCTTGTCCTCGGTGTCGGTCTCGCCGCGCCAGCCATTGACCTGCGCCCAACCGGTGATGCCGGGTTTGACCTTGTGGCGGGCGAAATAGCCGTCGACCACCTGCTCATAGGCGCGGTTGGAGGCGGTGGCATGCAGCGCATGCGGCCGCGGGCCGACCAGCGAGAGGTTGCCCTTGAACACGACGTTGAAGAGCTGGGGCAGTTCGTCTAGCGAGGTCTTGCGGATGAAACGGCCGACGCGGGTGACGCGCGGATCGTCCTTCGTCACCTGCTTGGCGGCGTTGTGGTCGGTCATCTCGTGATAGAGCGAGCGGAACTTGAAGACCTCGATCTGCTCGTTGTTGAAGCCGTAGCGCTTCTGGCGGAACAGCACCGGCCCCTTCGAGTCGAGCTTGATCGCGATCGCGGTCGCCAGCATCACCGGCGAGAGGACGATCAGCGCCAGCGCCCCGACGACCTTGTCGAAGGTCCATTTGACGACGATGTCCCAGTCCGCGATCGGCCGGTCGAACACGTCGAGCACCGGCACCGCACCGAAATAGGAATAGGAGCGCGGCCGGAAGCGCAGCTTCGACATATGCGCCGAGAGGCGGATGTCGATCGGCAGCACCCAGAGCTTGCGCAGCATCGCCAGCAAACGTGCCTCGGCCGAGATCGGCAAGGTGAAGATCACGAGGTCGAGCTTGGTGCGCCGCGCGAACTCGACGAGGTCGTCGATCGTGCCGAGCTTGGGATAGCCGGCCACGAGATCGGGAGAGCGGTCGTCGTTGCGGTCGTCGAAGACGCCGCAGATGCGCAAGCCGGTGTCGCGCTGGGCTTCCAGCGCCTTGATCAGTGCCTCGCCGCCCTCGCCGCCGCCGACGATGGCGGTCCGCCGTTCGAGCCGGCCCGAGCGCGTCAGATGGCGCACCGCCAGCGTAACCGCCAGGCGCTCGCCGAGCAGGGCGGCGGCGCCGACGCTGTAGAAACCGAGCAGCCAGACGCGCGAGACCTGGTCGCCGATCTTGAGGAAGAAGAAGGCGGCGAGCGTGATCAGGAACAGCAGCGTCCAGCCGCTGGCGAGCCGCACCGCCATGGCGATGAAGTTCCGGAGCGCACCCACATGGTAGAGATGCAGCGCCTGGAAGGCCGCCAGCGCCCCGACCGCGAGCGCCGGCACCGTGATCTGGTAGGGCAGGGTGCTCTCGGTGTTGCCGGCCGCATAGAGCCAGTAGATCAGCCCTCCAGCCGCCAGGATGGCGAGCACGTCGAGCAGGCGCACCAGACCCTCGATCATCACGGGCGAGAGCGTCGGCTTCACGGGGATCGCCGCAATCCGCTCGGCGAGCGGATGGAACACGCGCGTCCCGCTCCGCGCCGGGCCGAACATCTCCGGCGTGGCCGAGGCGGCCGCATCCGCCTTCATCAGATCGCGGACATCGAAGGCACCCATGACGTCACATCCCCGTCGCGGTCGGCGTCGCCGGTCGCATGGCCCCCAGCCGGTCAGCCGATGGCCTACCGGAAAATGCTCACGGAAGGCTTAATCCGACCAATCGCTGTTTCGCGGGGCGAGAAACCGGCGGCGAGGGAATGGGCTTGAGGGCGTGTGCAGCCCCGGCGCGGAACCCGGATTTTTCCCATTCCGATCAAGGTATTGTTGCAGTCGAATTTGGATGTTTTGGGCGTCGCCCTCCGGTCGAGGGGATCGAAAAAAGACGTTTGAGGTTGACGCAAAGCAATCGCGAGGCTATATCGCTCCGTGATGAGTGTCTGAGAAGCACATGTTCGCGCGACCGAAGGTCCGGCCCTGCCGTCGGATCGCTGTCGCCGTGCTGCTTTCGGGATCCAGTTTCCGAAAGCCTTTTTCACCGGATGCTGATCTCAAACCCGAACTTTCGCTGAGCCCTCCGGCGCCGCCTCCGTGGCGCCCGTTGCCGGCTTCGCCCGTGTGCAACATGTCTTCCCACTGGTTATTCCTGCTCGCGGCCATCGCCGTCGAGATCGCCGCGACGGCCGCGCTGAAATCCGTCGTGTCCGCCCCCTGGCTCGTGGCGTTCCTGCCGCTGGCCCTGATCGGCCTGTCCTTCGCCCTGCTCTCGATCGCGCTGCGGGTCATCCCGCTCGCCGTGGCCTATGCGGTCTGGGAAGGGCTCGGCATCGTCGGCATCGCCGTCGTCGGCCACCTCCTGTTCGGCGAGCATCTGACGGCGGGGCGGATCGTCGCTCTGGCCGCGATCCTGGCCGGCATCCTCCTGCTGGAGCGTGGCGTCGGTGACGCCCCGGTCCGCACGGCGCAGGGGAGGCCGGCATGACCTCCGCGCTCTTGCCGCAGACACTGGCTCTCGCCTGGCTCGTTCTGGCGGTCCTGCTCGAGGTTCTCGGCTCCTGCCTGCTCAAGCTCTCCGACGGCATGCGCCGGCGTCTGCCCGGGCTGGCCGGCATCGCGCTCGTGATCGGCGCCTTCGCCGCGCTCGCCCAGGCGATCCGTGGCATGGACCTGTCGGTCGCCTATGCGGTCTGGGGCGGAGCCGGGCTGGTCATCACCGCGATCATCGGCGCGCTGGTTTTCGGCCAGCGCATCCGGCCCACTGGCTGGGCGGGGATTGCGCTCGTGCTCGTCGGTGTCGTCGCGCTCAAGCTGCTCTGAGCGGTCAGGCGCTCCGGCGCCTCGCCAGCGCGTCGCGATAGGCCGCGGTGACGCCGTCGATCATCGGGGCGAGCCGGAAGGTGTCGCGGACATGGGCGGCGAGATCGCTCGCTTCCGCATGACGATCCGCCTCCGGCGCGGCGAGCGCCCGGCCGATCGCCTCGGCCATGACAACCGGATCGTTCGGCTGGATCAGCCGTTGGCGATGGCGCGGCCCGTAGATCTCGTTGATCCCGCCGACATCGGTCGAGACGAGAGGCTGGGCCGCCGCCGCCGCCTCGAGCACGACATAGGGCAGGGATTCGGCGCGCGAGGGCACGACCATGACCTGCGCCCGCGACAGAGCCTTTCGGATCGGCCCCGGCGGCTCGAAGACGCACTGGTCGGCGATGCCGCGTGAGACGGTCAGTGCGCGCAGCTCCGCCTCGTCGGGCCCCGAGCCGACGATCAGCATGCGCGGCGTCATGCGGTCACGGCTCTTCAGCAGGCTAAGCGCCTCGATCAAGGTGTCGATCCCCTTGGCCGAACGCAATTCGCCGAGATAGACGAGGTCGAAACTCGCATCGCTATGGTCGATCGGCTCGAATTCGGGGTCGGAAATGCCGTTGAGGACGATGCGGTGGTCGGTCGCCGGCATATGGCCGATATAGGCCTCGAAGCGCCCGGCGATGAACCGGCTCTCGAACAGGAACATGTCGGTGGCGCGCTCGAGCAGCCGCTCGACCGCCATGTAGACCTTATGCTCGGTGCTGCCGGGCTTGTAGTTGAAGCTGCCGCCATGGGGCGTGTAGGCCGTGACATAGCGCCGCCCGGGGCTGACGAGGGCGGGGATCCGCCCATACACCCCGCCCTTGGAGCCGTGGCAATGGACGATGTCGGGCGCAAGGCGGCTGCGCAGGCGCATCGCGCTGAGCTGCGCGCGCGCATCGGTGACGCTCGGGTAGCGCGACATCGGCACGCGCGTGATTCCGAGAGAGAGCAGGCCCGATAGCTCCGCGAAGACCTCGTCGGCGCGGCGCCCGCCGGTCGTCGAATCGCAGAAGATGCCGACCGCGTGGCCGCGCTCGGCCTGGCCCCTCGCGAGATCGATGGCGTGGCGAAACAGCCCGCCGAGCGGCGCCCGGAAGACATGCAGGATCCGCAGGCGCGGCGCGTCCGTCATCGGGGCTCTCTGCGCAGGCTCAGAACCAGCGTTCCTTGATGACGATGGTGTCGCCGGGCTGGACCGCATAGGTGATCGGCACGCTCGCCGTCACCAACTGGTCCTCGATCTGGCGCGTCACCTCGGCATAGGAGCGCTGGCCGCGCGGGGTGAAGCCGCCGGCGATGGCGACCGCGGTCTGCACGGTCATGCCGGGCACGTAGGGGAACTGGCCGGAATTGGTGACCTCGCCGAGCACGAAGAAGGGACGGTAGGTGTCGACCTCGACCGAGACCTTCGGCTCGCGCAGGTAGCCGGCCCGCAGCTTGGCCTCGATCGCGCGCTCCAACTCGCGGGTGGTGCGGCCCTGGGCCTCGACGGCGTCGATCAGCGGCATCGCGATCCGGCCCGAGCCGTCGACCGCATAGATGTTGGAGAGGTTGTCCTGTCCGAAGACGATGATGCGCAGGCGGTCGCCCGTCGCGAGGCGATAGGGGCCGCTCGGCTGGGCCAGCGCGTAGTCGGACGGGCCGACGCGCGGCGCGCAGGCGCCCGCCGTCATGGCGACGGCCAGAGCGAGGGAAGCGAGACGTCGACTCATCACAAGCAATACCCATGCGAAGCTGCGCGAAGCATGAGCGCGATATGGTTAAGAAAAGCTTCCGCCCGATCCTGTCTGGCCGGGATCGATACAGGCGCGAGCCGGCCTCTTAACCCGGCACTAACCTTACTGGGTTCTGATCGCGACTGCGCCCTGTCCAGGGCGCGAGAGTTTTGCGTGAATGGATGGGTCATGACCGCTCACACCGAGAGCCACGTCAGGGATGATCTGCGCGAGCCGGCCGCGCGCGATGACGGCCGCGGCGACATGCTCGATCTCACGGCACTCTGGGCCGCGATCAAGCGCCGCCGCGCCTGGATCATCGGGCCGACGCTGGCGGCGCTGGGCCTGTCCCTCGTCGCGGTCAATCTGGTGACGCCGCGCTACACCGGCGAGGCCCGCATCCTGCTGGAGAACCGCGGCACCTTCTTCACGCTGCCCGGTCAGTCCTCGACCGACAGCGTCGGACAGTTCGACTCCGAGGCCGTGCAGAGCCAGGTCCAGATCATCATGTCGCGCGACCTGGCGCGCGAGGCGATCAAGCGCATCGGCCTCGTCGGCAATCCGGAATTCGATTCCGGTGCCGGCGCGCTCAACGCGCTGCGCAAGCTCGGCGTCCTGATCGGGCTCGGCGGCCATCCGGCCGATCGCTCGCCCGAGGACCGGGTGCTGGAGAAATACTACGATCGCCTGCTGGTCTATCCGGTCGGGCGCTCGCGCATCGTCGCGGTCGAGTTCACCTCGCAGGATCCGACGCTCGCCGCCAAGGGCGCCAACATCATCGCCAACGCCTATCTCGAGCTGCAGGAGGCCGCCAAGCAGGATTCCGCCCGCAGCGCCTCCTCCTGGCTCTCGACCACGATCGAGCCGCTGCGCCAGCGCGTCAGCGAGGCCGAGGCCAAGGTCGAGGACTTCCGCTCGCGCAACGGGCTGCTCGTCGGGTCCAACAACACCACGATCAACGCCCAGCAGCTCGGCGACCTGTCGACCCAGCTCTCCGCCGCCCGCAGCCAGCAGGCCGAGGCGCAGGCCAAGGCCGGTCTGATCCGCGATGCGATCAGACAGGGCCGCACCTTCGAGATTCCCGATGTCGCCAACAACGAGCTGGTGCGGCGCCTGATCGAGCAGCGCGTCAACCTGCGCGCGCAGATCGCGCTGGAATCGCGCAATCTTCTCTCCGAGCATCCGCGCATCAAGGAGCTCAACGCCCAGCTCGCCGATCTCGAGGGCCAGCTGCGGGCCGCCGCCGAGCGCACCGTCAGGACGCTGGAGAACGAGGCCAAGATCGCCGGCCAGCGCGTCGAGAGCTTCACCGCCGCCCTCGACGGCCAGAAGAAGAACGTCTCCTCGGGCAATGACAGCGAGGTGCAGCTGCGCGCGCTGGAGCGCGAGGCGCGGACGCTGCGTGAGCAGCTCGAGCAGTACATGCTGCGCTATCGCGAGGCCGTCGCCCGCGACACCCAGAACGCCACCCCCGCCGATGCCCGCGTGATCTCGCGCGCCATCGAGCCGACCGAGCCTTCCTTCCCGAAGAAGCTGCCGACGGTGCTGGTCGTGACGCTGGCGACCTTCCTCACCGCGCTGGCCACCGTGGTCTCGCGCGAGCTCCTGAACGGCCAGCGCGACCAGCCCCCGAGCCAGCTGCGGCGCACGCCGGGCTGGGTGGGCGGCGGCGGCACCGGCGCGCATCGCAGCGAGGAATCGCAGGCCGAGGCCCGTCGCGAGCGCGTCGCGGGCCTGCTCACCCATGGCGGGCGGCTGGGGCAAATCACGCTCGACCTCGCCCATCCCGAGCAGACGCTCGCCGATCTCGCCGAGCGCATCGACGAGCCGGCCCGCGGCATGGCGCCCATGGTGCTCGTCCTCGACGGATCGGGGGAGGGCGCGACCACGCCGCACGCCCTCGCCGACCTGCTGTCGCAGCGCTGCCGCTGCATCATCGTCGATCTCGCGGCCGATGAGGGCCGCGGCGAGCCGGGCTTCTCCGAGCTCCTGGCGGGCGAGGCGCTGTTCTCCGACATCATCACCCGCCAGCCCGGCTCGCGGCTGCACCGCATCGGCCCCGGTCGCGCCGGCCGCGACGCCGTGCTGGCGGCGCCGGATCTCGTCGAGGTCGCGCTGGATGCGCTTTGCGAGACCTATGACTGGGTCTTCGTCGCCGCAGCCTCCAGCGACGAGGCGCAGGTCCTCAGCCCCCTGGCCAAGCGCGCCCAGGGCGGGCTCGTCATGGCCGGCCAGCTAGGCAACGGCCATGCCGTCGAGGCGGCCTATCGCCTGTCGGACCTGACCCGCGCGCCGGTCACCCTGATGCTGGACGCGCCCGAGCCGGCCCGGATGGGCGAGATCCGCGAGCGCGACCCGGCGCCCCTCTGAGCCCGGCTACTCGTCGGCGGCGGGCTTGCGCCCGCGGCTGAGCCAGCCCGAGACGCGGTGCGCGAGCTTCAGCGCCACCGGCGACGCCTTGATCCGCCGCTTCGCCTCGCGCTTGGCCCGGCTGAACAGCGCGAAGGCATGGCCCCTGGCGGTCAGCGGCAGGAAGCTGTCGACGAGATTGTCGCGCTCGTCGCAGATCGTCGTCTTGTAGCGGGCTTCTCCGACGCCGAGATCGAAGACGGTGATGCCCTCGCGCGATTTCAGCCGGATCAGGTCGACCAGCAGGATCTCGCCCGGGCTCGTCTTCGCCACCTCGCTCTCCATGGCGAAGGAGGTCGCCATGCCGGAGAAGCGCCCGGCCTGGACGGCGCCGACATAGGTCGCGACCGACTGCCCGGCGACATCGAGCGAATAGAGCTCCAGCACCGGCGGCCGGTCCCCGTCCGCCTGCGCGCCGCGCTCCAGGAAACGACGCACGGCCGGCGGCGCGAAGGGATCGGCGATGCCCATCATCGCGAAACGCGCCGCCTTCTGCCGGAGGAACGCGTCGATGACGCGGGCGATCTCGGCCGGCGTGCGGGCCCGCACCATTTCGGAGGGGCCGTAGGCAACGAAGCGGTAGCGCTTGTTCTTGAGCTAAATGTGGGCGTGGCTGCTCATCGAGCGCCGCAACGAGCCCTCGCCATCGCCCGGCACGAGGGCGAGCTTGTAGGCGCCGCTCGGGCTCGGCCCGCCGGCGAGCTGTGCCAGCGGGTTGGGCACGCCCTGCCACTGCGTCGGCTGGTTGACGAAGATGAAGGCGTCGAGCCCGCCGATCGCGGCTCCGATCTCGGCCAGCATCAGCCGGGCGCCGGCGGCGTCGAGACCGGCGGCGAAGGCGGGATCATAGATGCCCATATGGTAATTGGCGTGCTTGCCGCCGATGAACTCGGCGAAGCGGATGCCGCTGCGGCGGGTGATGACCAGCGGCAGGATCGCCAGCATCGCCCCGCCGGCATCGCGCAGCACGGCATGGCGGAAGGCCATGCGCTCGGCCGCGCCGACCGTCTCGACGAAGGGCCGCACCCAGCCATAGGCCTGATAGGGCGTCACCAGGGCACGGTCTTCCAGCGCTCGCCACTCGTCTGCGAGCGCGGCGATCTCCTCGACCACCGACAGGCTCGCCCAGATCTTCGCGGTGCCCGGCGCGCGCGCGACCGGCGCGTCCGTGCGGCGCTGCGTCGGAGCGGAGGGACTGGGTTCGACGAGCGCTGACATGGATCTGAAAGCCTCGGGAGCAACGGCGATGCCGCCTCCTTAACCCGCTATTGTGAACGGACTGGCCAAGATCGCCCGAGATCGCCTGAGATGGCGCCGCCATCGGACAACAGCGTTAGCGGGCGGTTGCCGCGGAACGGACAGATGAACCTGCGCCACCTTGCCTTCTCCGCCGTCTTCAGGGCGATCGCGGCCACGGGCGCCGACCGCTGGGGCAGGGGGCTCGGGCAGGGCCGCGGCGTCATCCTGACGCTGCACCATGTCCGGCCGCAGGGCGCGGGTGGCTTCCGGCCCAACGGCCTCCTCGAGATCACGCCCGACTTCCTCGACCGCACCCTCTCGCTGGTCCGCGCCGAGGGCTACGATCTGGTCTCGCTGGACGAGGCGCTTGCCCGGCTTGCGGCGCCGCGCCCTGGCCGCTTCTTCGTCGCGCTGACCTTCGACGATGGCTACCGCGACACTGTCGAGCACGCCTGGCCGGTGCTGGCGAAACATGGCGCGCCCTGGACGCTCTTCGTCACGCCGGGCTTCGCCGACCGCACGGCGCGGCTCTGGTGGCTGGAGCTGGAGGAGGCGATCCGCGCGCTGCCGACGCTCTCTCTCTCCTTGCCGGACGGCCCCTTCACGGCACGGACGGCGAGTGATTCCGAAAAGCAGCGCGCGTTCGACAGGCTCTACTGGCGTCTGCGCAAACAGCCGGAAGCGATTCTGCTGTCGGCGATTTCGGATCTGACGGCACAGGCCGACATCGACCCCACCGCGCTCGTGGAGCGCGAATGCCTGCCCTGGGAGACGCTGCGGGCGCTGGCCGGCGCGCCCGGCGTGACCATCGGTGCCCACACGCTGACGCATCCGATGCTGGCCAAGCATGACGCGGCTTTCGCCCGCGCCGAGATCAGCGACAGCAAGGCCCGGCTCGAAGCGGAGCTCGGCCTCCCCATCCGCCATTTCGCCTATCCGGTCGGTGATCCGACCTCGGCCGGGCCGCGGGAGTTTACGCTGGCGAAGGCGGCGGGCTTCGCCAGCGCGGTGACGACGCGGCCGGGCCATCTCTTCGCGGAGCATGCCGACAACCGCCACGCCCTGCCGCGCGTCTCGCTCAACGGATTGCATCAGAGCGAGGCGGCCGTGAGGGCGCTGCTCTCGGGGCTGCCGTTCTGGCTCTGGAACCGAGGTAAGCGGCTCAATGTGGGTTAGTGTGACGGGGCTAAATTATGAGCGGTGAGTTACTGGGATTTTTGATTGTGCCGGCTCTTCTTTTTGTGGCTGGACGTCTGTTGTTTTATATTGATGAGTCGCCGCGAAAAATCATCTTATCGAAAATAATAGGCGTACTAATTCTGTTGCCGTTCATCATGACGGTTCAGTTTTCTCGATCGTTCAAGCCAAATGTCCATGAAAACAGTGTAGTAATCGTATATGGTCTTTTCATTGTCAGTGGATTGATATCCAATTTTAGCCAAAAAATCGGAGCGATATCTATAGCGATCCCGTACACGTTAATTCTGTATTTTTATCTGACCAGGTAGACAGGTTTGGTGGGAGGTTCAGGCCCGGTCCTTGCGCTCCATCCACTTGATCAGCGGCAGCAGTGGCAGCACCCAGGCCAACCCGAGCGCGATATAGGCGATGGTCTGAACGAACTTCGGCGCCGTGGTGATGCGCCCCTGCGCCAGCGCCATCGCGACCAGCGCATAGACGCAGACGAAGACGAGGATGAGGACGGTGCCGATCAGCTTGCGGTGGGTCTGTCTCATCGGGCGGTCTCGTCCTGACTCTCGGCGCGGGCGCCGGCCTGCGGCAATGCGGGCGTTGTCGGCCCCGGGCGCGCCGACTATCTGTCACCTGCTTCTGCGCTTGTGAAGCCAATCCGATGCGACCGAAGGCCCCGCTCCCGTGACGATCGCCCTCGACAGACACCCCTCGATCATCCTGCAGGGCGGGGCGCATGCCGGCATCCGCCGCTGGCTCTGGGCCGTGGCGGCGCTCGTCTTCGTGATGGTCGTCGTCGGCGGCGCGACGCGGCTCACCGGCTCCGGCCTCTCCATCACCGAGTGGAAGCCGATCACCGGCGCCCTGCCGCCGCTCTCGGCCGAGACCTGGGCGAGCGAATTCGCGAAGTACCGCGCCAGCCCGCAATACCAGCTGCTGAACCAGGGCATGAGCCTTGGCGAGTTCCAGTTCATCTACTGGTGGGAGTGGGGCCACCGCCAGCTCGGCCGCTTCATCGGGCTGGTCTATCTCGGCGGTTTCCTGGTCGTCGCAGGCCTGCGGCTGCTGCCCTGGCGCCAGACTCTGGTGCTGTTTTGCATGGGGCTGCTGCTCGGCCTGCAGGGCACGATCGGCTGGATCATGGTCGCCTCGGGGCTGCAGCCCGGCATGGTCGCGGTCGCGCCGGTGAAGCTGACGCTGCACCTGACCTTCGCTGCGCTGTTCTTTGCCTCGGTGATCGCCTTCGCCACCTGGAAGACGCCGCTGCGGCGCATCGAGCCGGCGCGGGGGCGCGCGATGGCGTGGCTGCTGCTGGCGCTGCTCTTCGGGCAGATCGCGCTCGGCGGCCTCGTCGCCGGCTCGCGCGCCGGCTTCACCTACAACACCTGGCCGCTGATGGACGGCGCGCTGGTGCCTGGCGCCGAGACGCTGTTCGTGCGGCCCGCCTTCTGGGAGAACTTCGTCGACAACGCCGCGCTCGTGCAGTTCAACCACCGCCTCTGCGCCTATCTGCTGCTGGCGCTGGCGCTCTGGCACATGATTTCGCTGCGCAAGGCCGCGCCGGGCTCGGGCGGGGCCAAGCGCGCCACGGCGATCCTCGGGCTGACGCTGAGCCAGGCCGTGCTCGGCATCGTCACGCTGCTGCTGGTCGTGCCGCTCTGGGCCGGTCTCGCCCATCAGGCGCTCGGCTTCCTCGTGCTGGCGATGGGCGTCGTCCATGTGACGCGCACGGAAGCCGCGGCGCGGGGGTGAGCCTCGGCGATGGCGCTGCGCGCCCTGTCATTCCGGGACGCTGCGGAGCAGCGGACCCGGAACCCATGACTGGGTCGCAGCCATTTCCGACTTTAGCCCTCTGAAGGTTCACCCGGTCGTGGGTTCCGGGTTCACGCCTGCGGCGTGCCCCGGAATGACAGGTTAGACCAGCGCCTGATCGAGATCGTCGATCAGGTCCTGCACATCCTCCAGCCCGATCGACAGGCGGATCACCTGCGGGCCGGCGCCCGACGCGGTCTTCTGTTCGTCGCTGAGCTGGCGATGCGTGGTCGAGGCCGGGTGGATCACCAGCGAGCGCGTGTCGCCGATATTGGCCAGATGCGAGAACAGCTTCAGCTCGGTGACGAGCTTGACGCCGGCGTCGTAGCCGCCCTTCAGCCCGAAGGTGAAGACCGCGCCGGCGCCCTTCGGCGAATAGCGCTTCGCCAGCTCGTGGTACTTGTCGCCGGCCAGGCCGGGATAGCTGACCCACTCCACCGCCGGATGCTTCGAGAGATGGGTCGCGACAGCCAGCGCGCTCTCGCAATGGCGCTGCATGCGCAGCGGCAGCGTCTCGATGCCGGTCAGGATCATGAAGGCGTTGAAGGGCGAAAGCGCCGGGCCCATGTCGCGCAGGCCGAGCACGCGGGTGGCGATGGCGAAGGCGAAATTGCCGAAGGTCTCGCCCAGCACCATGCCGTTGTACTCCGGGCGCGGCTTGGAGAGCATCGGGTAGCGCTCGTCGCCGACCCAGTTGAACGAGCCGCCATCGACGATGATGCCGCCGATCGAATTGCCGTGGCCGCCGAGGAACTTGGTCAGCGAATGCACGACGATGTCGGCGCCGTGCTCGAAGGGGCGGATCAGATAGGGCGTCGCCATGGTGTTGTCGACGATCAGCGGGATGTTGTGCTGCTTCGCGATCTTGGAGATGCCGGCGATGTCGACGATCACACCGCCGGGATTGGCGATGGATTCGATGAAGATCGCCTTGGTCTTCGGCGTGACGGCGGCCGCGAAGGCCTCCAGATCGTCGGAATCGGCCCAGATCACGTTCCAGCCGAAGTTCTTGTATGAGTGATTGAACTGGTTGATCGAACCGCCATAGAGCTTGCGGGCGGCGACGAACTCGTCGCCCGGCTGCATCAGCGCATGGAAGCAGAGGAATTCGGCCGCATGGCCCGAGGCGACTGCGAGCGCCGCCGTGCCGCCCTCCAGAGCCGCGACGCGCTCCTCCAGCACCGCGTTCGTCGGGTTGCCGATGCGGGTGTAGATGTTGCCGAAGGCCTGCAGCCCAAACAGCGAGGCGGCATGGTCGACATCGTCGAAGACGAAGGAGGTCGTCTGGTAGATCGGCGTGGCGCGCGCGCCGGTGGCCGCGTCGGGCGCGGCGCCGGCATGGATGGCGAGCGTATGGAAACCGGGTGCGCGGTCGGTCACCGTCAACTCCCTGCGATCTTCTGAATGCGAGACATTGCGTTCGTTTTATCGAACGGCCCTGGCAGCGTCAATTCACGCGCGGTGCGAGGTCGGGACCGATATGCTCGGGCGTGACGCCCATTCCGACGAGCCGCGCCGGCAGGCGTCGCAGCAGGGGCAGCCAGTCGAACAGTCGTACCAGCAAGGGCGGGCCGAGCGGCGCATCGCTCTCGGAACGGGCGAGCAGCGGCGAAATGATGTTGTTCTGCGCGATCACCTGGATGCGCTGCGTCGCCCTGGTCGGGAATTCACGGCGCTCCTGCACGGCCGCGAGGTCGCTGTCGTCCAGGCGCCTCTCGCGCAGGGGCGCGGCGAGGCGGTTGGCCGCCGCGACGGCATCCTGAACGGCGAGATTGACGCCCACTCCGCCGATCGGCGACATCGCATGCGCGGCATCGCCGATGCAGAGCAGGCCGGGCCGCCACCATGTTTCGAGCCGGTCGACGGCGACCGTCAGGAGCTTGATCTCCTGCCAGTCCTGGATCGCCTGCATGCGGTCGGCGAGCCAGGGCGCCATCCTGACGATACCCGCGCGAAATGCTGGCAGCCCGGCCGCGCGCAGCGCCTCGAACTTGCCCTTCGGAATGACGAAGGCACTCTGCCAGTAATCGCCGCGATCCAGCGTCACCAGAAGCCGCCCGTTCGCGACCTGGCCGCCGGTCTGGCCGGAGTCGCCCGCCTCCTTCGGCAGCCTGAACCAGAGCACGTCCATCGGCGCGCCGATATCGATGCTCTTCAGCCCCGAGGCGGCGCGGATGTCGGAGCGGCGTCCATCGGCGGCCACGACGAGGTCCGCCCGGATCGAGAACGGGCCAGTGCCATCGTGGCCGGTCAGGCCGGTGACCTTGCCGGCCTGTTCGATCAGTCCTTCGGCCTTCGCACTCATCATCAAGCTGAACCGCGGCTGTTCATGTCCGCGATCGGCCAGGAAGTCGAGGAAATCCCATTGCGGCATCATCGCGACGAAAGGAGCAGCCACGGGCAGGTGCGAAAAGTCGGCGAACTGGATCGTCTCGTTCCCGAACCGCATGGCGATGGTCGAGACGGCGGAGTGCGGCAGCTTCAGGAAGTCCTCGAGGAGCCCGAGCTCGTGCATCAGCTGCAGCGTCGACGGATGGATCGTGTCGCCGCGAAAATCGCGCAGGAAGTCGGCGTGCTTCTCCAGCACGATCACATCGACGCCGGCGCGCGCGAGCAGGAAGCCGAGCATCATCCCGGCGGGGCCGCCCCCGGCGATGCAGCAAGTGGTGGTGATTTCGCGCATGCTCGATCCTCCCCTGCACGTCATTCTCGGGCTTGACCCGAGAATCTCATGACCAGATGGCTGCTTTCCGAGATGGTCGGGTCAAGCCCGACCATGACGCCGGCGTCAGGTCCCCGGGCGGTGGATGGTCAGCTTCTGGAAGCCCTTGCCGGCGAGCACCGGCTTCTTCGACGACAGGATGCGGGAATTGATGCCCTGCCAGCCGATCTCGCCCGAGAGCCGGCCGTATTCGATCTTGGGGCAGCGGTTCATGATGACGGTCACGCCCTTCGCCTCGGCCCGCGCCGCCGCCTCGTCGTTGCGCACCGAGAGCTGCATCCAGATCACCTTCGGCAGCGGATCGAGCGTCAGTGCCTCGTCGGTGAGCGGTCCGGCGGCCTCGGAATTGCGGAAGATCTCGACCATGTCGATCGGGCCCGGTACATCCTTCAGCGACGCGTAGACGGTCTTGCCCAGCAGGGTCTGGCCGGCCAGGCCGGGATTGACCGGGATGACGTCATAGCCGCGGTCGAGCAGGTATTTCGTCACGATCCAGGAGGGGCGCGCCTCGCTGGCCGAGGCGCCGACCAGCGCGATGCGCTTGGTGTCCTTGAGGATCTGACGGATCTGGGCGTCGGGATAGACGTCGTGGGGCATGGAGTTTGAGCTCTGCTGGAGAGGTTCAGGGCAATCGATATAGGCTGCAGGATGCGCGCGGTCATCCCGGACGCAGCGCAGCGGAGATCCGGGATCCATTCCGGAGCGCTAGTGGGTTAGGTTCCGGAATGGATCCCGGGTCTCCCTGCGGTCGCCCGGGATGACCCGCGCTTCCGCTGCGCCTACCCCTCCCACACCGGGGCGCGCTTCTCGACGAAGGCCCCGATGCCTTCCTCGGCGTCGCGCGCGAGCATGTTCTCGACCATCACCGCCGAGGCGTGGTCATAGGCCGCCGCCAGCCCCATCTCGCGCTGCTCGTAGAAGGCCCGCTTACCGATCCGGATCGTCGCGGTGGATTTCGAGGCGATCACGGCCGCCAGCCTCTTCGTCTCCGCCAGCGCGCTGCCGGCTGCCACGACGCGGTTGACCAGCCCCATCCGGGCGGCCTCGTCGGCAGGCACCATCTCGCCCAGCAGCAGCATCTCCATGGCGTGCTTGGCGGAGAGGTTGCGCGTCAGCGCCACCATCGGCGTCGAGCAGAACAGGCCGATATGGACGCCGGGCGTGCAGAAGCGGGCGGCTTCCCCCGCGACCGCGAGGTCGCAGCTTGCGACCAACTGGCAGCCGGCCGCGGTCGCCGTGCCCTCGACGGCCGCGATCACCGGCTGGGGCAGGGCGGTGATCTGCTGCATCACGCCCGAGCAGCGCCCGAGGATGTCGGTGAAGTAGGCCCGGCCGCGATCGGGATCGGCCCGGTGGGCGCTCATCTCCTTGAGGTCGTGACCGGCGCAGAAGACCGGGCCTTCGGCCGCCAGCACGACCGCCTTGACGCTCCGGTCGGCGGCGATGCTGGTGAAGCTCTCGGCCAGCGCGGCCAGCATCGCCTCGCTCAGCGGATTGCGCGATTGCGGACGGTCGAGCGTGAGGACGGCGATGCCCTCGCTGTCGGCGCGCCGCAGCGCGGGCGCCGTCTCCGGGCGGGCATGGGCGTTCATGACGGTGACCTCGGCGTGTCCGTGAGCGTTTGCTTGTGCGTTTTGCCGTATTGTCCGCCGCGCTCCCCCATGCTGCAAGGGGCATCTCCTCACCGCAGCCTGTGCCGGACCGCCCGAGATGACCCTGCGCGACACCACGCCCCGCATGAACGCCGCGCAGCTCGAGGCCTTTCTCGACGAGGTCTTCCCGCAGCTTCACATTGGCGGGCGGACCTATTTCGTCGAGGAGGTCGGGCCGATGAGCGCCCGCATGCGCTGCGACTATCACGAGAAGCACCTGCGGCCGGGCGGCACGATCTCCGGCCCGACCATGATGGCGCTGGCCGATCTCGCGCTCTATGCCGCGATCCTCGGCCAGATCGGACCGGTCGCGCTCGCGGTGACCACGAGCCTGTCCTTCAACTTCCTGCGCAAGCCGGGCCCCGTGGCGCTGATCGGGGAAGCGAGGCTGCTCAAGCTCGGCAAGCGGCTGGCGGTCGGCGAGGTCTCGCTCTACTCGCAGGGCGAGAGCGAAATGGTCGCCCATGCGACGGGGACCTATTCGATTCCCGCGGAGCGCTGAGGCGGACGGGTCGTCATTCTCGGGCGTCGCCCTCGGGTCCGATCTTCGATCGGCCCAAGGATAAACTCCGCGAAGACCCGAGAACTTCTTTCAGGAGATGCTCGGGGCAAGCCTGAGCATGACGAGAACGGAAGCGGTATCATGATACCGTTTTCGGCATTTCTTTGAAAACAATGCGCTTTTCGGGTTCGCGAGCGTCAGACAGCGCTTGACACCGGCGCGGCCTGCCCCTATCCCCCGCTCACACCGCCGCCGGTTTCCGGCGGCTTCTCCTTTTTTCAACGCTCCGAAGGGTGCCCGCGATGAAGACCATCTCGCTCAAGCCCGCCGATGTCGAAAAGAAGTGGGTTGTGATCGACGCCTCCGGGCTCGTCGTCGGCCGTCTCGCCTCCGTGGTGGCGATGCGTCTGCGCGGCAAGCACAAGGCGGCGTACACCCCCCATGTCGACTGCGGCGACAACATCATCGTCATCAATGCCGACAAGGTGGTCCTGACCGGCCGCAAGCGCGACCAGAAGGTGTACTACCACCACACCGGCTATGCCGGTGGCATCAAGGAGCGTTCGGCCAAGTTCATCCTCGAGGGGCGCTTCCCTGAGCGCATCGTCGAGAAGGCCGTCGAGCGTATGCTGCCCCGCGGCCCGCTCTTCCGCCAGATCCTCGGCAACCTGCGCGTCTACAAGGGCGCCGAGCACCCCCATGCGGCCCAGTCGCCGGAGACGCTCGACGTCGCCGCGCTCAACAGCAAGAATGCGAGGGTCTGATCATGGCTGAAGTTCTCCAGTCTCTCGCCGATCTCGGTGGGGTCAAGGCCACGCAGGCCGAGTCCGCTCCGGTCCATGTCAAGAAGGTCGACGCCCAGGGCCGCGCCTATGCCACCGGCAAGCGCAAGAACGCCATCGCCCGCGTCTGGATCAAGCCCGGCACCGGCAAGATCACGGTCAACACCCGTGACCAGGAGGTCTACTTCGCGCGCCCCGTACTGCGCATGGTCCTCCAGCAGCCGCTGCAGCTCGTCGATCGCCTGACCCAGTACGACGTCGTCGTCACGGTCAAGGGCGGCGGTCTTTCCGGCCAGGCCGGCGCGGTGCGCCACGGCATCTCCAAGGCCCTGACCTTCTACGAGCCCGAGCTTCGCGGCCCGCTCAAGAAGGAAGGCTTCCTGACCCGCGACTCGCGCGTCGTCGAGCGCAAGAAGTTCGGCAAGGCCAAGGCCCGCCGCAGCTTCCAGTTCTCGAAGCGCTGATCGTTTCCAGACTGTCCGATATGTGGAAAGGGCGGCTCGCAAGAGCCGCCCTTTTCGTATTGACTGCTTCCTCAGCCCTCATCCTGAGGAGACCACGAAGCGGTCGTCTCGAAGGATGTCCCAGGAGGCTCCGGAAGCATCTGGAGCATCCTTCGAGACGCGGGCCACGGGCCCGCTCCTCAGGATGAGGGCTCGGGTCTGAAACGCGACCATCCAAGGAGCCACCCATGTCCCGCCCCGTCCTCCTCGTCACCGGCGGCAGCCGGGGCATCGGCGCCGCCATCTGCGGGATGGCCGCGCAGCGCGGCTATGACGTCGCGGTGAACTATCAGAGCGCGGCGGAGGCAGCGGCCAAGGTGGTGGCGGCCTGCGAGGCGGAAGGCGCGAAAGCGGTCGCGCTGCAGGGCGACATGGCCCGGCAGGAGGACATCGCGCGCGTCTTCACAGAAGCCAAAGCGGCGCTCGGCCCGCTCACCCATGTCGTCAACAATGCCGGCATCACCGGCCCTGGCAGCAAGCTCGCCGAGGCCGACCCGCAGACCATCCGCACCTGCATCGACGTCAACGTCACCGGCGCGATCCTGGTCGCGCGCGAGGCGACGCGTGCACTGCTCGCCAACCCGGACGCGAAGGGCAGGGCGATCGTCAACATCTCCTCGATCGCGGCTGGCCTCGGCTCGCCCGACGAATTCGTCTGGTACGCGGCCTCCAAGGGCGCGATCGATTCCCTCACGCTCGGCATGGCGAAGGAACTGGCGCCCGCCGGCATCCGGGTCAATGCGGTGGCTCCGGGCATGACCGAGACCGAGATCCATGCTTTGTCCTCGGGCGAGCCCGGCCGCGTCGCCCGCATCGCGCCGACGATTCCGATCAAGCGCGCCGCCCAGCCCGAGGAGATCGCGGAGGTCGTGCTCTTCGCCCTGTCGGAGGCTGCGTCCTATGTCGTCGGCTCGATCTTGCGCGTGGGTGGCGGGCGGTAGGGCGACCGTCTTTCCGGGGCGCCGCAGAGCGGCGAGCCCGGAACCCATGAACACCGATCTCCGACAGGAGTGCTCCCGGCTGCGAGCAACAGTCTGGTCCGACCGTGTTCATGGGTTCCGGGCTCATGCCTTCGGCCTGCCCCGGAATGACGGCGGGGCTTCCGGCACGATCCGGCATGCCCTACATCGAGCAGAAGCTCCGCTGTTACGAAACGCTCGACCCACAGCCCCCATGCGCGTCCTCCTGATCCTCATCGCCTTCGGCATGGTCGCCGTACCCGCGCTGCTCGCGCTGGCGCGGCGAGACCTGCCGCGCGGGCGGCGCATCGCCAATGCACTGGTGATCTTTCTGGCGCCGGCCGTCGCGCTCGGCCTGATCCATGGCGTGCCGGAGCTGGACGGGCGGGCGCTGCAGAATCCGGTCGCCTGGACGACGCTGCGGCTGGTGCTCTCGGGGCTGGCGCTCATCCTGCCCTGGTGCCTCTATGTCTGGCTGGTGGGGCGCCGCCCGTGAGCAGGGGAGCGTCGCGATGACCGAGCAGGCCGGTCCGGGCGCGATCGACCACGCCTTCACCGGCGAGCGCCGTGGCGGCGCGGCCGACCCGACCTATGCCGGGGCGCTCTCCTTCATGCGCCGGCGCTATGGCAAGGACGTCGCCGGCTGCGATCTCGTGATCTGGGGCGTGCCCTTCGATCTGGCCGTGACCAACCGGCCCGGCGCCCGCTTCGGCCCGCAGGCGATCCGCCGCGCCAGCGCGATCTTCGACGGCGACCCGCAATATCCCTCCGGTCTCGATCCCTTCGCGCATCTCGCGGCGCTCGATTATGGCGACTGCATGCTGCCGCGCGGCGATCTGCCGGGCTGCGCGCGGGCCATCGAGACGGAAGCCGCGAATATCCTCGCCTCCGGCGCGCATCTGGTGACGCTGGGTGGCGACCATTTCGTCACGCTGCCGCTGCTGCGCGCCCATGTCGCCCGCCATGGCCGGCTCGCGCTGATCCAGTTCGACGCGCATCAGGACACCTGGGATGACGGCGTCGGCGCCATCGGCCACGGCTCCTTCGTGCTGGAGGCGGTGCTCGAGGGCCTGATAGACGTCGAACGCTCGATCCAGATCGGCATCCGCACCGTCGCGCCGCGCGATGGCGGCATCGCGATCCTCGACGCCTACACTGTTCATGAACTCGGTGTGGCAGGGACGCTGGCGCGGATCCGCGAGCGGGTCGGGGAGGGGCCGGCCTATCTCACCTTCGACATCGACGCGCTCGATCCTGCCTTCGCGCCGGGCACGGGCACGCCGGTCTCGGGCGGGCTGTCGGCCGACCAGGCGCTGCGCCTGGTCTGGGGCCTGCGCGACCTCGACATCCGCGGCATGGACCTCGTCGAGGTCTCGCCGCCTTACGACCATGCGGACATCACCGCGATCGCCGGCTCGACCCTGGTGCAGCACCACATCCAGGCGCTGGCGCTGAAGACAACGCGTTGAATCGATTTGTCGGCTGTCGGCGCCAAGCGACTCGCATCGTTCAGGAACGCCTTTCCGTCATGCTCGGCCTTGTGCCGAGCATCCACGTCTTGAACCCAACCCTCGATACGGGAAGACGTGGATGGTCGGCACAAGGCCGACCATGACACCGGTCGTCTCTTTGCGCTGCCCGAGAATGACGATGCAATTGACAGCGCCCCCTCCCTCCCTCATATCCCGCCCATGACCATGAACCTGTCCCGACGTCGCACCGCCACGGCCGCCCTTGCGCGACCGCGATGACGCT
The DNA here is from genome assembly GCF_030694325.1 of Allobosea sp. Taxonomy (GTDB): domain Bacteria; phylum Pseudomonadota; class Alphaproteobacteria; order Rhizobiales; family Beijerinckiaceae; genus Allobosea. Next base: position 12,559 of record NZ_JAUXYO010000182.1, on the reverse strand, counting down.
CGGCTTGCAGCCCGATTGTCCGCGACCGCGCCCCGAGCGCGGTTTTTTTATGCCCGAAGCCGGCCAAGCTTCTTGAGCCGATCCCCCAGACGCCTTGCGAGGGTCCGATGAGCCAGAACCCGAAATCCATCTTCATCGACGGCGAAGCCGGCACGACCGGGCTCGGCATCCGCGACCGTCTGGCCGCGATGCCGGGCGTCGTCGTCCGCAGCATCGACCCCGACAAGCGCAAGGACCCGGCCGCCCGCCAGGAGATGATGGCGCAGGTCGATCTCGTCGTGCTCTGCCTGCCCGACGACGCCGCCAAGGAATCGGTCGCGCTCGCCGACGCGCTGGGAGCGAAGTCGCCCAAGATCGTCGACGCCTCGACCGCCTATCGCGTCGCGCCGGACTGGGTCTACGGCTTCGCCGAGCTCGAGCACGGCCACGCCGCCACCATCGCCAAGGCCACCCGCGTCTCGAATCCGGGCTGCTATCCGACGGGGGGCATCGCGCTGCTGCGGCCGCTGGTCGATGCCGGCTTCATCCCGCAGGACCATCCCGTCACGATCAATGCCGTGTCGGGTTATTCGGGCGGTGGAAAGAGCATGATCGAGGCCTATGAGGCCGGCACGGCGCCGGCCTTCGAGCTCTATGGGCTGGGCCTCAAGCACAAGCACCTGCCCGAGCTGCAGCGTTATGCGCGGCTGACGCGGCGGCCGATCTTCATTCCGTCCGTCGGAAATTTCCGGCAGGGCATGCTGGTCTCGGTGCCGCTGCATCTCGACACGCTGCCGGGCAAGCCCAAGGCGGCCGATCTCGCCGATGCGCTGGCTGAGCACTATGCCGGCTCGACCTATGTCTCGGTCGTCCCCGCCGCGCAGGCCGGCGGCAAGCTCGAGCCGCAGGCGCTCAACGACACCAACAAGCTGGAACTGCGCGTCTTCGGCGATGACGATCTGCGCCAGGCCGTGCTGGTCGCGCGGCTCGACAATCTCGGGAAGGGCGCCTCGGGTGCCGCCGTGCAGAACATCCGGCTGATGCTCGGCCTGCCGGAGAAGTAAGCCGCCACCTTCTCCCCTCGGGGGAGAAGGTGGCACGGCGAAGCCGTGACGGATGAAGGCGGAACCTCCATCCACAAACAAGAAAGGGCCGCTTGCGCGACCCTTCCCTCATCCGTCTGCTGCGCAGACACCTTCTCCCCACCGAAGTCGGCTGTTGCCGACTTTGACACTTTGAATTCCCATCTCTGGCAAGCCTGAGATGGGTGGGAGAAGAAAAGAGTCAGCCCTGATAGGCCTTGAAGTGCTGCTGCTGCTCGCCGAGGCCCTCGATGCCGAGCTTCACGATCTCGCCGCCCTTCAGGAAGCGCGGCGGCTTGAAGCCAAGCCCGACGCCCGGCGGCGTGCCGGTGGTGATGACGTCGCCCGGATCCAGCCGCATGAACTGGCTGATATAGTGGACGAGATAGGCGCAGCCGAAGATCATCGTCTTGCTCGAGCCGTTCTGGACGCGCTCGCCATCGACCTCGAGCCACATCGCGAGGTTCTGGACGTCCTTGACCTCGTCCGTCGTCACCAGCCAGGGGCCGAGCGGGCCAAAGGTCGGGCAGCCCTTGCCCTTGGCCCACTGGCCGCCGCGCTCGATCTGGAACTCGCGCTCCGAGACGTCGTTGCAGACGGCAAAGCCCGCGATCGCGGCCATGGCCTTGTCCTCGGGGATGTAGGAGCCGCCGTCGCCGATGACGATGGCGAGCTCGACCTCCCAGTCCGTCTTCTTCGAGCCCTTGGGAATGATCACGTCGTCATTGGGGCCGACGATGCAGTTCGGCGCCTTGTTGAAGAGGATCGGCTCCTTCGGGATCTCGGTGCCGGTCTCGGCCGCATGGTCGGCGAAGTTGAGGCCGACCGCGATGAAGTTGCGGACGTCGCCGACGCAGGCGCCGATGCGCGGCGCGCCATCGACCTTGGGCCGCGATTCGGGATCGAGCGCCCCAATTTTCGCCAGCGAGCTGGCGGTCAGGGCCTTGCCGGCCAGATCGGGGATGATGCCCGAGAGGTCGCGCAGGACGCCCTTGGCGTCGAGAAGGCCGGGCTTTTCGGCGCCCGCGGCTCCGAAGCGTAGCAGTTTCACGTCGTTTCCCCCGTTTCAAACGATCTAATTGGGGCGCGATCCTGACAAGACGCCGGGCCGAAAGACAAGTCCATTCGCGCGCATGGCGTGGCTGCGGCCAGCGGCCGGGCCGGTTGTTGCGGGAATGCCACGCCCACTGTCAAAGCGGATTGCCTGTCTGTTGGGCTGGGCTGCTCCGATACGAACCAGAAATCGAAAAACCGGCGATAGTTCTTATATAAACGATATCTTTGGACGCGGCGCGGAGCCGGCAACATGAATTATCGCCGAATTCTCCCGATTTTGGCGGGTTCCCAAGCGTCAAAGCGCGGAGCGGGCGGGAAAACGGCGCCTTCGCGGCGGGATTGCGGCGGGAACCGGCTCACGGCATGCTCGGATTCGAGCGGGGCCTTGCGCCCCGAAGAAACAGTCAGACGGGATGGATTCCATGAAGGGCATCGTTCGCACAGTCGCCGTGGCCACGGTTTCGATGGCGGCGCTTCTCGCCGCCGGCGCCGCCCAGGCCGGCTCCTTCGCGATTCGCAGCGGGCAGAGTGCCGAAGGCCTCGGCATGGCCTATGCCGGCGCGGCCTCGGGCGGCATCGGCATGGGCTCCATGGCCTGGAACCCCGCGACGATCACCATGTTCCCGGGCCGCAACAGCCAGTGGAACGTCACCTATCTCAACGCCAACGCCTCCTATGACCCGACCTCGGCGACGCGGCTCGGTTCCCCGGTCGGCCCGCTGAGCCCGATCCAGAACGGCTCCGGCAACATCGGCGGCGACGGTGCCTTCATTCCGGCCTCGTACTCGGCCTGGCAGCTGACCGACCGGTTCTGGGTCGGCCTGACCACCGGCGCCCCCTTCGGCCTGCGCTCCAAGGCCGACAACCAGGTTTATGCCGGCCAGGTCTACGGTCGCTCGGCCACGCTGCGCACGATCAACGTCTCGCCGACGATCGGCTACAAGGTCAATGACTGGCTCTCCGTCGGCGCGGCCTTCCAGGTCCAGTACCTCAAGGCGAACCTGAAGAACGCCACCGGCGCGACGCTGGCGGGCGCGATCGGTCCGCTGGCGCCTAACCAGATCCTGAAGGGTGACACGATCGACTTCGGCTTCCGTGTCGGTGCGACGCTGACCCCGCGCGATGGCACGACGATCGGTATCGCCTACCGCTCCTCGATCCACCAGACGCTCGAGGGCACGATCTCGACGGTCGCCGGCGTCGGCCCGATCAAGGCCAATCTCAACCTGCCCGACTCGGTCGTCTTCGGCGTGTCGCAGGTCATCAACGACCAGTGGCAGGCTCATCTCGGCGTCGAATGGACCAACTGGAGCCGCTTCCGCCGCATCCCCATCGTCAGCCAGATCAGCGGCCTGCCGATCTCGAGCCTGAACTTCGTCTATGACGACAGCTGGTATTTCAGCGGCGCGCTCGAATACAAGTACAACCGCGACCTGACGCTGCGCGCCGGTATCGCCTATGAGCTGTCGCCGGTGAACGACACCAACCGCACCGTCTTCATCTCGGACAATGACCGCCTCTGGCTCTCGGCGGGCGCCAGCTACCAGGTCACCGAAAAGCTCAAGCTCGACCTCGGCTACACCTATATCCATGTGAACAAGGCCAAGGTGAACTATGGCGGCACCCATCCGCAGCAGGGCCCGGTCTTCTTCACCGCCGAGGCCAAGCCCTATATCCACATCGTCTCGGCCGGCCTGACCTATCGCTGGGACAACCCGACGGAAGCGATCCCGGTCCGCCCGGTGGTGCGCAAGAACTGATCGGGCGCACGGCGCCCGACGCGAAAGCCGGCCCTCGCGGGCCGGCTTTTTTGTTGCAGCATGCTGATTTCATTCGGAAACAGACCGTCGTTCCGGACAAGCGGCGAAACCGCGCCGCTCCGGAATCCATCGTAAGGCTCCGGAGCCCTCCGATGGATCCCGGGGCAAGCCCGGGATGACGGCGGTGGTTGCGAGAAACGCAGCACGCTCGAGCATCAGCCATCGGCGGATCCCGCGTTCGCGCCGGCCCGCTCAGGCCTTCTTCAGCACATAGGTCCCCGGCGCATCGGCCAGCGCCGGCAGCTTGCCTGAGCCCGGCACCCGCGCCTTCACCCGCTTGGGCGCCTGCGCCTCGACCCAGGAGAACCAGTGCGGCCACCAGGAGCCCGGATGCTCCTGCGCCGCCCCGATCCAGTCCTCATAGGTTCCGCGCGGCGGGCCGCCGGTCCAGTACTGGTACTTCACCTTGCCGGGCGGGTTGACCACCCCGGCGATGTGCCCCGAACCCGCGACGATGTAGTCGACCGGCCCGCCGAAGCATTGCGAGCCGGTGAAGACCGAGCGGGCCGGGGCGATATGGTCCTCGCGGGTGGCGAGATTGTAGATCGGGATTTTCACCGCCCCGAGATCGAGCCGCTTGCCGCCGATCACCATCTCGCCCTTGGAGAGCTTGTTCTCGAGATAGCAGTTGCGCAGGTAGAAGGAGTGGTTCGCCGCCGGCATCCGCGTCGAATCGGAGTTCCAGTAGAGCAGGTCGAAGGGCGTCGGCGCCTTGCCCTTCAGGTAGTTGTTGACCGCATAGGACCAGATCAGGTCGTTGGGCCGCAGCATGTTGAAGGCGCCCGCCATGCGCGCGCCGTCGAGATAGCCGCTCTTGGTCATCTGCTCCTCGACCGCCCGGATCTGCTCCTCGTCGACGAAGACGGACAATTCGCCGGCCTGCGAGAAATCGACCTGGGTGGTGAAGAAGGTCGCGCTCTCGATGCGCTTGTCGCCGCCCGCCGCCATATAGGCGAGCGTGACGCCCAGCAGCGTGCCGCCGACGCAGTAGCCGATGGCGCTGACCTTCTTCTCGCCCGTCGCCTGCTCGATCGCGTCCAGCGCCGCGAAGACGCCCTCGCGCATGTAGCTCTCGAAATCCTTGGACGCGTGGCGTTCGTCGGGATTGACCCAGGAGATGCAGAACACGGTCAGACCCTGGGCGACCGCCCAGCGGATGAAGCTCTTCTCGGCGTTGAGATCGAGAATGTAGAACTTGTTGATCCAGGGCGGCACGATCAGGAGAGGGCGCTTCAGCGCCGTCTCGGTCGCGGGCGCGTACTGGATCAGCTCCATGATGTCGTTGCGCCAGACGACCTTGCCCGGCGTCGAGGCGATGTTGACGCCGATCTTGAAGGCGCCGGGATCGGATTGCCGGATCTTGAGTTCGCCCCGGCCGGCCTCGATGTCCTCCGCCAGCATCTTCATGCCACGCACGAGATTCTCGCCGTTTTGCTGCAGCGTCTCGCGCAGCAGCTCCGGGTTGGTCGCGACGAAATTGGAGGGCGAGAGCGCACTGGCGATCTGCTTCACATAGAAGCGCGCCTTCTCGCGGGTGTGGGGGTCGAGATCCTCGGCGCGGTCGACCATCGATTCGGCCCAGCGCGTGCCGATCAGATAGGCCTGCTTGACGAAGTCGAACATCGGATGGGCCGACCAGTCGGGGTCGGCGAAGCGCCCATCGCGCTTGTCCGGCTCGATGACGGGCGCTGCCGCCTCGCCACCCGCCCGCTTGAGCATCGTGCTCCACAAGGTCAGGAAATCGCCCGTCAGCGAGGCCTGCGCCTCGATGATCTTGCGCGGGTCGGAGACCCATTTCTCGGCGACGCGGCCCAGCGTCTTGACCATCTCGCTGGCTTCGTCGGCCTGGCCGCCTTTGGCCTCGCCGCGCTCGATCGGCTTGAGATAGGCGGCTGTGACCTTGCCGTATTCCTCGACGAGGCGGCTCATGTTCTGCGCGAAGGCGTCGAGATCGGGCGCCGGCATCTCGGCCGGGCCTGTCGCGGCCCCGGACTTCTCACCGGCTCGCCGGTCCATCGCGCTCTCCCCGTCGCACGTCTTCTCAGGGGATGCTGTCTGCTCCCCATTTTGGTCCTATTAAGGACGTAGCGGATATCGACTACAATAAGAATTCCGTAACCTGCCGGATCGACCCATGCCGCAAGCCCGACTCCAGTCCACGCCGCTCCTGCCGCTCCTGATCGTGGCGGGCCTGGCGGTCGCCGCGGCGGGCTGCGCGGGCGAGGCCGGCAAGAGCGTCGCGGAAGCAGCCGGGATGGCAACCACCGCGGCCGAGCCCAAGCCCTTCGTGCGCGAAACCCGCCCGGCCGATGTGAGCTACATTCCGATCGGCACGACCTTGCCGGTGAACCCTCTCTGCCAGGGCGATGCGCCGGCCCCGCCGCCCTTCGTTCCCGCCGGGCAGGCTGCGCATTTTTCCTACAGGCCCGATGGCCGCAGGCCGAACGAGGAGTGCAAGCCTCGAGCCGAGTTCAAGAAGATTGAGGCCGAACTCGAAGCCAAGCGCACCGCAAACGAGGCTGCCGGCACCATGGCGAAAACGCTGGGCTCCACGCCCGCCCCCAAGCCGGCGGTGCTGCCCACCAACTGAAGCCCGCCGATCGAGGCCTCGCTACGCCCGGCGCGGGTTCGGTTGCGATTGAATCTTGCGTTTTTTGTCTGCCCGTGACCAAAGATGCGGCCGGAAGCGCGCTGCGCGCAACGATCTGAATTGCAGGGGAAGGCCGCGGCACCTTTGGAGTGTTGCCGCACGCGCTCCTGGAGACAAGGACGCCGGCCAGCCCGGCGAAGGAACTGTTCGAATGGCCGATTTTCACCGCATCAAGCGCCTGCCGCCCTATGTTTTCGAACAGGTTAACAAGATCAAGGCGGCCGAGCGCGCCAAGGGCGTCGACATCGTCGATCTCGGCATGGGCAATCCCGATCTGCCGGCGCCCAAGCATGTCATCGAGAAGCTGCTCGAGACCGCCGGCAAGCCGCGCACCGACCGCTATTCGGCCTCCAAGGGCATCGGCGGGCTGCGTCGGGCCCAGGCGCATTATTACGATCGCCGCTTCGGCGTGAAGCTGAACCCCGACACCCAGGTCGTGGCGACGCTGGGCTCCAAGGAGGGCTTCGCCAACATGGCGCAGGCCATCACGGGCCCGGGCGACGTCGTGCTGGTGCCCAATCCGAGCTACCCGATCCACGCCTTCGGCTTCCTCATGGCGGGCGGCGTCATCCGCTCCGTACCGGCCGAGCCGACGCCGGCCTTCTTCCCGGCGCTGGAGCGGGCGATGATCCATTCGGTGCCCAAGCCGATCGCGCTCGTCACCTGTTATCCGGCCAACCCGACCGCCTACACCGCCTCGCTGGATTTCTACCGGGACCTCGTCGCCTTCGCGAAGAAGCATGAGCTGATCCTGCTCTCGGACCTCGCCTATGCCGAGGTCTATTTCGACGAGAACGACCCGCCGCCCTCGATGCTGCAGGTGCCGGGAGCGATGGACGTCACCGTCGAGTTCACCTCGATGTCCAAGACCTTCTCGATGGCCGGCTGGCGCATGGGCTTCGCGGTCGGCAACGAGCGGCTGCTGGCGGCGCTCGCCCGGGTGAAGTCCTATCTCGACTACGGCGCCTATACGCCGATTCAGGTCGCAGCCGCTGCCGCCCTCAACGGCCCCGACGACTGCATCCGCGAGATGCGCGAGATCTATCGCAAGCGCCGCGACGCGCTGGTCGAGAGCTTCGGCAAGGCCGGCTGGGAGTTCCCGGCGCCGGCAGCCTCGATGTTCGCCTGGGTGCCGATCCCCGAGAAGTTCCGCCATCTCGGCTCGCTGGAGTTCTCGAAGCTGCTGATCGAGAAGGCCGAGGTCGCGGTCGCGCCGGGCATCGGCTTCGGCGAGCATGGCGACGACTATGTCCGCATCGCCATCGTCGAGAACGAGCAGCGCATCCGCCAGGCCGCCCGCAATGTCGGCCGCTTCCTGAAGACGGCCGACGAGCGGCTTCACAACGTCATCCAGATGCCGAAGGCGGGGTAGGGGGCCTGGCTGGCCTCGAGTTCATCCCTCATCCTGAGGACCGCTCCTCAGGAGCGCGTCTCGAAGGATGCTCCAGGAGGCTCCCGAACCAACTGGACCATCCTTCGAGACGCCGCGTTCCGCGGCTCCTCAGGATGAGGGCTCGGGAGACTGGACCCCGACCCCGAAACATGGGAACCCGTCGGCACGGACGATCCCGTCCGGGATGGGGCTTCCACGCGCGATGATCAGCAAAGGCCGTTTGCTAGCCGCGGGCGTCATCCTGTTCGCGCTGGTCTGCCTCGTCAGCACCTATGATTTTTCGCGCGGGCGCGTGCCGCAGACGAATTCGCCGCTGATCGCCGACGTTCTCGCGGCGACGACGGCGCGCGAATGCGGCCGTGACGCGACCGAGGTCGTCGCCCGCCATCTCCCGGCCGGAATCGAGCAGGCGGCGGCGGAGAAAATTCTTGCCGAGGCGGTGATCGAGCCGCCGAAGCCCTGGTTCTGGACGCCCGTCAACGAGAACGCGACGACCTGGACCGGCGACACGCTCGAGGCGCTGCGCACCATCAAGATCACCGCCTTCGGCACCAATCTGTTGCGCGTCCACATGACCTACGGCGAGGGCAAGCTACGGCGGCTGGCGGCCGAGGTCGTCTGTCGCTTTGGCTGAGCGCGAGTCGAGGCTTCGCCGTTGACTCGCACGCGCCCCTCATGCGACGCCGCCGCCATGACCAGCGCCTCCGCCAAACCCGCCGCCACCCCCCTCCGCATCGGCCTTGCCGGGGTCGGAACCGTCGGCGCCTCGGTGCTGCGCATCCTGCGCCGGCAGGAGAATGCGCTGAGCGAGCGCTGCGGCCGCGCCATCCGCGTCACCGCCGTCAGCGCCCGCGACAGGACCCGTGATCGCGGCGTCGATCTCGGCGGGCTGACCTGGTTCGACGATCCGGTGGAACTCGCGCGCTCGCCTGAGATCGACTGCCTCGTCGAACTGGTCGGTGGCTCGGACGGACCGGCCAAGGCCGCCGTCGAGGCGGCGCTCTCGGCCGGCAAATCGGTCGTCACCGCCAACACGGCGCTGCTCGCCCATCACGGCGTCGCGCTCGCCGCGCTGGCGGAGGAGAGGGGCGTCGCGCTCGCCTTCGAGGCCTCCTCGGCTGGTGGCATTCCCATCGTCAAGACGCTGCGCGAGGCGCTGGCCGGCAACAGCGTGACGCGGCTCTATGGCATCCTCAACGGCACCTGCAACTCCATCCTCTCGCGCATGGAGATGGTGGGCCTGACCTTCGAGGCCTGCCTGAAGGACGCGCAGCGCCTGGGCTATGCCGAGGCCGACCCGATCTTCGATGTCGAAGGCTACGACACTGCCCACAAGCTCGCCATCCTCACCAGCCTCGCCTTCGGCACGAAGATCGACGCCGAAGCGATTCATGTCGAAGGCATTTCCTCGATCACTCCGCTCGACCTGAAGATGGCCGACGAGCTCGGCTACCGGATCAAGCTGCTCGGCGTCGCCGAGCGGACAAAGGCCGGCATCGAGCAGCGCGTCCATCCGACCATGGTGCCGAAATCCTCGGCCATCGCGCAGGTGATGGGCGTCCTCAACGCCGTTACGGTCGACGCCGACGCCGTGCGCGAACTCACTCTCGTCGGCCCCGGCGCCGGTGGCGACCCGACGGCCTCCGCGGTCGTAGCGGACATCGCCGACATCGCGCGCGGCACGGCGGGCCTGCCCTTCGGCCTGCCGGTCGCACGCCTCGAGACCGCGGCGCGCACGCCGATGCAGCGCCACGAGGGCGGCTATTATGTCCGCCTCTCGGTGGTCGACCGTCCCGGCGCGGCCGCCGGCATCGCCACCCGCATGGCTCAGGCCGACATCTCGCTGGAGAGCATCGTGCAGCGCCGCTCGGCCGCCGCCGCGGCGCAGGACCCGGCGGGGCGCTCGGGTACGCCCGTTCCGGTCGTTCTCATCACCTACGCCACGAGTGAAGCCGCCATCCGCTCCGCCCTGGAGCAGGTCTCCGCCGATGGCCATATCGCCGAACCGCCGCAAGTCATCCGGATCGAACGGGAGTAGGCTTCAGGCGTTGTCATCGCCGTGACTGCCCGCCTTCGCTCGCAAAACCAAAGGGAACCGCTCATGTCCGACGATCTCCGCATTTCCTCCTCCCAGATCATCGAGCGCTATCTCTCGATGGAGCTGGTCCGCGTCACCGAGCGCGCGGCGGTCTCGGCGGCTCGGCTGCGCGGCCATGGCAATGAGAAGGCGGCGGACCAGGCGGCGGTCGACGCCATGCGCCGCGAACTGAACCGCCTGCCGATCGATGGCGAGATCGTCATCGGCGAGGGCGAGCGCGACGAGGCGCCGATGCTCTTCATCGGCGAGAAGGTCGGCACCCGCCAGGGGCCGAAGGTCCACATCGCCGTCGATCCGCTCGAGGGCACCACCCTCTGCGCCAAGGACATGCCCGATTCGATCGCCGTGATGGCGATGGCGGAAGCCGGCAAGCTGCTCAACGCCCCCGACGTCTATATGGACAAGATCGCCATCGGCCCCGGCTATGCCCGCGGCGTCGTCGATCTCGACGCCTCGCCGACCGACAACATCCATGCGCTCGCCAAGGCCAAGGGCGTCAAGCCGAGCGAGATCTCGACGCTGATCATGGACCGCCCGCGCCATGCCAAGCTGATCGAGGAGGTTCGCAAGACCGGCTGCTCGATCCGCCTGATCACCGATGGCGACGTCGCCGGCGTGATCTACTGCACCGAGCCGCACAAGACCGGCATCGACCTCTATCTCGGCATCGGTGGCGCGCCGGAAGGCGTGCTGGCGGCGGCCGCGCTGCGCTGCGTCGGCGGCCAGATGCAGGGTCGCCTGATCCTCGACACCGAGGAGAAGCGCGCCCGTGCCCTCACCATGGGCGTCACCGACCCCAACAAGAAGTACAGCATGGAGGAGATGGCGTCGGGCGACACCATCGTCTGCGCCACCGGCGTCACCAATGGCGGCATGCTCAAGGGCGTGAGGTTCGGCAAGGACGTGATCGAGACGGAGACGATCGTCTATCGCTCGATCACCGGCACGGTCCGCCGCATCCATGGCGAGCACCGCGACTTCGGCAAGTTCAAGCTGGATTGAGGCGGAAGCCATACCCTATCGTCGATCGAACGGCCGGGCTCGCCCGGCCGTTCTGCTTTTGGGAAGCCCGCGGCCGCCTTGGCGACGGTTGACGAACGCGCCTGCCTGCGCGACGCCCTGCGCCCATGAGTCTCATTCCCCCGCGTGCCTTTCTCGGCGTCACCCGCTCCGCGCTGGGCCGGCCCTGGCGCGACCGGCTCGATGCCGCCGGCCTCGGCCGGGCCGAGGCGCTGGCGCAGGTCGAGGGCATTCCCGACATTCTGGCGCGGCTTCTCGCCGGGCGCGGGGTCGAGCCCCGCGAAGCGCAATCCTTCCTCGAGCCGAAGCTGCGCGATCTGCTGCCCGATCCCGGCACGCTGACCGATATGGCGCCCGCCGCCGAGCGCCTCGCCCGCGCGGTCGAAAGCGGCGAGCCTGTCGCGATCTTCGGCGATTACGACGTCGACGGTGCCTGCTCGGCAGCCCTGCTGGCGGGCTTCCTGACGGCCGGAGGCGCGCGCCCGCGGATCCACATCCCCGACCGGCTGATCGAGGGCTACGGCCCCAACAGCGAGGCGATCCGGCAACTGGCGGCCGAGGGGGCGACGCTGCTGGTCACGGTCGATTGCGGCACCACCAGCCATGAACCGCTGGCGGAGGCGAGGCGGCTCGGCCTCGACGTCGTCGTGCTCGACCATCACCAGGCGCCTGAGCGGCTCCCGGAGGTTGAGGCGCTGGTCAATCCCAATCGGCAGGACGATCTCTCGGGGCTCGGCCATCTCTGTGCGGCGGGCGTCGTCTTCCTGGCGCTGGTTGCGACCCGTGCCGAACTGCGCCGCCGCGGTGCCTGGGTATCGCGCGGCAGCGAGCCCGATCTGCTCGCCGCGCTCGACCTCGTCGCGCTGGCGACGGTCGCCGACGTCGTGCCGCTGCAGGGCCTCAACCGGGCTTTCGTCCGCCAGGGCCTCGCCATCCTGCGCGGGCGCGTCCGGCCGGGGCTGGCGGCGCTGATGGACGTCGCCGGGCTCGACAGGCCGGTCCAGCCCTGGCATCTCGGCTTCCTGCTCGGCCCGCGCATCAATGCCGGCGGGCGCATCGGCGATGCCAGCCTCGGCGCGCGCCTCCTGCTGACCGCCGACGAGATCGAGGCGCGCAGCATAGCCGCCGAGCTCAACCGCCTGAACCAGGAGCGCCAGGAGATCGAGCGCCAGGCCGTGATCGAGGCGATCTCGCAGGCCGACCACGCGCTGATGCGCGATCCCGCTCTGGCCGTCCTGCTGGCGAGTTCGCCGGACTGGCATCCCGGCATCGTCGGGCTGGTCGCGGCGCGGCTGAAGGAGCGCTTCCGCAAGCCCGCCTTCGCGCTCGCCCTCAACGGGGAGGGCGGCGCCACCGGCTCGGGCCGCTCGGTGGCCGGCGTCGATCTCGGCCGCGCCGTGCGCGCGGCGGTGGAGGCCGGGCTCGCGGTCAAGGGTGGCGGCCATGCCATGGCGGCCGGCG
>NZ_JAUXYO010000179.1 GCF_030694325.1 Allobosea sp. | reverse complement strand
TGCCGGCCGCTCCTGCCGCAGAACGGCGACCTCGGCGACGGGCGGCTGCCAGCCCAGCGACATCGGCATCACGATCGCGGCCGGGCCGATCAGCCCCCGGGCGGCCCTCGACGGCGGTTCGCTGGCCGCCGCATCCTGATGTCGCTCGCGGATCTTGCCGTCCGAGGCGACGGGCGAGACCCAGCGCTCCTGCTGTGCCACCGCCGCGTCCGTCCGGGCTGAGCTGCCGACGAACGGCAGCGGGATCCCTGCCGGCACGGCCAGCAAGGCCGCGGCCAGTGCGGAGGCCGCGACCGACACGGTCGCTTGTGCGCCGACGCCACGCAGGAATTTGGCCGTGGCCGTGAAGACCGAATCCGTCATCTGCGACTTTCCTCCGTGAACGCCACCACAAGACCCTGCGCCCTCGGTCCCGGAAGGGCGGAAGCGTGGAGCCATTGCGGCGTTTCGTCTCGGATTGTTTCCGAAGCCATGCGTCGAGGGCGCAGCGGCGCGGATTTCGCGCGGGGGCCATGCAGCCTGCGCGCTAGCGCGCGGGCGCCGAACCGGGCGATACCGGCTGATGCACGAGACCGCGCCCCTGTCGGAAGCCGCCCGGATGCGCGATCGGCGCCTGTGGCGGCTGGCCTTTGCCGGCATGGTGCTGGCCATGCTGATCTTCGGCTCGAACTTCGTGATCAGCCGGCATGCGGTGCTCAACGGCCTGACCTCGCATGACCTCCTCGCCTTGCGCTTCGGCATCGCCGGCCTGCTGCTGCTGCCGGGCTTCCTCGCGGGCGGAGTGAAGAGCTGCAACGGCATCGGCTGGGGTCGCGGCCTGCTGCTGGCCGTGATGAGCGGCTTCCCGATGAGCTATCTGCTCCTCACCGGCGTCACCTATGCGCCGGCCGCCCATGGCGCGACGATCGGGCCCGGCCTCGTGACGGTCATCTCGATCATCGGCAGCGTCGCGCTGTTCGGCGCGATCATCACGCGCCAACTCGTCATCGGCATCGTGGCGGTGCTGCTCGGCCTGGCCTGCCTCGGCATCGCCGGCACGACCCACACCAACCCGTCGATCCTGTTCGGCGATCTCTGCTTCGTCGGCGTCGGACTGATCTGGGGCATGTATCCGCTCTTGGTCCAGCTCTGGCGGCTCGACCCGCTGAAGGCGACCAGCGTCGTCGCGGTGCTGTCGATGGCCTATCTGCCGTTCTACGCGCTGTTCTTCTTCCGCGGCTTCGACGTGGCGCCCTGGTGGGTCATCGTCCTGCACGGCATCAACCAAGGGGTGCTTAACGTCATCCTCGGACTCTGGCTGTGGAGCGTCGCGGCAAGGCGCATGGGGCCGGCGGTGGCCGGGCGCTTCCCGCCGACGATCCCGATCATCGGCACGCTGCTCGCCATCCCGGTGCTGGGCGAGATCCCGAGCGGGCTGCAGGTCGCCGGCATCGGCCTGATCATCGCGGGCCTGTTCGTCGCTTCCTGGCGTCGCTCAGCCCGCCCGGCGGCTTAGCCGCATCACGCCGAGGTTCCAGCCGATCGCAATGGCCAGCGCAAGACTCAGCGCCATGGCCGAGCCGAGCGGAACGGCTGTGAGGTGCAGCGCCCCCAGCGCCAGGCCGAAGCCGATCAGCGGAAGCGCGCCATTGGCCAGCACCGCGGCCGTGGCCGGGCCGCCGATACGGGGCTGCAGCATCGCGATCATGCTGCCGAGGACGATCGGCAGGGCCGCGAGAGAGCCCGACCAGCCCGGACCGACATGAGCGCTCAGCGTCGTCACCGTGCCGGCGAGAGCCGCGACGAAGCCGGCCCGCATCGGGATGAGATACCACGGCCGCTCCGGCGGCCGGTCAGGACGCGCGGCGAGATAAGGCCGGAACAGCCTGTGCAGCCCGCCATAGAGGAGGATGGTGACAATTGTCAGCACCGGGAAGGAGGGATCGAGCCCGCGCATCAGCAGCAAGGTTGCGACCCAGGCCGCCAGCGCGGCGGCCAGGCTGAGCACCGTGCCGAAGCGCTGGGCCAGCAGCACATAGGCGCAGCTCAGCCCGGCATTGGCGATATTGGAGGTCATGGCGCCGAGCGCACTCTCGCCGATGAAGGCCGCATCGTGCTCGAGCGCGAGAAAGACCAGGACCGGCCCGGCCGAGATCGGCAGGGTGGCGATGAGAGCTGCGATCAGCGGCCCGCTGCGCTCGGCCAGCAGCGAGCAGCCGACGACGATGGCGGCGGCGGTGGCCATCTTGCCCGCCAGCATCAGGTACCAGGGGTCGATCACGGCGCGGCCGGGACCTCGCCCCTCGCCCAGCCTTCCTTGGTCTGCGCGACGAAATCCTCCAGCCGCCCCTCAGTGATGGCGGCGCGCAGGCCAGCCATCAGCTCCTGGTAATAGGCCAGGTTGATCCAGGTCAGCAGCATCTTGCCGAGCATCTCCTCCGCCTTGACGAGGTGGTGTAGATAGGCGCGCGACCAGCCGTTCGCGGCCGGGCAGGAGGAGGTCTCGTCGACCGGGCGCGGGTCGTCGGCATGTTTGGCGTTCTTCAGGTTCATCCGGCCGAAGCGGGTGAAGATCTGGCCGTGGCGGCCGGCCCGCGTCGGCATCACGCAATCGAACATGTCGATGCCGCGGCGCACCGCCTCGACGATGTCGTCGGGCGTGCCGACGCCCATCAGATAGCGCGGCCTCTCGACCGGCAGATGCGGCTCGACCGTCTCGATCATCGCCAGCATGATCTCCTGCGGCTCGCCGACCGCCAGTCCGCCGACGGCATAGCCCTTGAGGTCCATCGCCGCGAGTTCGCGCGCGCTCTCGACGCGCAGATGCGGCACCGCCCCGCCCTGGACGATGCCGAACAGCGCCCGGCCGGGATGATGGCCGAAGGCGTCCTTGCAGCGCTGCGCCCAGCGAAGCGACAGGCGCATCGCCTTCTCGGCCACCTTGTCCTCGCAGGGCAGCGAGACGCATTCGTCGAGCTGCATGACGATGTCGGAGCCGAGCAGGTTCTGGATCTCGACCGAGCGCTCCGGGCTGAGCATGTGTTTCGAGCCGTCGATATGCGAGCGGAAGGCGACGCCCTCCTCGGTCAGCTTGCGCAGATTGGCGAGCGACATCACCTGGAAGCCACCGGAATCGGTCAGGATCGGGTGCGGCCAGTTCATGAATCGGTGCAGGCCGCCGAGCCCGGCGATGCGCTCGGCGCCCGGCCGCAGCATCAGGTGATAGGTGTTGCCGAGCACCACATCGGCGCCCAGAGCCCTGACCTGGTCGGGATACATGCCCTTGACGGTCGCCGCCGTGCCCACCGGCATGAAGGCCGGCGTGCGGATGACGCCGCGCGGCATGGCGATCTCGCCCGTCCGGGCGGCGCCGTCGCGGGCGTGGAGGTGGAAGCTGAAGTCGGTCGCGGGAGCGGGGGCGGCCGGCGCGGACGGGAGCGATGCGGTCATGGCCCGCGAGGTAGAGCAGCAGGCGTGATTAGGGAAGAGGCCGCAGAGCCTGCCGCGACATCAGCTCTCGGGCCGCGCGCGATAGGACTGGCGCAGCGCAAAGACGAGGATGCCGACCGTCAACCAGAGACGCACCGTGGCAAAGGAGAAGATGAAGACCATCGACAGCAGGCTCTTGACCAATATGGGCAGTTGCGAGTGCTGCCACATCTGTACGATCAGTCCGCGAACATAACCCTGAATGGGGTGCAGTAGGACCGACAACACTGCAACGAGCAGAACGCCGGGGATGAGCCAGCGCGCATGCTCCCAAAACCGCCTGATCGCCATGAGCAGGCTGGGTTTTGACGCCTCGTCGACCTGAAGCACCATCAACAGAACGAGCGCGGCGACCAGGGCGCTCCAAACGCGGCCCGGGTGGCTGGCCTGGTCGAAGGCGATGCCATCGAAACCGAGCATGAATTCGCCCGGGCTGCCGATCAGCCCGGTCAACGCCGACACCACCGTGGCCGCCACGAGCACACCGAAGATCGGCGGCAGCACGGCACGCGCCATCCCGATCTGCTGGCTCAGGCCGAGCAGACCGAGCCCGCTGCGCCCGTCGGTGGCCAGCACCATCCGCCAGGTCACGATGACGAAGGCGAGCAGCAGCGCGATGTTGGCCAGCATGATGGCGGGCAGCGCGACCAGACCGCCGGCGAAGGCGATGACCCGCATCGTCGCCGCGACCAGCAGCCAGGGCACGGCCTCCAGCAGGCGAAACGGCCCGAAGGAGACGTTCGGGAACGTGGCGCGCGTTGCGGCAGTAGGAGCGATCATGCCCTCGAGCATGACAGCGCTTTGTAAAGTCCGCGTTGCGCCGACGCTTCAAATGTCTTGCCTTAGGGCCGATCTGCTCGGTTTACGCGGCCGTTTTCACGGCCGCCGCATAGATCTCCGGCTTGAAACCGACGATCGTCCGGTCGCCGAGGTCGAGAAC
>NZ_JAUXYO010000178.1 GCF_030694325.1 Allobosea sp. | reverse complement strand
CCTGCTCGAACAGAACGACGAATGGGCCGTCCAGCGAGCCCGCTACATCACGCTGGAAAGCATCGCGCCGATCAGCGATGATCCCATCGTCAGCCTGCCAGCCGTGGCCGCCTGACCAGCCCGGCCAAGCCGGCACCGAGGAGGCTCCGCGAAGCTACACCACCAGCAGGGACACGACCATTTCATCCTCGACACTCTTCGACGACGCGCCTGACCAAGCTCGGGGCGACCCCCTCTTTCGTTCACCCGAGTTTCGGCATCTGCCTACCCGAAAGCCGAACTTCCGAATGTCCGCAATGGGCCAACGCCGTCAGTCGCTCGCCCAGGCGATATGCGCCAAAACCTGACTCTGGGATGCCGCGCAAATCCAGACATTCGGAGGCATGGCTGGGGCGCGTTCCATAACGCATGCGAAGCGGCATCAACGGATCGTAAGCAGTTTCAGCCTAAACAAGCGATATGAAGCTCATTCTGCCACCAGCCGTTGCGACACCCGCCGCATTGCAAGAGCAGGCGCGGCTAAACGCACTCGCGTCCTATCAGGTTCTTGATACACCCACGGAGGAAACCTTCGATCGGCTGACGCGCCTGTCGAAGCGCATCTTCAACGTGTCTATGACGACCGTGACTTTCCTTGACGGCCACCGGCAGTGGTTCAAGTCACAACAGGGACTGTCGGTCTGCGAGACGGATCGTGAGGTGGCGTTCTGCGACATTGCGATCAGACAACCCGACGCATTGATCGTGCCGGACGCGACCGCCGATCCCCGGTTTGCGGACAATCCGCTCGTTACGGGGGATCCGAAAATTCGCTTCTACGCTGGCATGCAGTTGCGCTCCCCCGATGGTCACGCGATCGGGACCGTTTGCGTGATGGATACGAAGCCACGCAGCTTCAGCCGCGATGACGAAGCGATACTAGCCGAATTGAGTGGCCTGGCGATCGATCTGCTCGAGTTACGACGTCTGGCTCAATTGTCGAACCCCGTGCGTCGCTCTCGCGACCAGAACCGGGTGCTGAAGGCCGGGCGCCTCGTCTTCAACGGCGGGAAGTCGAGCTTAAGATGTACGGTCAATTCGCTGTCCCGCGACGGTGCTGTAGTGAACGTAACCTCGACAGCCGGCTTGCCGGAGCGTGTGGCGCTCCTGATCGACGCCGATGCCACCTCAAGACTCTGCGATGTTGCTGCAAGATCTGACCAGCATCTCGAACTGGCGTTCGAGAGCTGATCTCAGGGGTGTGGGACGGCTGGACGACATCGCCACCAAACTGCAATTGGCACGCGATAAGTTCGGCCTTTGGCACAGCCTCACTGCATGGGCTGACTGCACGACGCCAACCAGCTGCTTGCGCCACTTCCGGTCATTGGAGCATTGCCAGAAAGCGGACGTAGAACGTCAGCCGGTCGATCCGCTTCGATGATCTGACGATATCGATGGCGGCGCCGGTCGCCGGCCGCCGCCTGCTCGTTGCATCAGATATCGGGAAAGAGGTTCTTGACCGGGCTCACTCCCTCCAGGAGCGAGCGATGTGCAGGATGGCCGAGAACCCGGCCTGCAGCGTTCTTCTCACCTAAGCCAGCACGCACGACGAAGCAGAATCCGTCCTCAACACCGCCCTATGGCCTACCAATCTTGGTTCGGATCGCGACTGGGGATTCCAGGCCGAGCCCAATCCGCATCTCGACGGCCGAGCGCTTTCCATGTCGATGAGCAAGGGCCTTAGCGGCGGCTCCAGCGTGAACATCATGGTCTGGGCACGCGGCCACCGCTGCGACTGGGATCACTTTGCGGCAGAGACGGGCGACGCCGGCTGGAGTTTATCGCCGTATCGAGAACTGGCAGAGCCGGCCGGATCCGAAATACCGGGGCACGACCGGCCCGGTCTGGGTTCAGCCCGCGAAGGATCCTAGCCCCATCGCCAGCACACTGCTCGATGCAGCGGAGGGCCTCGGCATTCGCCGCTTTGTCACCCCCATGGTGAGTTGATGGAGGGCGAGGGAGGGTTGCCTACTCAGACATCCTGGTTCGCGAGGGCAAGCGGCACTCCCTCTATCGGGCCTATCTCCGGCCGGTTGCGCACCGCCCGAAGCTGACATCTGACCAAGGCCGTTGCACGGCGCGTCCTGTTCGACGGGCGCCGTGTCACCAGCGAGGAAATAGAACACGCCCGCACGGTCACCGCCATCAAAGCAGGAGCGGAGGTCGTGATCTCGACGGCGCGATCAATACGCCTAAACAGCTTCCTTGCAGCCTTCCGCATCGCAGCGACCCGTCAGTTACTGGTCATGAGTCCGGGCCCTAGTAGAGGGTTGCAAGAGCGTCCCGCGTGAAGTCCCGCAACTGCTCGCTGCGGCCCTCCCGAATCTTCGTGGGCCATTGCGGATCCGACAGGAGCGCCCGACCAACGGCAACGAGATCAAAGTCGCCGCGCTCGAACCGGCGCAGCAGTTCGTCCAACGAGCTCGGATGGGAGCTCTCGCCTTGAAAGGCGGCGATGAACTCACCCGAGAGCCCCACCGAGCCCACGGTAATCGTGGCCCTGCCGGTCAGTTTCTTGGCCCAGCCGGCGAAGTTCAGATCCGATCCCTCGAACTCTGGTTGCCAGAAGCGCCGCTGCGAACAGTGGAAGATATCGACGCCGGCATCCGCCAGTGGCGTGAGCCAGGCCTCCATCTCCTCCGGTGTCTTGGCAAGCTTCACGGCAAAATCCTGCTGCTTCCATTGCGACAGGCGCAGGATCACGGCGAATTCCTCGCCCACGGCGGCACGAACGGCCTTCACCACCTCAACGGCGAAGCGGCTGCGCTCGGGCAACGTCGCCCCTCCCCAGGCATCGTTACGCTTGTTCATGCCGGCCCAGAAGAACTGGTCGATCAGATAGCCATGGGCACCGTGGATCTCGACTGCGTCGAAGCCCAGCCGCTTTGCATCGCCCGCCGCACGGCCGTAGGCAGCGATCGTCCCAGCGATATCGCTATCGGACATTTCCACGCCGGTCTGCTCACCGGGCACGAGAAGGCCGGACGGGCCCTCGAACGGTGCTGGCGGCACCCAGCCGGAGGCATGGGGGTGCATGACGCCCATGTGCCAGATCTGAGGCGCCATGGCGCCACCGGCGGCGTGCACCTCGTCGATGACCCGCTTCCAGCCCTCGAGCGGTTGGTTGCCATAGAAGTGCGGCACATCCGAATCGTTCGATGAGGCCGGCCTGTCTATGACGGTACCTTCGGAAATAATCAGGCCGACCTCACCTGCACGTCGGCCGTAGTAGGCCGCCACCTCGGGTGTCGGTATTCCGGTCGGCGAAAATGACCGTGTCATCGGCGCCATGACGATCCGGTTCTTCAGCTTGAGAGATTTCAGGCTGAAGGAACGGAATAGGGATTTCATCTCAGAACTATCGTTGAGTTCAGTCTGGGCGAAGCCTCCAGGATCAGGTCCATGATCGGACGAGAGGCCTATGTCCTCGGTGCCACCGATACTGACCGGGGCGCTCGCTGGGAAAGTATCCGTGAGCGCGTGACCCAACCCGGCTTGACCGAATTCGCTTGCCCGAGTTCTCTCGATCGTTCTCCGACTGGCCATAGTGACTCTCCACGACCTGTTTACGAGCTATCTGAAGTCCAGCTTGGCAGGGTGAGGCCTCAGGGCGGTGCGCCAAGGAAATCCCACAGCGAGAATTTCGTCGCATCATAGCGCTAAAGCTGAATTCCCGCTCCTGATCGATGTCAGGCTATCTCAAGATCCGATCACGATTTCCGGGGAACCAGGGTCGTGTCCCCCTGCTGGTGGTGTCGCTGAAGCGGTCATCGGCGATCGCAGTTCAGGTTTGGGTTGCGGACTGCGACCCTCGACCGAGAGGCCCCGATAGCCGACGAGATGATCAGCCGGAGCGGATTGCTGGAGGAGAGCCGCGATACCCGGGAAACTGACTTCCATCAAGGACGACCGCTGGCGACTGGTGTATCGGCAGAAGAGTTAGTGCCGGTGGCCGTCATAGGTTCCATCAACCGGCAAGCGGATCGCAAATCTCCCCTGCCGACCGGCACGGCTCGTCGAAGCCACAGGTTGATTGAAATCTGTTCCTGGAGAGCAACGTCATGCTCAAGGTCAACAAGCAGGCAGTCGCCGTGGAAGCTGAAGGCTTTCGGCGAATGTTCTCCCCAGGCAAGCTAACGGTCGGCGTCTTCTTTCCTATTGAGGCCTACCAACGCGATGAGCCGACCATGCGTCGGCAGGAACGGCTGGCCCGGCGGGCGGAAGAACTAGGATTTGCTGCCCTCTGGGCACGGGACGTGCCGCTCAGGGACCCCAATTTCGGCGATCTCGGGCAAGTCTACGATCCATGGGTCTATCTCGGATGGATTGCTGCCCATACGGCCGCCATCGCGCTCGCTACAGGGTCTATCGTTCTGCCCCTTCGCCATCCGCTCCACACCGCCAAGGCAGCCGCCTCAATTGATAGGCTCTCCGGGGGCCGACTTGTCCTCGGGGTTGCGTCGGGCGACCGACCCATCGAGTTTCCGGCCTTCGGCGTCGATGCCGACAAGCGCGATGTTCTGTTTCGCGAAAACTTTGCAGTCATTCGCAGGGCTCTCGCCGAAGAGTTCCCCGTTGGGGAATCATCTTATGGGTCCATGTTCGGCACGGTCGATCTCGTACCGAAGCCGCTGGGGCGGTTGCCCATGCTCGTGACAGGGTCAAGCCGACAGTCGATCGAGTGGATCGCTGCAAATGCCGACGGCTGGATCAGTTATCCTCGCCCTCTTGAACGCCAAGCCGAGCTGATCGCGCGCTGGCGCGCGGCGGTCTCGGCTATCGCGCCAGCGAGTTTCAAGCCCTTCTCCCAGTCTCTCTATATTGACCTAACCCAGGAACCGGATCATCCACCACAGTCGATTCACCTCGGATTCCGAGCCGGGCGTGAATTCGTTCTCGCCTTTCTGGAGAGTCTACGAGAAATCGGCGTCAATCACGTCATCCTCAATCTAAAATACGGCGCTCGCGACGCAGGAGAGGTCATTGACGAGATCGGCCAGGAAATCCTGCCGCATCTGGCAGCTCACCAAACCGAATCTGCTGCAGCGTAACGCTTCCCGGAGCAATTCTTCGAACTGGAAAGCGGCACATCCTGAGCCGAACTTTCACAAACCTCGGACAGCACGGCTTCATCGCGCTCGATGGGCAGTCCGTGCTCCTCCTGACGCCCAAAGCACTCAACATCCTCGCCGGTCGTTGACGCTTGCATATCCCCGCCACCCGACCGGACCGCGCGCAGTCCATACGGCGGCAGTCAGCAAGAGGTCCAAGGGTTCGGCTGAAGCAGCCTCCAAACTGCCGGACACGTCCGCCGGCGGAGAGGCTGGCGATAGTCGCAAAGGCATTTGAGGCGGGCATGAACGTAAGCGCCGCGGCCAAGCGGCGGAAGCGCGCCAACAAAGGCGCTTGCGTTTTGGGGCGTACGTTTTGAATGCCGTTCGACACCTTTGAGGTTGCCATGGTCCAAGCGGGCCCTGCCGGTCTCTACACGGCAGCTCACGCCCGGCGTGATTCATACGAGATCATTGCGGCGTGCTTTATGGCGCTCCTCGATGAGGGGACGGCAAGTGTGCTCGATGGCCTTCACCGCTAGATCGAGCCGCTTCTTGAGAGTGTCGCCGTCCCCTTCGCCCCGGCCAATCGCCGCTTCCCATTGGTCGCGCCTTGCGTCCTCCGAGACCGTCTGCTGCTGGCCGTAGGTGCGGATGAGGTTGTGGGCCGAGTCGATAACCTCGCCGTGAATGGCCCGTATCTCCTCGAAGGGCCGGGCGGCCTCCTCCCCAAAATAGGCCATGAAGCGGTATCGGCTCGCCTGGAGCTCGGAAAACACCAGGCTCTCCTTGGTCAGGCGGTCGACGGGCGCGAAGATCTCGCCCCGTTCAAGCTCACCGTCGTCCGTCCCCGCTTCGGGGCGACCGTCCTCCCGACCAGCATTGTCATCCGAAGCAGGAAAGCGCGCCCATGTCAGGATGTCCCTGGCCCGGTAGAACCCCGCCAGCACCTCGGCGAGCTCGGTCTTGCGCCGGCCCACCGTTTCGGTCCGCCAGGCATTGAGCCCGCGAACGCCCGCCAAGCCGGCGATGACGGCTGCAAGGCCTGTCATGAGATTGGCAAGCGCTGAGATCCAGTCAGGCGACACGATCGCCTCCGACGTCTGGGACTAGGAAATGGTTCCGAGGCCGTTTCGGCGCACGACCTCCAGTGGCCCTCAAGCTGATGGGTGCGGCATCATCCTCGCGGCCTGCCTGGTCCAGCACGAGACGCCCCGAGGTCAGTGGGAAGACAAAAAGCTGATCACGCTGCATCCAGGCAAAGTGTGCTCGCCAGTGTGACACCTTCATCAGCGCGGCCTCAAGAACGACCGGTCCAGCTCTGCCTCGAAGGTGGAGCGCGGCATCCAAGCGTGGCGTCATCGACCATGGGCTTATCGCAGGCAAGACTGTGCCTGTAATCAAAACAGTCGCGCGGATAATCGCCTCGGCGGCTGAGGCTGTAAGCCGCTTCGGTGCTGACGCTCAGTTGGCCGTGGCGACCACGCCTGCGCCGAGAGCACGATCGAGATAAGGTGCTGTGAGGCTCGTCTGGCAGGCAGAAACCATCGCCGGCGGGCCGCTCGCGACGATCCGCCCGCCCTCGTCGCCCGCGCCGGGGCCGATGTCGATCACCCAGTCGCTCGCCGCCGCCACCTTCATGTCGTGATCGACCAGGATCACGCTGTTGCCTGCATCGACCAGGGCGTGGAGCTGGCCGAGCAGGCGCTCGACATCGGTCGGGTGAAGGCCGGTCGTCGGCTCGTCGAGCACATAGAGCGCACCGCCGCGCTGGGAGCGCTGCAACTCGGTGGCGAGTTTCACCCGTTGCGCCTCGCCGCCCGAGAATTCGGTCGCGGGCTGTCCAAGGCGAAGATAGTTGAGCCCGACTTCGCGGAGCACAATGAGCGAGCGGCAGACATGGGGCGCGTCGTCGAAGAACGCCCAGGCACCCTCGACGGTCAGCGCGAGCACCTCGGCTATCGTCTTGCCGCGATAGCGGATCTCGAGCGTCTCGGGGTTGTAGCGGGTGCCGTGACAGGTCGGACAGGGGGCGTAGACGCTCGGCAGGAAGAGCAATTCGACCATCACGAAACCTTCCCCCTCGCAGCGCGGGCAGCGGCCCTGGGCGACGTTGAAGGAGAAGCGGCCGGCGTCGTAGCGGCGGGTCCTGGCTTCGGGCGTTGCCGCGAACAGCGCCCGGACATGATCGAACAGGCCGGTATAGGTCGCGAGATTCGACCGCGGGGTGCGCCCGATCGGTTTCTGATCGACCTCGATCAGCCGCCTGATCCCTTCGAGACCGCCGAGGATCCGACCCTCCGTCGCGGCGACGGGGCGGTCCTCGAGCGCGGCTTCTGCATCCGTCTCCTCGTCGGGAGCGACCGGGGCGCCAAGCGCAGCCGCGACCAGATCGACCAGTGCCTGGCTGACCAGGCTCGATTTCCCCGAGCCGGAGATTCCGGTGACCGTGGTCATCACGCCGAGCGGGATCGCGCAATCAACCTGCTTCAGATTGTTGCGCGAGACCCCCTCCAGCCGCAGCCAGCCGGAGGGCTCGCGCCCGCGGCTCCGCACCCCACCGCTTTCGTCGAACAGATGCCGCCTCGTCTCCGACGCCGAGACCGCGCGCAGCCCCTCGATCGGGCCGCTGTAGAGGATCTCGCCGCCCTGCTCGCCGGCGGCGGGGCCGACATCGACGATCCAGTCGGCGCGGCGGACGACGTCCATCTCATGCTCGACCACGAACAGCGAATTGCCGACCGCCTTCAGGCCATCGAGCGCCCGGAGCAGCGCCTCGGTATCGGCGGGATGGAGCCCGGCA
The DNA here is from genome assembly GCF_030694325.1 of Allobosea sp. Taxonomy (GTDB): domain Bacteria; phylum Pseudomonadota; class Alphaproteobacteria; order Rhizobiales; family Beijerinckiaceae; genus Allobosea. Next base: position 22,088 of record NZ_JAUXYO010000178.1, on the reverse strand, counting down.
GAGGGCTCGTCCAGTACATAGACGACGCCGAACAGGTTGGAGACGACCTGTGTGGCGAGCCGCAGCCGCTGCAACTCGCCCGGCGACAGCGTCGGCGTGCCGCGTTCCAGCGTCAGATAGCCGAGACCGAGGTCGAGCAGCACCGACAGCCGGCGGTAGAGATCGCCGGCGATGCGCTGGACGACCAGGGCCTTCTCGGGATGGGTCTCGCGCAGCGTCGCGAGCGTGCTGGCCTTCGCCTCGGCATAGGGCGCGAAGATTTGCGACAGACGGGCCATCGGCAGATCGCTCATCTCGGCGAAATCGTGCCCCTCGAAACGGACCGACAGGGCCTCCCGGCGCAGCCGCTTGCCATGGCAGAGCGGGCACGACCGGGCGATCATGAAGCGCGCGGCGCGCTTCTTCATCATGGCGCTCTGGGTCGTCGCATAGCTGTGGGTGACATGGCGCTTGGCGCTGGAGAAGGTGCCCATATAGGCGGGCTCGATCTTCTGCCGGATCGCACGCTGGATCCGGTCATAGTCCCAGCCGGGATAGACCGGAACCTGCGGCTGTTCCTCGGTGAACAGGATCCAGTTGCGGACCTTCTTCGGCAGGTCGCGCCACGGCGTATCGACGTCGATGCCGAGGCTGATCAGGATGTCGCGCAGATTCTGGCCGCCCCACGCCGTCGGCCAGGCGGCGACGGCGCGCTCGCGGATCGTCTTGGACGGATCGGGCACCATCGAGGCCTCGGTGACCTCGTGGATCCGGCCGAGGCCGTGGCAGCGCGGACAGGCGCCCTCGGGCGTGTTGGGCGAGAAGGCTTCGGCGTCGAGATGGGCCTGGCCCGGCGGATAGTCGCCGGCACGCGAGTAGAGCATGCGCAGCAGGTTCGCGAGGGTGGTCACGCTGCCGACCGACGAGCGGGTGGTCGGCGATCCGCGCTGCTGCTGCAGCGCTACCGCCGGCGGCAGCCCCTCGATCGCGTCGACCTCGGGCACCTCCATCTGGTGGAACAGGCGGCGCGCATAGGGCGAGACCGATTCCAGATAGCGGCGCTGCGCCTCGGCATAGAGGGTGGAGAAGGCGAGCGACGACTTGCCAGATCCCGACACGCCGGTGAAGACGACCAGGGCGTCGCGCGGAATGTCGACATCGACGTTCTTGAGATTGTGCTCGCGCGCGCCGCGAACGCGGACGAAGCCGGACGCCTTGGTGTCTGGCATGCGAACCTCCTCGATCCCGGACACTCACGAATATGGTAGCGAATGGTTTGATTGACGACGGCGAGCGTGAACTCCGCGAGCAACTGGTTGCCAAACAGTTCTGCAGGGAGGGAGCAGCCGCTAGAGCATGCTGATTTCACTCGGAAACAGACCGTCAGTCCGGACAAGCGGCGCAGCCGCGCCGATCCGGAATCCATCGTAAGGCTCTGGAGCCCTCCGATGGATCCCGGGGCAAGCCCGGGATGACGGCGGTGGTTCCGAGAAAACTCAGCACGCTCTAGATTGGCGAACTGCGCAGCCACATCTCGTCCGGAGAGCCAATCCTCACTCCTGAGAATATCGAGAGGAGACGGCGTCAGGTGTCGACGGTGGCTGTCAGCGCATTGGCCTGGATGAACTCGCGGCGCGGCTCGACGACATCGCCCATCAGCTTGACGAAGAGATCGTCGGCCTCGTCGTTCTGGTCGTTCTTGACGCGCAGCAGCGAGCGCACATCGCGATCCAGCGTCGTCTCCCAGAGCTGTTCCGGGTTCATCTCGCCCAGACCCTTGTAGCGCTGCAGCGAAACGCCCTTCTTGCCGATGGCGGTCACCGCCTCGAACAGGTCGGTCGGGCCGTTGACGACATGATCGTCGCCCTTGCGGCTGAGCAGGCCCGGCCGCGAATAGGCCTCCTGCAGCGAAACCGACGCCGCATCGAGCCTGCGCGCCTCGGCGCTAGCGAGCAGGCCGGCATCGACGGTCGCGACCTGCTTGACGCCCCGCACCATGCGCGAGAACTGAAAGCCACCCTCGGCGACCTTGCCTTCCCAGCCCCGCTCGAGTTCGTCGGAGATCGCGTCGAGGCGGGCCGCGACCTTGGCCGCAGCGGCCTGGGCCTGGTCCAGGTTGTCCTCCGAAACCGGCCGCAGCGCGCCGGCGATCGCCATCTGCTCGACCACCCGCCGATCATAGCGCGAATGCAGCTGTCCCAGCGTGTGCCGGATTCCCCGGGCTTCCTCGATCAGACCGCGCAGATCAGATCCGCCACGCTCGACGACGCTCCCGCCATTGGCCATGCCAGTCTTGAAGACCGCGCCGTCGAGCGCCGTCTCGACGAGATAGTCCTCCAGCGCGCGCTCGTCCTTGAGATAGACATGGCTCTTGCCGCGCGCCGCCTTGTAGAGCGGCGGCTGGGCGATGAAGAGATGGCCGCGCTCGATCACCTCCGGCATCTGCCGGTAGAAGAAGGTCAACAGCAGGGTGCGGATGTGGGAGCCGTCCACATCCGCGTCGGTCATGATGATGATCTTGTGGTAGCGCAGCTTCTCGATGTTGAACTCCTCGCGGCCGATGCCGGCGCCGAGCGCCGTGATCAGCGTGCCAACCTGGTCGGAGGAGAGCATCTTGTCGAAGCGCGCCCGCTCGACGTTGAGGATCTTGCCGCGCAGGGGCAGCACCGCCTGATACTCGCGAGCGCGACCCTGCTTGGCGGAACCACCGGCCGAGTCGCCCTCGACGATGAAGAGTTCGGACTTGGCCGGATCGCGCTCCTGGCAATCCGCGAGTTTGCCGGGCAGCGAGGCGATGTCGAGCGCGCCCTTGCGGCGGGTCAGGTCGCGCGCCTTGCGGGCCGCCTCGCGGGCGGCAGCCGCCTCGGCGACCTTGCCGACGATGATCTTGGCCTCGTTCGGATGTTCCTCGAGCCAGGTCGCGAGCGCCTGATTGACAACGTTTTCGACGACCGGGCGCACCTCGGAGGAGACCAGCTTGTCCTTGGTCTGGGAGGAGAATTTCGGGTCCGGCACCTTGACCGAGACGATCGCGGTTAGGCCCTCGCGGCAGTCGTCGCCGGTGAGCGAGACCTTCTCCTTCTTGGAGATGCCGGAGCTTTCGGCATAGCCGGTGACCTGGCGCGTCAGCGCGGCGCGGAAGCCGGCGAGATGGGTGCCGCCATCGCGCTGCGGGATGTTGTTGGTGAAGCAGAGCACGTTCTCGTGGTAGCTGTCGTTCCACCAGAGCGCGACGTCGACGGTAATGCCGTCCTTCTCCGCCGACAGCATGATCGGGGCTGAGACGACCGGTGTCTTGGCGCGGTCGAGATAGCGCACGAAGGCCTCGACCCCGCCTTCATACATCAGCTCCTCGCGCACGATCTCGGCGCGGCGCGCATCGGTCAGCACGATCCGGACGCCGGAGTTGAGGAAGGCGAGTTCGCGCAGGCGGTGTTCGAGCGTCTTGTAGTCGAACTCGATCATCGTGAAGGTTTCTTGGGACGGGGTGAAGGTCACCTCCGTGCCGCGCTTGTCCCCCGCCGGGCCGACCACCGCGAGCGGCGCGACCGCATCGCCATGGCGGAACGCGATAACCGGCTCGTTGCCGCCGCGCCAGATCCGCAGCTTCAGCGAGACGGAGAGCGCGTTCACCACCGAGACGCCGACGCCGTGCAGGCCGCCCGAGACCTTGTAGGAGTTCTGGTCGAACTTACCTCCGGCATGGAGCTGGGTCATGATGACCTCGGCCGCCGAGATGCCTTCCTCGGCGTGAATATTGGTGGGGATACCGCGGCCGTTGTCGGTCACGGTGACCGATCCGTCGGCGTTGAGCGTCACCGTGACCAGATCGGCATGACCGGCAAGCGCCTCGTCGATCGCGTTGTCGACGACCTCATAGACCATGTGATGCAGGCCCGAACCGTCATCGGTATCGCCGATATACATGCCCGGGCGCTTGCGCACCGCATCCAAGCCTTTGAGAACCTTGATGGAATCGGCGCCGTAGGCGGCGTCTTCAAGGTCGCGGGCAGCGTCGCTCATGTCTTCGTCCTTCAGCGGGCGCGCGGCGCCCGCAGTGATCTTGATTCGTTGGCGCGACTATAGCGCCCGAGTGCGGCTTTTTCACGCGTGTGCGCGCGTACACGCGAGGGGCGACCCGGATCAAGCCGGGAACCCGGCGATCGCTTCCAGGAAGGCCTCGCCATATTGGGTCAGCTTGCGCTCGCCCACGCCCTCGATCGCGCGCATCTCCTCCAGCCTTGCCGGGCGGGCCCGCGCCATCGCGATCAGGGTGCGGTCGGTGAAGATGATGTAGGCCGCCACGCCCTCTTCCCTCGCCAGGGACAGGCGCAGCTGTCGCAGATGCTCGAACAGACCGGCGGTGCCCTCGTCGAGCCCGTCGGCACGGGTCGGCTCGCGCCCGGCGCGCCGGCTGAGACGCTCGGCCAACGGATCGGCTCGCAATGCGATGGTCTCGCGCCCGAACAGGATGTCCTCGCCCTTGCCGGTCAGACAGAAGCCGCCATGCTCGACGCTGGCTTCGGCGAGCGCGCCGGCGGCGAAGAGCTTGCGGGTCAGCGCCGTCCAGGCGCTCTTGGGCTTGTCCTGGCCGACGCCGAAGGTCTTCAGCCCGTCATGGTTCTGGCGGCGGATGGCATCGGTCGCGGTGCCGGTCAGGATGTCGGCGAGGTGGGCGGCACCGAAGCGCTGGCCGGAGCGCGCCACCGCCGAAAGCAGCTTGCGCGCGTCGAGCGTGGCATCGGCCAGTTCCGGCGCATCCGCCCCACAGAGATCGCAGCGGATCGGCGCGTGGCCATGTCTGCAGCTTTGCGTCTCCTCGCCAAAATAGGAAAGCAGCGCGCTGCGGCGGCAGAGCGCGGATTCGCACAGCTCGATCATGGCGTTGAGGCGCTTGTGCTCGATGCGGCGGCGCTCCTCGTCGATCGGCTTCTCGTCGATCTGGCGGCGGCGCAGCGCCATGTCGTCGACGCCGTAGAGCGTGAGCGTATCGGCGTTGAGCCCGTCGCGGCCGGCGCGGCCGATCTCCTGGTAATAGCTCTCGATCGAGCCGGGCATGTCGGCATGGACGACGAAGCGGACATCGGGCTTGTTGATGCCCATGCCGAAGGCGATGGTCGCGCAGACGACGACGCCGTCCTCCTGCAGGAAGACGTCCTGGTTGCGGTTGCGCTGCTCCTGCTCCATGCCGGCGTGGTAGGCGAGCGCATGCCAGCCCTTCTCGCGCAGGCCCTCGGCGAGCCTCTCGGTGCGGCTGCGCGAGGAGCAGTAGACGATGCCCGAGCCGCCGCGATGGCTGCGCAGGAAGGCGTCGATCTGGCGGCGCGGCTGGTCCTTGGGCGCGAAGGCGAGCTTGAGGTTCGGCCGGTCGAAGGAATGCACCACCAGATGCGGCGGCCGCGGGAAAAGCTGCTGGGCGATGTCCTCGCGCGTCTGGCGGTCGGCGGTCGCGGTCAGGGCCGTCACCGGCACGCCGCCCAACGCCTCGCGCGTCTTGGCGAGCAGGCGGTATTCGGGGCGGAAGTCGTGGCCCCATTGCGAGACGCAATGGGCTTCGTCGATGGCCAGCCGCGTGACCCCGAGGCGGCGCAGGCGGCCGACGAGGCCCTCGCCGGCCAGGCGTTCCGGCGAGACGAAGAGCAGGCGCAGATCGCCGGCGTTGAGACGGTCCCAGGCCTCGGCGGCCTCGCTCTCGCTGTTCATCGAGTTCAGCGAGGCGGCCGCGACGCCCGCCCGCGTCAACTGCCCGACCTGGTCGCGCATCAGCGCGATCAGGGGCGAGACGACCAGCGTCAGCCCGCCGGCCACGAGCGCGGGGAGTTGGTAGCACATCGACTTGCCGGAGCCCGTCGGCATCACCGCGAAGACGTCGCGGCCGGCGAGCGCGGCCTCGATCACCTCCCATTGCCCGGGGCGGAAATCGTCGTAGCCGAAGACGGATTTGAGGATTGCGCGGGCGTCTGATTCGAAGGGCTGCGGCATGGAGTGGGTTTGCCCGAGGCGCGCCCCGATGGCCAGTCCCGACGACCAGCGATCGCTCAGCCAGCGCTCCGCATGACCGGCCCGTTGCGCTCGGCACGGACCTGGGCGATCTCGCCGAGGAAGCCGGCGATCGCGCGCTCCAGTTCCTGGGCGCGGCCCAGCGCGGCCTTTACCCTCTCATCGGTCTGCGTCGCCAGCGTGGCGGCCTCTCCGGCCAGCCCCTCGACGAGCGCCGCATGGCGGGCGATCGCATCGACGCCGACCGACGAGGTCTCGGCCTGTGCCGCGACCCGTTCGATGCGACCGTGCTGATCGGCCGTCGATGCCGCGACGAGGCGGGCGCTCGCCTGCATGACCATGACGGTCTGCGCCAGTTCGCCGACGGCCTCGTCGATCGCCTGGCTCGCCGTGACGACCTCCTCGATGCCCTGCCGGATGGTCTCGGTCGCCTGATTGGTCGCGGTCGCGAGCGACTTGACCTCGGCGGCGACCACGGCGAAGCCGCGGCCCGCTTCTCCGGCCCGGGCGGCCTCGATCGTCGCGTTGAGGGCGAGCAGATTGGTCTGCGCCGCCAGGCTGCGGATCAGCTCGACGACATGGCCGATGCGGCTGTTGGCCTGGCGCAGCATGGCGACGTTGCCGGCGATCCCCTCGCAGCCGGCCTCGGCCTTGTCGGCGGCCCGGCTCGATTGGGCGGTCTCGACCGAGATGTCGGCGCAGGAGGCACCGAAGGCGCGGGTGGCGGCGACGATCTCCATCACCGATGCGGCCACCTGCTCGGGGCGGCGCTGGGTTTCCGCCACAGCCTGCAGCGTCTGCCCGGCCTTGGCCGACATCTGTGTGGAAAAGCCAGAGACATCGCCCAGGCTGAGCTCGATGGCGGAAATCCGCTCGGCGATGCCGTTGCGAAAGGCCTGCTCGACCTGCCGGAGCCGATCCGCCATGCGAGCCTCGATCGCTCCGTCGAACTGCGCGATCGAATAGCTCATATCGGTCAGCATCAGCTTCGCGAAGACCTGCAGGGCCGTGTCGACCTTGCCCCAGCGCCGCTTCCACTTCGCGACGATGACGGGCAGGAAATGCGAGAAGTCGGCCAGGAAGAACAGCGGGTAATCCGACAGCTCGATGCCGTTGCGGTTGGCCCGGGCCACGATGCGATGCTTGGCGGCGATGTACGCCTCGCCGAAGTCGAGCCCGAAGAGCAGGCGGTACTTGGTCAGCTCGTCCTGCTGGAGTTCGGGATCCCGTTCGCGCTTGTCGAGCCCTGCCTGGATGCCCTGGAGCCGGTCGATCGACGCGCCGAAATGCGGGGAGAGCACGGCCAGCAAGCGGCTCGCGATCTCCTTCTCCGGCGCCGAGAACATCGTTCGGGAAGGCTGCATGGCCCTCCGTTCTGTCATGAATTGGTTAACCGACGATCAACCATGACGCAGCGTCCGCCGAAATCGGCTCGCGTCAGGCGATGTTCTCGATCCGCCCGGGCGTGACCGCGAGAAGCTGCGACCCCGCCGGCAGATCGGCAAACAGCGTCGGGTCGGCGCCCGTCATCCAGACCTGGCAACCGAGCGCCGTCAGGCCCTCATAGAGCGCAGCCCGGCGGCGCGGATCGAGATGGGCGGCGATCTCGTCGAGCAGGACGAGGGGCTCGAGCCCGCTCATCGCCGCGACAAGCCGCGCATGGGCGAGGACGAGGCCGATCAGCAGCGCCTTCTGCTCGCCGGTCGAGCCCTGGCCGGCAGGAATGTTCTTGGGGCCGTGGCGGACCTCGAGATCCGAGGCCTGCGGCCCGGCGAGCGTGCGCCCGGCGGCGCGATCGCGGGCGCGGCCCTGGCGCAGCAGGTCGCGATAGCCATCCTCGGCGTCGAGGGCGGCATGCCGCGCGACGAGAAGGTCGATCTCGCCCGAGAGCGCGATTCCGGCATGGGGAAAGGGCGAGGCCTCATTGCGGGTCTCGGCGATGATGGCCGACAGCCTGGCGACCGTCTCCGCCCGGGCGGCGGCGACAGCGACGCCGAGTTCGGCGATCTCGCGTTCGACGGCATCGAGCCACTGCGTCTGGTGCGGGCTCTCCTCGAGGATTCGGTTGCGCGAGCGCAACGCGCGTTCGAGCGCGTTGGAGCGGGTGGCATGGGCAGGATCGACCGCCAGCACCAGCCGGTCGAGGAAGCGGCGCCGATCGCCGGCAGCCCCGCGGAACAGCCCGTCAAAATCCGGCGTCAGCCAGACGACGCGCACATGCTCGCTGAAGGCGAGCGCCGAACCGGCGGGCGCACCGTCGATGCGGGCAAGGCGCGCGCGCTTGCCCTCCGTGTCGGCCGGCCCGAGCCCGACCCCGAGCCGGCTGCCGTCTTCCGCCAGCGCCACCGAGACGGCGAAGGCGCCGTCGCCCTCCTGGCGGGCCATCTCCGCCAGATCGGCCCGGCGCAGACCGCGGCCCGGCGCAAACAGCGAGAGCGCCTCGAGGATATTGGTCTTGCCCGCTCCGTTCTCGCCGACGAGCGCAACGATTTGGCCCCCGACCGTGAGATCGAGGGCCTCGTAGGAGCGGAAATCCTGCAGGATCAGGCGCGCGACGGCGGCCACGGGAGGACGCCTAGACGCGCATCGGCATCAGCACATAGAGCGCCGAAGCCCCCTCACGGTCCTGGATGACCGTCGGCGAGCCCGGATCGGCCAGCTTCAGCAGGGCGGTGTCGCCGTCGAGCTGGGCGGCGATGTCCATCAGGTAGCGCGCGTTGAAGCCGATATCGAGCGGGCTCGAATCGTAGTCGACCTCGATCTCCTCGGTCGCCGAGCCCGAATCCGGGTTGGTGACGGAGAGCGTCATGCGGCCATCGGCCATGGAGAGCTTCACGGCCCGGCCACGCTCCGACGAGATCGTCGAGACGCGGTCGACGGACGCCGCGAAATCGCCCTTGTCGACGGTCAGGCGCTTGTCGTTGCCGCTCGGGATGACGCGCTGATAATCGGGGAAGGTGCCGTCGATCAGCTTCGAGGTCAGCACGACATCGGCGGTCGCGACACGGATCTTGGTGGCGGAGAGTTCGATCGTGACCTCGCTCTCGCCGTCCTCCAGCAGCTTCTGGATCTCGGCGACGGCCTTGCGCGGCACGATCACGCCGGGCATGCCGACCGAGCCCTGCGGCGCGGCGGTGTCGACACGTGCGAGGCGGTGACCGTCGGTCGCGACCGCGCGCAGCATCGGGCGGCCGTCGACATCGATGGTGTGGAGATAGATGCCGTTGAGATAGTAGCGCGTCTCCTCGGTCGAGATCGCGAACTGGGTCTTGTCGATCAGGCGCTTGAACTCGCCGGCCGGCAGCTTGAAGCCATGGGCCATTTCGCCGGCGGTGATGTCGGGAAAATCGCTCTCGGGCAGCGTCTGGAGCTGGAAGCGCGAGCGGCCCGAGCGCAGCACCAGCCCGGTGTCGCCGGTGGTCTCGAGCGAGACCTGCGCCCCGTCGGGGAGCTTGCGGACGATGTCGTAGAGGGTGTGGGCGGGAACTGTGGTCGCGCCCGGCTCGGGCACGTCGGCCGCGACCGTCTCCACCACCTCGATGTCGAGATCGGTCGCCTTCAGCTTCAGCCCGGCCTCCGTCCCGCTCAACAGCAGGTTCGAGAGGATCGGGATCGTGTTGCGGCGCTCTACGACCCGATGCACATGGCCAAGCGACTTCAGCAGGGTGGAGCGTTCGACAGTGACCTTCATTTTCAGTCTTCTGGCGTCTCTGCGCCCGGAGCGAATGCGCGGGCCTCATGAATGGCCCGCGACATTGCCGGAGGCCAGCGCAGGGCGCAAGGGCGCCGCGCCGGCAAACACAGCCAAATGCGGCGCTGCAATAGCCGGTCGCGGACGCCCTACTCCTGCAGCATGCGCTTGAGGAGATCGACCTCGTCATGCAGCGAGCGATCCTCGGCGATCGCCTTCTCGATCTTGCGGACCGCGTGCAGCACCGTGGTGTGATCGCGACCGCCGAAGCGACGCCCGATCTCGGGCAGGGAGCGTGGCGTCAGCGCCTTGGCGAGGTACATCGCGATCTGGCGCGGCTTGACCACGGCGGCCGTGCGGCGCTCGGAGAGGATGTCGGCCCGGCTGACATTGTAACGGGTCGCGACGAGCTTCTGGATGTCCTCGATCTTGACGCGGCGCGGCTCGCGGGTGCGCACCAGATCGCGGATCGCGGCCTCCGCCGTCTCCAGAGAGACCGGCTGGCCCGACAGCGTCGCATGGGCGAGCAACCGGTTGGCGGCGCCGTCGAGATCGCGGCCGTTGGTGGCGACGACGCGCGCGACATAGGCGACCACATCCGGATGGACCTGGAAGGTCGGATGGGCCGCCTGCAGGGCTTCCAGGCGGTTGCCCAGGATCTTGCCGCGCAGCCCCTCGTCGAGATCGCCGACCTCGACCACGAGGCCGCCGCCCAGCCGCGAGCGGATGCGCTCGTCGAGCGCCTCCAGATCATTCGCCATGCGGTCGCCGGCGACGACGATCTGCTTGCCGGCATCGATCAGCGCGTTGATCGTGTGACCGAACTCCTGCTGGATCGACTTGCCCTGGATAAACTGCACGTCGTCGACGACGAGCAGGTCGATGCCGCGCAGCTTCTCCTTGAAGGCCAGCGCCGTCTGCGACTTCAGCGCCGCGACGAAGCCGTACATGAAACGGTCGGCGGTGAAATAGGCGACGCGCTTGCCCTGGCTGCGGGCCTCCTGGGCGATCGCCTGCAGGAGATGCGTCTTGCCCAGCCCGACACCGGCATGGATGTAGAGAGGGTTGTAGGGGCTGCTGCCGGCCGGGGCCGCCGCGATGCGCTCGGCGGCGGCGAAGGCGAGTTGGTTGGACTTGCCGACGATGAAGGCCTGGAAGCTCATGCGCCGGTCGAGGCTGGTGCCGCAGGCATCGACGAGATCACGATCGCCGACCTCGGCCGGTGCCGCACCGGCGTGAGCGGGCTTGGGCTCGGCGGCGGGCGGCGTCGCCGGCTGGCGACCGCGCAGCGGCACGATCTCGGCCGGCTGCTGCATCGGCTCGCGGGAGACCGGTCGCACCGACAAGATGATGCCGTTCAGCCCCGGCAACTCGGCCATGCAGTTGACCCGCAGCCGCTCGGCGTAATGGGCTTCGAGCCAGCTCTTGAGAAAGCGGGTCGGGACGGTGAGATAGGCCACGCCGTCGACGATGTTGCCGAGTTCCACGCGGGCGAACCAGCTCGAGAACACGTCCTCGCCGAGTTCGGCCCGCAGACGCCGCCGCACGCGATCCCAGGCCTCGGCCGAGCCCGCCTGCAAGGTCACTGTCTCCCGCTCCACCGGCCGGGCCTGCTCCGCCGGAACCACCACGCTCAACGCCGACACAACCTCCACCGTTTCGTCCATCCGCCGCCGCTCGAACATCGTCTGCCCCATTTCATCAGTCATGCGCGCGCCTGATCCGCCCGCCGCGAGGCGGACTGGACCGGAGCTGTTCTTTCCGGTCATGGCTCAAGGTTCCCGCAGACGTGACCGTCCGCCGGCTTCCCCCGAGTCAATCTGGTCGATTACGCTTTCAAGGCTCGTCGCAGGACGAAACCGCACTTCATCTCATTCTCAGAAGACAAAGAGCCGCATCCTCCAACCTCCGGGTCGCGAGCCAAAAAGCGTTCATCTTGTGGAAACACCGGGTGGCCATCGCTGTCCGTCCGGCGTTGAAAAAGACCTTACAGGGCGCTCTCGAAGGGCTGCAATACGCCGTTTTCGGGATGCCTCAGAGTCACCCCCGGAAGGCCCCCCGGTGACGGACCGGCAGCCGGCTCGCAATTGGTTGGGGAACTTAAGATTTTCTTCATGAAGCCCTCCCGGCGGGGGGGCCGAATCTTTTTTTTCCGGGCCCGCAGAGAGGTGCCCCGGAGTCGGGGGGATTCCCGGAGCCCCGATGCTTTGCCCGCTAACATCCTGAAAATTCAGGGCTTTCCCTGCGCGGTCAAAGGGGGTGGTCAGGCCGATTTCGCGCCCTCAAAGGGCAGATGGAGTCAAGCCCGTAAAGCGTCGGAAACGTTGCGGAATCGCGCTTGCAGAAGGGTGCTCTCGACGATCTTTCCACTGTTGCCGGCGCGCAACAAGAAGACCTGAACGCATGAAAAAAGCCCGGCGCGCGGCCGGGCTTTTCAAGCTCGTCGAGGAGGGGCCGAGAGGCCGCGCTCAGGAGGCGATGGCGCCGATCCGGTGAGCCAGGCGCGAGACCTTCCGCGAGGCGGTGTTCTTGTGGACGATGCCCTTCTGGGCGGCCCGCATGATCTCCGGCTGGGCGGCCTTGAGAGCCTCGGCCGCGGCGCTCTTGTCGCCGGAGGCGATCGCCTCCTCGACCTTGCGCAGGAAGGTGCGCATCCGCGAGCGGCGCGCCTTGTTGACCTCGGTGCGGCGCTCGATCTTGCGCGTCGCCTTCTTGGCCGACGTCGTATTGGCCATCGGATACGTCCTCGTCTTCTGCATCGCGACCGGGCGCCTGGCATGATGCCGGCGGAACACGATCGCTACCGTGATGGAAATCCGCGAGCGATGGCCGGTGCTTGCGCAGGCCGTCGCGAGTGGGTGGCGTATAATCGCAAGCTGGCGCGGCGTCAACGCGCAATTGCTGTGGAGCCGGCGATTTCAGGCGTCCGGCGCGAGGAAGCGCGCAAAGCTGCCCAGATCGACATTGCCGCCACTGATGATGACACCGACACGCTGGCCCTCGACAGGCACGGCGCCGGTGAAGGCGGCAGCGGCGGCGAGGCAGCCGGTGGGCTCGACGACGAGCTTCATCCGCTCGGCGAAGAAGCGCATCGCCGACACCAGCGCCTCGTCGCTGACGGTGACGATGTCCTCGACCAGCGCCTGGATGATCGGGAAGGTGTAATCGCCCAGAAACGGCGTCTGGGCGCCGTCGGCGATGGTCTTGGGCACGTCGATGCGGACGATCTTCCCAGAGCGCAGCGATTGCTGTCCGTCATTGCCGGCCTCGGGCTCGACGCCGAAGACCCGGCAGCCGGGGTTGAGCGCCTTGGCCGCGAGCGCGCAGCCGGCGAGCAGACCGCCGCCACCGAGGCAGACCAGCAGCATGTCGAGCGGGCCGGCATCCTCGATCAGCTCCTTGGCGGCCGTACCCTGCCCCGCAATGACGTCGGGATGGTCGTAAGGCGGGATCAGGGAAAGGCCGCGGGCCTGCGCCAGTTCGCGGCCGATGGCGAGCCGATCCTGGGTGTAGCGGTCATAGGTCACCACCTCGGCGCCGTAGCCGCGGGTGGCGGCGACCTTCGCCGCGGGCGCATCGAGCGGCATGATGATGGTGGTGGGCACGCCGAGCAGCCGGCTGGCATAGGCGATCGCCTGGGCGTGGTTGCCGGAGGAGAAGGCGACGACACCGGCCTTCCTCTGCTCCGGCGACAGCGCCGCGATGGCGTTGTAGCCGCCGCGGAACTTGAAGGCGCCCATGCGCTGCAGGTTCTCGGGCTTGAAGACGAGATTGGCGCCGGTGCGCTCATTGGCGGTGCGCGAGGTCAGCGCGGGCGTGTGATGGGCGACGCCCTTGAGCCGCGCGGCGGCGGCCTCGACATCGGCATAGCCCGGCAGGACGAGGCCGTCCGGGCTCTTGATCGTGAAGGTCATGGCGCTCTCAGCTGTTCTTGAAGGCGGGTTTGCGCTTCTCGGCGAAGGCAGCCATGCCTTCCTTCTGGTCATGGGTGGCAAAAAGCGAGGAGAAGAGCCGGCGCTCGAAGCGCACGCCCTCGGCCAGCGTCACCTCGAAGGCGCGGTTGACCGTCTCCTTGGCCATCAGCGCGGAGGGCATCGACTTCGCCGCGATCGCATCCGCGGCCTTCATGACCTCGGCCATGAGATCGGCCAGCGGCACGATGCGGGCCACCAGCCCGGCGCGTTCGGCCTCGGCGGCATCCATCATCCGCCCGGTGAGGCAGAGATCCATCGCCTTGGCCTTGCCGACCGCGCGCGTCAGCCGCTGCGTGCCGCCGGCGCCCGGGATGACGCCCAGATTGATCTCGGGCTGGCCAAATTTCGCGTTGTCGGCGGCGATGATGAAATCGCACATCATGGCGAGCTCGCAGCCGCCGCCGAGCGCGAAGCCCGCGACGGCCGCGATGATCGGCTTGCGGCGCTGACCAATGCGGTCCCAATCGGCGAATTTGTCGTCGAGATAGGTCTCCGGATAAGTCCGCTCCTGCATCTCCTTGATGTCGGCCCCGGCGGCAAAGGCCTTCTCGGAACCGGTCAGGACGATACAGCCGATCGCGGGGTCGCGCTCGAAGCCGTCGAGCGCCGTGTTGATCTCCGCGATGAGCTGGCCGTTCAGCGCGTTCAGCGCCTGGGGTCGATTGAGCGTGACGAGCCCGACCTTGCCCTTCGTTTCGACGAGAATGGTCTCGTAAGCCATGGCGCCCTCCCGCATCTGCTCTGCGGGCACGAGGTTTAGCCGGGCGCGCCGGCACGGTCCATGCGCAGGATCGCACGGCGCGGTCGACGGAACGCGCCGCGTCGGGAGACGGGCGCGCCTAGCGACGCGGCAAGCCGGGCGGCGGGGCGGGCCTGGCCCAGCCGAGCGCGACCATGCGGCCGATCAAGCCGGGCGGGGCCTGGCGCGGGTCGCGTATGGTCTGGAGCGTGGCCTTGAGCTTCGCGATGCCCTGATCCATGCCGGCGGCGAGCCGCTGGCCGGCGTTCTTCGGCAGGCGGTTGGTCGCGGCAAAGAGGAGCTTGCGGTTGCGCGGGCCCAGCGTGGTCTCGATATCGGCCGCGACCTCCTCGCAGAAGCGCTGCCGCCAGCCGCGCTGGTCGTCCTTGAGGCGGTATCCCGACCATTCGCGAGGAGGCTGGCCGGCCTTGTCGAGCGAACGGAATTCCGCCGCGCCGGCATAGGCGTCCATGCCGACGGGCCGCATGACGTTGTGCTGCAGACACACCGCGACGTTGCCGGGATTGGTCAGGCGGTGCAGGCCCGGGTTGACCACCGGCTGATTGCTGAAGTCGAAGCGATCGTCATTGCCGTTGAAGGCATCGATGGCGAGGATCGCGCCGAGCTTTTCGAGCCCGCCCGGCGCCGTCAGCGCCGCCGCGATCGCCCGGACGCCGCTCTTGTTGCCTTGTTCACGCGCCTTGGCGGCCGCGCCCTCCAGATTGATCAGGCCTTCGAAGAAGCTCGTCTTGACCCAGCTCACCCCGCCCGCGGGCCGCAGATCCTTCTCGAATTCCTGGAGATCGGTGTACTCCCCCCCGCCGAAGGGATGCTCGTCGCCCTTCTCGCCTTCGATGAAGCGGGCGATCTCCCTGAGCTCGATCGGCGTCAAGGGTCGCGTCGCCATCGTCCGGTCGACAGCCCGCATGTTGCGCAGCGCATGGACCATGTTGCGCGGATCATTGACTTGCGGGGTGTTGTCACGCTTGACCACGATCTTCTCGACCGCGCCGACCAAGAGATAGACCGGACGGTGCGGATCAAGCTTCGTCACGGCAAAGATGTCTTCGGCCATGATCTGGCCATTGACGTTCAAGCTCATTATCCGCCCCCCCATCCCCGTTGATATCTGTGTCGCGGTTCGGGGAATAAACTACACAGAACCCGCCGGCGATGTCCCGCAGGGAACAAACGGTTCAACCGACCACCATGCTCACGCATCTGTATTGGCTAAGTCAACGTAGCAAGGCTTCCGGCAGCGAATTCCCCTACGGCCGTGGCGACGACAATCGAACCTCCAATTGCGTCATCCGCTCGGCACAGGAGGCGCATGGATCCGGCAGGGGGGCGCGCGCGTATTGTCGAGACAGCCACCGATCCTGCCGGAGGATACCCTGATGCGCCCGCCGATCATCGCCCTTCTTGCAGGACTTCTGCTCGCCGGCTGCGCCTCGGCCGGTTTCCAGAGCAGCACAGCACCGCAGCCGGCCAAGCCGGTCGCCGTCGAACGCCTCTATACCGGGCTCTGGCATGAATTCGCGCGTCGCCCGATGGCCATCACCGATGGCTGCGTCGCGGGCGCCACCGAGTACCGGCGCGATGCGCAGGGGCGGATCGACGTGCTCGATTCCTGCCGGATGGGGACGCCTTCGGGCGAGTTGAAGACGATCGGCGGGCCGGGCGAGATCCTCGACCCCGGCACCAATGCGAAGCTGCGCGTGACCTACACGGTCTTCGGCGTCGTGCCGATCGTGCGCGACTACTGGATCCTCGACCGCGCCAACGACTACAGCTGGTTCATCTCGGCCGACCCGACCTTCACCGACCTCTACATCTTCGTGCGCGACCCGAAGATGAGCCCGGCGCTGCGCCGCCAGCTGGTCCAGCGCGCGGCTGTGCTCGGCTATGACGTATCGAAGCTGGAATATCCGGAGCTGCCCCGGCGCTGAGGCCGGCGCGTCAGCGCCGCGGCACGCGGGGCTGGCAGGTCTCGCAATAGAAGGTCGAGCGGCCGGACTGGACGAGCCGGGCCACGAGGCTGCCGCAACCCGGCGCCGTGCAGGGCTGCCCCTCGCGGTCATAGACCTTGAAGCGGTGCTGGAAATAGCCGAGCGAGCCGTCGGCATGGGCGAAGTCGCGCAAGGTCGAACCGCCGGCCGCCACGGCCTCCTCCAGGACCTCGCGGATGATCTGAGCCAGCGCATGCGCCGCGGGGCGCGGACGGCCGGTCGGCGTGGCGATCGAGCCCGCTTCGGCCTCCGGGTGGAGGCCCGCGCGAAACAGCGCCTCGCAGACATAGATGTTGCCGAGCCCTGCGACGAGGCGCTGGTCGAGGAGGGCTGCCTTCAGCGGCGCGAATTTGCCCGCGAAGAGCCGCGCCAGCGTCTCGCCGGAGAGTTCGTTGCCGAGCGGCTCGATGCCCATGCCGGCGAAATGCGTGGAGGTCGCGAGTTCCGCGCGCGGGACGAGATCCATGAAGCCGAAGCGGCGCACGTCGTTATAGGTGATGCGCGCGCCGGACCCCATGTGGAAGACGACATGGTCATGGATCAGATGCCGGCCGATCTCGTTGTAATAGGCGCCAGGCTCGACCGGCGGGGTGCCCGGGGCCTCGACGACGAAGCGCCCGCTCATGCCGAGATGCATGATCAGCGCCTGGCCGTCGTCGAGATCGGCGATCAGATATTTCGCCCGCCGCGACAACGCCTCGACGCGCCGGCCGGTGAGGCGGGCGGCGAAGCGCTCCGGCAGCGGAAAGCGCAGATCCGGCCGGTTCTGCTCGACCCGCAGGAGCGTCTCGCCCAGCATGGCCGGCTCCAGCCCGCGACGGACCGTCTCGACCTCGGGAAGCTCGGGCATTTCACATTCTCTCCGGTCGGCCTGCGTCGAGAGGGGCCGCGACAAGCCCCGCTCGTTTGGCTATGCATCGCCCCAGGCAAAGACAAGACAGATTGCACAGGATCGGACCGATCGTGACAGCAGCTTCCGACACCACCCATTTCGGTTTCGAGACCGTGCCGCTGGCCGAGAAGCAGGCCAAGGTCGACGATGTCTTTCACAAGGTCGCCGGCCGGTACGATCTGATGAACGATTTGATGTCGGCGGGGCTTCACCGGGCCTGGAAGAGTGCGCTGCTGACCGCCATCAACCCGCCGAAGGACCGGCCCTTCCGGCATCTCGACGTGGCGGGCGGCACGGGCGACGTCGCCTTTGCCGTGCTGGAGGCAGGCGGGCCGCAGACGCAGGTGACGGTACTCGACATCAATGCGGAGATGCTGAGCGTCGGCCGAGACCGGGCGGCCAAGCGTTTTCCCGACGACGACCGCATCGGCTTCGTCCAGGGCAATGCCGAGGAGCTCGGCCTGCCGGACAACCATTTCGACGCCTATACGATCGCCTTCGGCATCCGCAACGTGCCGCGCATCGACAAGGCTCTGGCCGAGGCCCATCGCGTGCTGAAGCGGGGCGGGCGGTTCCTCTGCCTCGAATTCAGCCATGTCGACGTGCCGCTGCTCGACAAGGTCTACGAGGCCTATTCCTTCAACGTGATCCCGCCGATGGGGCGGATGGTCACCGGCGAGGCCGAGCCCTACCAGTATCTCGTCGAATCGATCCGCAAATTCCCGCGCCCGCAGGCTTTCGCCGGCATGATCGAGGCCGCCGGCTTCCGCCGCGCCAAGTTCACGCCGATGACCGGCGGCGTCGTGGCGCTGCATTCGGGCTGGAAGCTGTGAGGGAGCGTTCTGCGTCATGCTCGGGCTCGACCCGAGCATCTCTCGACGCGAGCCTTTTTCGGCAGGAGATGGTCGGGTCAGGCCCGACCATGACGGCTGAGCCATGATCTCCTCGCTCTTCCATCTCGCACGCACCGCCCGCACCGGCTTCGTGCTGGCGCGCGAGGGGGCTCTGGCCTTGGTCGACCCCTCCGTGCTGCCGCCGCTGGCGCGCGGGCTGATCCGGATCGGGCGGCTGATCGAGCGGCGCGAGGCCGGCACCTCGGCGACAAGGCTCGCCGCGGCGCTGACCCGCCTCGGCCCTTCCTATGTGAAATTCGGGCAGTTCCTGGCGACGCGGCCGGACGTGGTCGGCATGAGGATCGCCTCCGATCTCTCGGCGCTGCAGGACCGGATGCCGCCCTTCCCGATGGCGCAGGCCCGCGCCATCGTCGAGGCGGCGCATGGCCGGCCGGTCGAGCAGGTCTTCGCATCCTTCGGCGAGCCGGTGGCGGCCGCCTCGATCGCGCAGGTCCATCGCGCCCGGCTGAACGACGGCCGCGAGGTCGCGGTGAAGGTGCTGCGGCCGGGCATTCGCGACCGGTTCCAGCGCGATCTCGGCGCGATGCGCTTCGGCGCGGAACTGGCGGAACGGCGCTCGGCCGAGGCGCGCCGCCTGCGCTTCACAGGCGTGGTCGAGACGCTGGCGCGCTCGGTGACGATGGAGATGGACCTGCGGCTCGAGGCCGCAGCCCTTTCGGAATTCGCCGAGAACACGAAAGAGGATCCCGATTTCCGGGTGCCGGAGCCGGATTGGCAGCTGACCGCCCGCGAGATGCTGGTGGACGAGTGGATCGACGGGATCCGGCTCTCCGATGTCGAGGCGCTGAAGGCCGCCGGCCACGACCTGCCGGCGCTGGGGCGGATCGTGATCCAGTCCTTCCTGAAGCACGCGATCCGCGACGGTTTCTTCCATGCCGACATGCATCCCGGAAACCTGTTCGTCGATGCGCAGGGCCGGCTCGTCGCGGTCGATGGCGGCATCATGGGGCGGCTGGGCTTAAAGGAGCGGCGCTTCCTCGCCGAGATCCTGCTCGGCTTCATCACCCGCGATTATCGCCGCGTCGCCGAGGTGCATTTCGAGGCCGGCTATGTGCCTGTCCATCACGACGTCGCCGATTTCGCCCAGGCGATCCGCGCCGTCGGCGAGCCGATCCACGACAAGAGCGCCGACCAGATCTCGATGGCGAAGGTGCTGACGCTGCTCTTCGAGATCACCGGCATGTTCGACATGGCGACGCGCACCGAACTGGTGATGCTGCAGAAGACCATGGTGGTGGTCGAGGGCGTGGCCCGCACGCTCGATCCGCATCTCGATATGTGGAGCACGGCCGAGCCGGTGGTACGCGACTGGATCACGCAGAATCTCGGGCCGCTCGGCAAGCTCGCCGAGGCGGGGCGCGGGGCGGGCTCGCTGCTCGACAGCCTGTCGCGGCTGCCCGAGACGGTGAGCCGGGCCGAGCGCGTGCTCGGCCAGCTTGAGGATGCCTCGCGCCACGGCTTCTCGCTCGACGAGCGCAGCGTCGCCGCGATCGGCCGGGCCGAGGCGCAGCGAAACCGCTGGGGCAACTGGGCGCTGTGGGTGATCGCGGCGCTGCTCGCCTGGGCGGTATTGGGGTAGTTGTCATTCCGGGGCTTCGCGGAGCGAAGAACCCGGAATCCACGGCTTGGCGCAGGCCACCCATCGTCCCGTTCCCGATCGTCGAGAAGGCAGGCAGCTCGCCCGGTCGTGGGTTCCGGGTTCACCCCTGTCGCGGCGCCCCGGAATGACGCGATGGCTCAGCCGCAGTCCGCCCTGTCCGCCGGCATGTCGGCGCCGATCATCCAGTTCGTGCCGAAGCGGTCGCGCAGCATGCCGAAACGGGGCGACCAGAAGGTCTCCTCCATCGGCATCTGGATCGTCGCACCCTCCGAGAGGGCGGCGAAGATGCGCTCGGCCTCCGCCACCTCCGGCACGCTCACCGACACCGAGACGCTGCGCATCGGCCCGTCACTGCGGCCGGGCGGAGCGTCGGAGGCCATCAGCATCTGGCCGTCGAGCACGAGGCAGGCATGCAGGATCTTGTCCAGCCATTCGGGCGGGACATGTTCCTCCACCGGCGTGCCGCGATGGTCCATCATCGCCTCGATGCGGCCGCCGAGAATGGCCTGATAGGCCGTGAAGGCCTCGCGGCAATTGCCTTCGAACATGAGATAGGGGGCGATCTTCATCGGTCTCTCCTTCGGCAAAAGCGGATGATCAGGCCACGCGGCGGTATTGAGCCGTCATGAATTCGCTCCAGCCGCCTTTGCCGTCGGGCATGTAGGACGCCAGCATGCGGTGATCGGGTGAGACGAGAGTGACGACGTCGCGATAGGGGATGATGGCGCCGTCACCCATCATGTTCGGGCCGGAGGATTCGAGCGTCAGCACGTTGGCCACCTCGTCGAGCGTGCCCTCGTAGAGCCAATGATGCGTCATCATCGAGCCGATGAAGCTGCCGACGAAGCGGCCCTTGGCGGGATCGAAGCCCAGCGTCATCAGCGTCCGGCCGGTCGAGCCGTCGGGCATCTCGCCCTCGCCTTCGCCGAGCGTCCAGAGGCCGCCGAGCGAGCGCACGGTCTCGCGGCCCTTCGATTTCTGCCGCGGCTGGTCCGGGCCCATGGCGCAGTCCATCTCCGAGGTCCATTCGCCGACGAGCTGGTGCAGCCAGTCATGTTCTTTCTGCGGCTTCGCGAACATAGGCATCTCCTCCTGGCGGCCTCTTTTTCGGGCCCGCATTAGTTAACTGCTTGGTTTTGTAATTGGCGATCGTCGTTCAGTCAAGCCGCAGGCCCTGTCAGCCGCCGGCAGTTGTCATGCGCGCGGGGGCGAGGCTAATGCTCGTGCGAACGAAAGGACGCCCCCGCCCATGACGTTCGAGACCGCCGCCCATCCCGCCGCCGCCATCGACCGGCTCGAAAGGCTCTATGGCGAGGCCCGGACCGCGCTGCGCGGCGACCTGCAGCGATTCTTCGAGATGGGCCAGGCGCCGACGGCGGAGGAACGCGCACGCTACCGCTATCCGCTGCTGCGCGTGACCTATGAGCCGTCGAAGCTGCCGACCGCGACGCGGCGCGGCTATGCGAAATTCGCGGCGCCCGGTGTCTATTCGACCACGATCACGCAGCCGGCCGAGTTCCGGGCCTATCTGCTCGACCAGCTCGAGCCGCTGGTCGAGGAATACGGCGCAACGATCGAGACCGGCGTCAGCGACCAGGAGATCCCCTACCCTTACGCGCTCGACGGCGGCGACGAGCTCGGCCGCGGCAAGGTGACGGCCGCCGAACTGGCGCGGCATTTCCCGACGCCGCTGCTCTCGCTCGTCGGCGACGAGATCGCCGACGGCACCTTCGATATCGTCGAGGGGCAGCCGCGGCCGCTCTCGCTGTTCGACGCCGTGCGGGTGGATTATTCGCTGCGCCGGCTGGTGCATTACACCGGCACGGACTGGCGCGCGGTGCAGCCCTGGGTGCTGCTGACCAATTACCACCGCTATGTCGACCAGTTCGTGCGGTTGGGGCTGGCCGAGATCGAAGCCGGCACGGCGCAGGCTCTGGTGACGCCGGGCGGGGTGCGGATCGAGCGGGACGGGATCGATGTCAGCGCAGCCGAGCGGGTGATGTCGGCGCCCTGGCACCGCTTCCAGATGCCGGCCTACCACCTGATCCGCGAGAGCGGTCAGGGCGTGACGCTGGTCAATATCGGCGTCGGCCCCTCCAACGCCAAGAACATCACCGACCATCTCGCGGTGCTCAGGCCCAATTGCTGTCTGATGGTCGGCCATTGCGGGGGCCTGCGCCAGACACAGATCATCGGCGACTACGTTCTCGCCCATGCCTATCTGCGACAGGACGGCATCCTCGACGAGCTGGTGCCGCCCGACGTGCCCGTGCCGGCGCTGGCCGAGGTT
>NZ_JAUXYO010000171.1 GCF_030694325.1 Allobosea sp. | reverse complement strand
CGGCGTCAGGATCGACCAGCGCATCGCCGCGAAGCGCTCGACGAAGAAGCGCGAGACCCGCTCGACGATGTGGTGCTCGGGCTCGAACCAGGCGACGAAGGCCTCCCCGCCATCGGGGCCGACGACCTCGCGAAAGCGCACGAAGGCAGTCATCTTGTGCAGGTCGCGGCGGACCGATTTCGCCATGGCCCGGGCGCGATGCACCTCGTCGTCAGTGACCACGTGAAGCAGCATCGGCTCGCGCTGGAGCCGCAGCAGCAGACGGTAGAGCAGGTCGAAACGGCCGGCATCGCGATGACAGACCACCGCCTCCGCCAGCTCGACGAACTCCCGCGGCACGCGCAGTTCCGCCCCGTTCGGCGGCAGCGGCTGCGGCTCGGCCAGCCCGGCGAAGAGCCCGGAGGCCTCCGTCCCCACCTGCCACTGGATCCGCCCTGGCGCGACATCCGCCAGCGCCAGAGTGCGCGCCTGCCGCCGCCAGCCGTCGAAATCGGCCGGGTGGTCGAGATGCGCCAGGATACCGGACTGCGCCATGGCCAGCCTTACAACAGCGCGAGCTGCTGGGGCTTCGGCGCCAGATGATGCTTCAGCCGTTCACTGTCGAGCACCGCGCCCGGCCGCCAGCCCTCCGCGACGATGAAATGGCGTAGCGTCGCCATCGAGCGCGCGATCTTGCCGACATCCTCCAAGCGCAGCCGCCGGAAACGCCGCGTCTCCAGGATCTTACCGACGCTCTTGGTCCCGAGCCCCGGCACGCGCAGCAGGGTCTCGCGGTCGGCCCGGTTGACGTCGACCGGAAAGCGCGCGCGGTGGCGCAGCGCCCAGGCGAGCTTGGGATCGACCGCGAGATCGAGCATGCCACCCGCGCCGTCGTCGAGGATCTCGCCGACCTCGAAGCCGTAGAAGCGCGTCAGCCAGTCGGCCTGGTAGAGCCGGTGCTCGCGCAGCAGCGGTGGCTCCGACAGCGGCAACTGGCGGCTGGCATCGGGGATCGGGCTGAAGGCCGAGTAATAGACCCGCCTGAGGCCGAAGGAGCCGTAAAGCTGCGCGCTGCGCTGCAGGATCGTGGCATCGCTCGTCCCGTCGGCTCCGACGATCATCTGCGTGCTCTGCCCGGCGGGCGAGAACACCGGCGCGCGCCGCGTCTTCGCCCGTTCGGCCTTGCTCTCCTCGATCTTCAGCCGCAGCCCGCCCATGGCGGCGCTGATCTCGCGCGGCCGCTTCTCGGGGGCGAAGCGCTCCAGCGAGACCTCGGTCGGCAGTTCGACATTGATCGAGACGCGGTCGGCATAGAGCCCGGCCTGCGCCACCAGGTCCGCATTGGCGCTGGGGATCAGCTTGAGGTGGATATAGCCGCGGAAGCCATGGACTATCCGCAGCGTCTGGGCGACCCGCACCAGCTCCGCCATCGTGTAATCGGGCGAGCGGATGATGCCCGAGGACAGGAACAGCCCCTCGATGTAGTTGCGCTTGTAGAAACTCAGCGTGAGGTCGACGACCTCCTCCACCGTGAAGCGCGCACGCCGGACATTGCTGGACGAGCGGTTGATGCAGAAGGCGCAATCATAGCTGCAGTAATTGGTCAGGAGGATCTTCAGCAGC
>NZ_JAUXYO010000164.1 GCF_030694325.1 Allobosea sp. | reverse complement strand
AAAGCGCGTTCTTGGCCGTGCAGATCGCCCGGAAGATATTCCATTTGTGGACCGCTTTATCCGGCGGCCGTGTCTTTGCGCTCGCCTGGCTTGCCACATGGGCAAGCGTCAGCGATCGCCGCCCAAAAGGCGTCGTCGAGAGTCGTGGTTCCATGATCCTTGCCTCGTTTAGGGCAAAGGAAATCGGCTCGCCGAAACGGCGCTAAATCTCGCAAGAGACTCTTGACGGTGATTCGTGGAAGTGCGATTCTCAGAGTTGCCACACTAAGAGAAGGGCTTCCGGAACTCCGTTTCGGGGGCCTTTTTTCTTTTGCCTATGCCTAATCCTTCAGTGGTTGCGGAGTACAGGGCCAACGGCTCTGCGGTGTCATCCTGAACGGTTCGCCTTGAACGCTGCGAACATTTCTGGAAGCTTCCCTTCGACGAAGGCAGCAAAGGCGTCGCCATTTGCATCATGCCCAATCGAAATCACGGTACGCGTTCGTGAGGTCGCTACCCGTGCGACCTCCATGTCGGCCACGGCCACAATCCGGTACGCTTCTCCACTCGGGCGCGATTGGTTGGTACTAGCCAATGCGGCGGCAAGAACTGTCAGAAAGCGATCGTCTGACGACAGACCCTTGAACTCCGGCTCCGCAATCTTCTGCGCAACGCGCGTTGCGGCACCTGGACCCGACAACGCATCGACAAGCGCAAGCCATCGCCCACGACCAATCTTCGGCGCCCGCCCAATCGCATCCACTAGATCGCCTGGAATGCTGCGAGCGACGACTATTAGTTTCGATGCTTCCGCGCGGTCGATTGCCAGAGCTCTTTGACCGACGAGCCGGTCGTGGCCCGCGTCCTCTAGTCGCAAAGCAAAGGTCGCGCGTTCGATAAATGTCAGATCTTCGCGTGCGGCATTTTCGAGGCCTTGGGCGACCGCGAGGTCGGCATCAGACAGTGGCCTAACGACCGCCTTGACCGGGAGGCCGAGTTCGCGCACGGCGCGTACGCGCCGATGCCCGTAGGCGATTTGGTATCGGCCCGAATTAGCAGGTTCCTCCCGCAAGAGCACCGGTACGGCTTGCCCCTGCTCTCGGATCGATTCCTTCAGCGCTTCGAACGCCGGAGTATCCTGATCGTCAAAGCGGTCCCGAAAGGGAGAGGGCGTGATCAGTTCAGGGTCGATCTCAACGATTGCCTGACCAACCGCAATACGCCTCCGAAGCTCTTCGTTCTCGCGCTCGACATTAGAGAATGTGCTTTGCAACGAGCGGATCGATCCGGAGGCGACACGTGGCAGCGCGGAGCCCGTGTTGTCTGCAGACAACACGGGCGTAGGAGCGGTAGCGAAAAGCGACTTGATCGTGTCGGCGCGCTTGCTCATCGGCCCCAGACCTCTTTCATGAGGGTGACGATCTCCGCATTCACGGAATCGACCGACTCCAAAGCTCGATCATAGGCTGCCCGGCCAACCGAGCCGCGGTCGAGCTCATAAAGCGACTGCTTGGTAAGGCCAGAATTGGCAATCGCAGTCGATTTCCAGGCCGTTGCCTTAAGCACGTCATCGCCAAACAGATTCCGCAGCAGAGCGACGATCTGCGACTCCGGCACGTCGTTGGGATCGTGCCGCGTTACGACGTAGCGAATGAAATCGTAATCGAGCCGCCCGCCCGCGTTCTCGATAATGGCCATCAAGTCGGATGTCATCAGCAAGAACTGGCTCATTGAAGCGACGTCCACCATCTGGGGGTGAATCGTCACCAACATGGCCGTCGCGGCATTAAGCGCGCCCATCGTCAGATACCCGAGCTGTGGGGGACAATCGATGACGACGACATCAAACTGATCGGCGACCTGATCGATAGCCCCGGCGACCCGCCGAAAGAACAACTCATGGCCCCTCACCCCGCGATCGAGCATGGCGCGCGGGGTATGGTGTTCAAACTCCATCAGCTCCAGATTGCCGGGTACGAGCCCGACGCCTTCAAAGTAAGTCTCGCGAACAACCTCCTGCATTGGCCTGCGCTGGTCGTCGTAGCGAATCGCGCCATAAAGTGTCGCATTCTCAGGGATATCGAACTCAGGCTGATAACCGAACATCGCCGACAGTGACGCTTGGGGATCAAGGTCAATCGCCAGCACCCTGAACCCTTGGAGTGCGAGAAACTGCGTCAGGTACAATGCGGTCGTTGTTTTAGCCGAACCGCCTTTGAAATTGGCTACGGTGATGATTTGCAGCTTCTCGCCATTTCGTCGGCCGGGCGAGAACTGGAGGGCCTCCCGAGGGCGTGCTGAGCTCAAATAGCCACGTAATTCATTGACCTGACCAAGGGTGTAGGATCTGCGGCCCGCCGAGCCAATCGCAGGGGTAGGACCAAGGCCATCCAGCGATAACTGCCTGAGATAGCCGTCCGACACTCCAACGATCCGCGAAACTTCGCCCGACGTGAAGGACCGTAGCGATTTGCGTGCCGATGGTGGAAACAGCGAGGTCCCTAGAGAACGCAACTGGTTCGAAAGGGCAGTAGCGTGACGCGACACTCGCGCAGACGCGAGTTCAGTTTGGGTTGAAGCGGCGGAGGCGGTCATGTCGTTCTCGCTCAAGACGGAACACGAGCGTCAGACGCTCTCTTTCCGTCTCAGGAAGACGCCATGATTCTGTCTAACTGGCAAGGAATTTAAGGTTAACGAACCCTTAATCAGGCAGGACACGTTGTCCGCAGACAACACGCGACGCCAACATCCGGCTGGCCGACTCCGAGATGGCCACCAGCCTATATGAGCAAAAATAGACGGCGCTATCCCGATCGTGTCAAAAGACATAGGTGAAATCCGCGATTGATGCTGTGAGGCTGCAATTCTGGGGCGGGTATGTGCGGTGCCTCCCCGTCATCCTAGGGCGCGGCGGCGTGCGCTGACGCTGCCATCAACTTCGAACAGGCAGTCATGGCAAAGCGGAAGAAGCAGACCGTCGTAAGCTCTGGTATTGCAGGGCTTGATGAAATTCTCCGCGGCGGCCTACCCGCGTCCAACCTTTACATCGTGCAGGGCGCGCCTGGAGCAGGCAAGACAACCGCGGCATTGCAGTTTTTGCGTGCCGGCGTCGAGGCAGGAGAGCGCTGCATCTATGTCAGCCTTTCGCAGACGGCCGCCGAACTTCAGTCAATTGCCTTGTCTCACGGCTGGACGCTGGATGGCATCCGCGTGGAGGAGTTGTCGGCCTCCGAAGCGGTTAACGGCACCGCGGACCAGACGATTTTCCAGACGGCTGAGCTGCGGCTGGACGAAACGCGCATGGCGATCGAGCGCGCAATCGAAGAGCATAAGCCGCACAGGCTCGTGTATGACTCGTTGCTCGAGATCCGGCTCATCACCGGCGACACTCCCCGTTTCCGAAGGGAACTCATAGGCTTCAAGGCGTTCCTGGCGAAGAAGGGCATCATCGCCCTGCTGCTCGATACTCAAACCAACGGCGGCGATCGAAGCGGTGAGGAAATCGAGGGTATCGCGCACGGCGTGATCCGTTTCGACAAATCGCTTGAAGAGTATGGAGCGGTGCGCCGGCGCATCGAAGTCAGTAAGATGCGGGGCGTGGCCATTGCGGACGGCTACCATGACATGGCCATTCGCGAGGGGCACGGCGTTGTCGTGTTTCCCAGGATTGTGCCGGGATCTGCCGTTGAAGTCGTCAAGCCTCAGTTAATCAAATCCGGGGTCGAGGCGCTCGATGAGATGTTCGGCGGCGGACAGGAATCGGGAACGATCACGCTCGTCATCGGTCAGTCCGGCACGGGCAAATCGACGATGTCCTCGCTTTACGCGACTGCGGCCCTGAAGCGTGGTGAAAGCGTTGCACTTTTCCTGTTCGAGGAGCGGCTCGAGACCTTTTTCCGGCGCTCTGAAGGCCTGGGCATGGACCTCCGCCAGTTTTACAAGGATGGCCAACTCGTCATCTGCGATTTCAGCCCCAATGAGATATCGCCAGGCGAGTTCGGGCAGATCGTTCAGCGGGTCGTCGCCGAGAACAAGACGCGCGTAGTGGTGATCGATAGCTTCACCGGCTATCTGAACTCGTTGCCCCATCGCGATAAGGCCGTGCGGGATATCCAGTCGCTGCTTAAGCATCTGGCCCGTGCCGACGTTTTAACGATGCTGATCGTCGCACAGCACGGGCTGCTCGGACAGAATGTCGGCATCGATGTCGATGTCAGCTTTCTCGGAGATACCGTGCTTTTGCTTCGCATTATGGAACACGAGGGTAAACTCCGGCGGAGCATCACCGTCGTTAAAAAGCGACATGGGCCGCATGATCTCGACGTACGGGAACTTCTGATCGCAACCGGCGGCGTCTCGGTCGTCTCCTATAATCCGCTTCCCGACACGTGAGCGTTTCTGCGCAGAACAGTGTTGGGATGCTGGACTGGGTGCTCATACTGGCACCCTATCGCAAAGACGCCTCCTACATGGCCTCGCTGCTAAGCGAGCATGGCATCCGTGCTCAGGCAGTGACCGCAATCGAACTGGCGGATCGCATCGCAGCGTTCCCAGGCGTTCTCGTCGTCACGCACGAGGCCCTGAACCCCGTTGCCATCAACACGATTTCCCAGTTCCTGCAGGACCAGCCCAACTGGTCGGAAATACCCATTGTTGTCCTGCTCGATCGCGCAGCCCCTCAATCCCGGATCCAATCGGCGCTCGCCGCCGCCTGGCCCCGTTCACGCCAGACGTTTTATCAACGCCCCGTCGCTGCGCTCGAACTGGTCAGCGGCATCCAGTCCGCGCTGTTGACCCGGTTTCGACAGCGTGAGGTCCGGGACTATCTCGAGCGGGAAACGGAGCTGCGGCTAGAACTCAATCACCGCGTCAAAAACATCCTCGCCAGCGTGATTTCGATCTTCCAGATGACGCGTCGTGGCGCCGATTCGGTTGATGGCTTGGCTGAGGACTTTGCCGGCCGCCTGACGGCGCTTTCGAACGTCCATTCCGTTGTTTTCAACGCTGGCGGCGACGAAGCCCAGTTGAATGACATCATCGATGCGACGGTCGCGCCTTACCGCGTCGAGGGGCGCTCAAACATTCAATCCAGCGGCCCTGACATTTTAGTGCCCCGCAGTGTGGGAACCACTTTAGCTCTCTGTCTGCACGAGCTCGCCACGAACGCGATAAAATACGGCGCTTTGTCGAGACCAGACGGCCAGATCACCCTGACATGGGAACTGTCCACCGATCCCGATCCGCTCCTCACGATCAACTGGACCGAAAGCGGCGGCCCCCCTGTCGTCGCGCCGGCTCGAGTCGGCTACGGAACCCGCTATATGCGCTCGGCGTTGACGAGCGTATTCGGAGAACGGCCCGAATTCAGCTTCGATCCCGAAGGTTTCCGCTTCGTCGTGCGCGGGCCGCTCTCCCGTCTGGCGCAAAAACCATGAGGGACCATGACCAAGCCTATGCCCCTGCGGGTCTTCTATCTGGAGGATAACCCACTTATCGTCTTTCACATCGAAGCCATGATCGAGGATCTCGGTCATGTATTTTCGGGATCTTTGAGTAGCTTCGCCGAACTTAAGGTGTCTTTTGGCCAGTTCGTGATGGACTGCGCATTGGTCGACATCGACCTTGCCGATGGTCCGACGGGACCTGAGGCGGCGGAATGGTTGCTGAACAAAGGCATCCCTTCGATTTTTGTTACCGGTCAAGCAGAGATCGCGGCAAAACATGCGCACATATCGCTTGGTACGATCGTGAAGCCCGTTGCCGATAAAGACATGGCAGCTAAATTGGAGCTGTTCAGATCCGTTATCATTGCGAACAGCTGAGATTCATTGGCATATTTCCTAGAGATTAGCTTGTCAGACACTGTGAACGGCCTCAATATTAGGCACCTGTCGTAAGAGATCCGTTTAGATCCATCCCGCTTTCAGCGCGATCGCCACTGCCTGAGGCAGGGTCTCGGCCCCGAGGTTCGATGCGCATTGTCGAGGTGGAACTTCACCGCGCGCGGCGTGACGCCCAGGATCATCGCGGTCGCCTCCATCGATTTGCCGCGAGCGGCCCATATCAGGCATTCGCGCTCGCGCTGGGTCAGTGGCGCAGCCTCTTGGCGCGGGCAACGCCTTCCCAATTTCGCGTCTGCGTGAGCGTGGAATGTCAGCCCGATCAACTGGACGATGTCGTTCGCTTCCGTGACCATCTTCCCATGCGCCGTACTGACCTCGTCGACCGCGAAGGTGAAGGCGGCGAACCGATTAAAGCCGCCAGCGATCGCGACGGAGACGCCATGGCGGATGCCAAACTCGTCGGCGTCGTCAAAGAGGCGCTTCTGGGCGCGCAGCGGAAACTGACGGGCGGCTTCGCGCGTCCACTGCATCGTGGAGCGCTTGCCTTTGGCAAAGGCCACGACGGGATCAACGTCCTGGTAGCCTTCGGCAAAATAATGCTCGCTCCATCGCTTGGGATAAGACGAGATCAAAACCGGATCGGCGTCACCAAAGCCGAGATAGGCGAAGTACCGGAAGCCCATGCTCTCGGCGACGCGTTGGCCGACGCGCTGAAACTCCATTTCTCCAACCGATGAATGCAGGCCATCGACCAGTTCTTGATACGCCATCTCTACCGATTTCATCCTACCCCCCGGCTGATTGCGGCGCCTTGCTTCACGCGCCTGATGACCCTTTTCCACTCGATGGCAGCGGCCTCTGCTTCAAAGATGCGGCGAGAACACGGCCACAACTTTAGAGGGAATCCAGAAAACACCCTGTCACATCCGACAGGTTCGCCGACCGGCTGCCTCTGTTTGATTGGCCTCCAGATCAACGCGATTCGAAAGGCTGGTCATGCAGGTCGTCGAACTGAGCCGCGCCGGATATGGCGCCAATCTCTCGCTGCTGATGGGCATGCATCGCCTGCGGCGAAAGGTGTTCAAGGACCGACTCGACTGGCAGGTCTCAACCACAGGCGATCTCGAGATGGACCGCTACGATACGCTTGATGCGACCTATCTGGTCGTCGCCGATCGCGGCTCTGTACTGGGTTGCGTGCGGATGTTGCCGACGACGGGCCCCAACATGCTCGCAAACACGTTCCCGGAGTTGTTGGACGGCGGAATTGCTCCTTGCTCTGACCTCATCGCGGAAAGCTCGCGCTTTTGCATCGATACCGATTTGACCGACATCACGACGGATGGCGGACTGCGGCGAGCAACATTCATGCTCTTTGCCGCGATGCTGGAATGGGGCGACGCGCGAGGCTTGTCGTCGATCGCGACGGTCACCGATCTCCGCATGGAGCGCATCTTGCGAAGGGCAGGGTGGACCCTGCAGCGTCTGGGCGCGCCACAGCGGATCGGAGCGACGAATGCTCTTGCCGGATTGCTACCGATCGAGGAGCGCGCGCTCGATGCGATCCGACGCAATGGCGGACTGACCGGCCCGGTCCTTCCGGTCAAGATGCCGCTCCCGCTTGCGGCCTGACCGATCTCGGGAGGGTTGGCATGCTCCGGATGATGGTTCTCGCTGGCGTCGCCTGGATGTCGATCAGTGTCGCGCGCGCCGATGATTGGGGCTGCACGGTCCTGCTGTGCCTGGCCAATCCTGGAGGGCCGACACAGTACGCCGCCTGCGTCCCGCCTGTGATGCGGCTCTGGCAGCATCTGAAGCGGGGAGGGGGCTTTCCGACATGTGCAGGCGCCGGATCGAGTACATCTCCCGTCGGATACGATCCTTACGAGCCCTGCCAGGACGGGTACGTCCTGCGTGAGCTTGGGCGCGATGGTTCAACTCAGCCGGCTTGCGTCTCAAGCAAGCCAGTTCGCGAATGCGATCGCACGGATGTCAACGGCGGTCGGATTCCAGGCCAGCGCGGCGGAGTAAAAGCAGGCCAGTGGCGGCGATCGGGGCCCTTTGCGTATCGTCGCATTCTTTTCCGATCAGCTTGTTGTGATCTTGCCGGTCTCGGGATCGAGGTGTTCGG
>NZ_JAUXYO010000163.1 GCF_030694325.1 Allobosea sp. | reverse complement strand
GACTTCGACGGCGACCAGATGGCCGTCCACGTTCCGCTGTCGCTCGAGGCCCAGCTTGAGGCTCGCGTGCTGATGATGTCGACCAACAACATCCTGCACCCGGCGAACGGCCTGCCGATCATCGTGCCGTCGCAGGACATCGTGCTCGGCCTGTACTACCTGTCGATCGTCTCGGACGGCGAGCCGGGCCAGGGCAAGGTCTTCGGTGACTTCGGCGAGCTCGAATACGCGCTGCACGAGAAGGTCGTGACGCTGCATTCGAAGATCAAATACCGCTGGACCGGCGTCGGCCCCGACGGCCAGCCCTTCACCAAGATCTACGACACCACGCCCGGCCGCGTGATCCTGTCGACCGCGCTGCCCAAGCACGCGGCGATGAGCTTCGACGTCACCAACAAGCTGATGACGAAGAAGGAAATCCAGGGGATGATCGACGCCGTCTACCGCGGCTGCGGTCAGAAGGAGTCGGTGATCTTCTGCGACCGCATCATGTCGCTGGGCTTCACCCACGCCTTCAAGGCGGGCATCTCCTTCGGCAAGGACGACATGGTCGTGCCGGAGAACAAGTGGGAGATCGTCGACACGACCCGCGCGCTCGCCAAGGATTACGAGCAGCAGTACCAGGACGGCCTGATCACCCAGGGCGAGAAGTACAACAAGGTCGTCGACGCCTGGGCGAAGTGCTCCGACAAGCTCGCCCAGGAGATGATGGCCCGCATCTCGACCGTGAAGAAGGACGAGCACGGCCGCGACAAGCCGATCAACTCGATCTACATGATGAGCCATTCGGGGGCGCGCGGTTCGCCGGCGCAGATGAAGCAGCTCGCGGCGATGCGCGGCCTGATGGCCAAGCCGTCGGGCGAGATCATCGAATCGCCGATCATCTCGAACTTCAAGGAAGGCCTGGACGTGCTCGAGTACTTCAACTCGACGCACGGCGCCCGCAAGGGTCTGGCCGACACCGCGCTCAAGACGGCGAATTCGGGTTATCTCACCCGCCGTCTCGTCGACGTGGCGCAGGATGCCATCATCTCCGAGACGGATTGCGGCTCGGACAACGGCATCAAGATGCGCGCCATCATCGATGCGGGCCAGGTCGTGGCGTCGCTCGGCATCCGCATCCTGGGTCGTTCGGCGGCCGAGGACGTGACGGATATCGACGGCAACGTCCTCGTCCCGAAGGGCACGATGATCGACGAGGCCCATATCGAGAAGATCAACGCCGCCGGTATCCAGGAGGTGAAGATCCGCTCGGTGCTGACCTGCGAGACCAAGAACGGCGTCTGCGCGACCTGCTATGGCCGCGACCTCGCTCGCGGCACGCCGGTCAACATGGGCGAAGCCGTCGGCGTCATCGCGGCGCAGTCGATCGGCGAGCCGGGCACGCAGCTGACCATGCGCACCTTCCACATTGGCGGCGCGGCCACCATCGCCGACCAGTCCTTCACGGAGTCGAACTTCGAAGGCACGGTCAAGATGCGCAACCGCAACGTGGCGCGGAACTCGGATGGCGATCTGATCGCGATGGCGCGCAACATCGCCATCGTCATCGTCGGGCCGGACGGCGCCGAGCGGGCGGTCCATCGCGTCCAGTTCGGCTCGAAGCTGCGGGTCGACGAGGGTGACAAGGTCAAGCGCGGCCAGCGCCTGATCGAGTGGGATCCCTATTCCCGCCCGATCCTGGCCGAGGTCGACGGCACCGTCGGCTTCGAGGACCTGGTCGACGGCATGTCGATCACCGAGACGACCGACGAGGCGACCGGCATCTCCAAGCGCGTCGTCATCGACTGGCGCGGCTCGGCCCGGACCTCGGACCTGCGCCCGGCGCTGACCGTGCATGGGCCGGACGGCAAGGTGGCGAAGCTCGCCCGCGGTGGCGAAGCCCGTTACATCCTGCCGGTCGAGGGCATCATCTCGGTGGAGCCGGGGGCCTCGATCAAGGCGGGCGACGTGCTGGCACGTGTCTCGACCGACTCGGCCAAGACCCGCGACATCACCGGCGGTCTGCCGCGGGTGGCGGAGCTGTTCGAGGCCAGGCGTCCGAAGGATGCCGCGATCATCGCCGAGAAGTCCGGCGTGATCGGCTTCGGGAAGGACTACAAGAACAAGCGGCGCGTCACGCTCACCCCGCATGACGGCTCCGAGGTGCTCGAGTACCTGATCCCGAAGGGCAAGCACATCCATCTCCAGGACGGCGACGTCGTGGAGACGGGCGACTACATCCTCGACGGCAACCCGGCCCCGCACGACATCCTGGCGATCAAGGGCGTCGAGGAGCTGGCGGCTTATCTGGTGAACGAGATCCAGGAGGTCTATCGCCTCCAGGGCGTCGGCATCAACGACAAGCACATCGAGGTCATCGTCCGGCAGATGCTGCAGAAGGTCGAGATCACGGATGGCGGCGATACCGACATCCTGACCGGCGACCAGGTCGACCGGATCGAGCTGCAGGAGATCAACGCGAAGATGAAGGAAGAGGGCAAGAAGCCCGCCTCCGGCGTCCCCGTGCTGCTCGGCATCACCAAGGCCTCGCTGCAGACCCGCTCGTTCATCTCGGCGGCCTCGTTCCAGGAGACCACCCGCGTCCTCACCGAGGCGGCGGTCAACGGCAAGTACGACACGCTGGAAGGCCTCAAGGAGAACGTCATCGTCGGCTCGCTGATCCCGGCCGGCACCGGCGCACAGGTCGCCCGCATCAAGCAGGTGGCCACGCGTCGTGACGATCTCATCGTCGGCCAGAAGGCGGATGCGGCGGCCAAGGCCGCGGCCACCGCCGCCAAGGCGGTCGAGGCGGCTCTGCCTGCAGCGGAGTAACCTCCGCGCGAGAGCGCGATAGCTGGATCAGGGCCGCCCTTCGGGGCGGCCCTTTTTTCATGGTGCGGGCGTGATCGGCGGCAAGCCGCGCAGAGACGCCGCCCTGCGCAGCTCCGTGAGGAACAGCGCCGTGACGGGTGGCAGGGCGCCGCTGCTGCGACGGATGATCACCAGGCTCCGACGCCAGGCGAAGGCCTCGCCGTCGAGGCAGCTGAGTATCCCGGCGCGGATTTCCTGCTGGACGACGTCATGGGGCAGGACCGTCAGGAAGTCGGTCGAGGCGACGAGGCGGGTGAGGACGTGGACCGAGCTGGTCTCGGCATTGGGTCGCGGCGGTTCGAGGCCCTGGCGCAGGAACATCTCCCGAAAGCCGAAGGCGATTACATTGCCTTTGGGCGCCATCGCCCAGGGATAGCCGAGCAGGTCTGCGGCCATCGGCGGAGGGCGGCCCTCCGAGAGGAGCGGATGCGTCGCGGACAGGACGACGCCGACCCGGTCCTCGTAGAAGGGGGTGACGAGCAGGCCCGGCTCGACAGGCTCGTCCAGCCGCCCGGAGACGACGATGTCGACCTCGCCGCGGCCGAGCGCAGCGCGCAGCTGTTCGCCCGTGCCCTCGCGAATGCGGATCAACGCTCCCGGCGACTGGCCGATCACCCGGTTGACGGCGAAGGGGAGCACCGTCGTGGTCGCGCTAGGGACGACGCCGATGCTGGCGAGGCCCCGCCCGGCGCCGCGCAACTCGTTGATCTCGGCGACGGCGCGTCCCGCTTCCGCGGCGATCGCCTCGGCATGGGGCAGGAGGGTCTGGCCGTAGAGCGTCGGCTCCACGCCGCCCGCGTGACGGATGAAGAGGGGGACGCCCAGCCGCTTTTCGAGGGCCGCGATCTTTCGGCTGAGCGCAGGCTGCGACATGCCGACGAAGGCGGCTGCCTTGCCTATGCTGCGAAAGCGGGCAACCGCGAGAAAGGCTGCCATCGTGCGATGCTCAAGGGTCATGTCGAATGGTTATGGGTATGCATCGGTTTTGCAATAGCGCCGGGCCCGAACCGGCCCCTAGTCTCGTCTCTGCTGTCCCTTGAGCGAGGTCGAACCGATGCCCAACCGCCGTGAGTGCCTCGCCCTTCTCGCAAGCGCCGGCCTCACGCCGGTGCTGGGACGAGCCGCCTGGGCCCAAGCCTGGCCCGCCAGACCCATCCGCATCGTCGTTCCGTTTCCAGCCGGCGGCAGCGCCGACGTCTCGGCGCGCCTGATCGGCGACGCGCTGCGCGATGCGCTGGGGCAGGGCACCGTGGTCGAGAACAAGCTCGGTGCCGGAGGCAATCTGGCCGCGACCGATGCGGCGCGCTCTGCGCCGGACGGGTACACGCTGTTCGTCGGCACGAACGGCACGCAGACGATCAATGGCAGCCTCTATCGCCGGTCCGGCTTCGACCCGGTCAAGGACTTCACGCCGATCGGGCTGGTCTGGGAGTCACCCAACCTCGTCGTCGTCAACAAGGACCTCCCGGTCAACTCCGTCGCCGAACTGGTGGCCTATGCCAAGGCCCGTCCCGATGCGCTGAGCTTCGGATCGTCCGGCATCGGCTCGCCGACCCATCTCGCGGCGGAGCTGTTCAAGGCCCAGACGGGCGCGCCGATGACCCATGTGCCCTATCGCGGCCAGGCGCCCGCCATCACCGACCTGCTCTCGGGGCAGTTGCAGGTGATGTTCCCGCTGGTGCCGGACATTCTCGTGCATCTCCAGTCCGGCGCGGTGAAGGCGCTGGGGATCGCCGCACCGGCGCGCTCCGATATCCTGCCGGCCGTGCCGACGATGGCGGAGGCGGGCGCGCAGGGCGTAGTGGCTTCGGCCTGGATCGGACTGTTCGCGCCGGCCGGGCTCGAAGCCTCGATCCGCGCCCGGCTCGAGCGCGAACTCGCACAGATCCTCGGCAAGCCCGGATTCGTGCAGCGACTGCGCGAGCTGGGCGTCGCAGTCCAGCCCGTGTTCGGGGACGCCTTCGTCGAGAAGATGAACAGCGAACGAGCCCACTGGGCCAAGCTGATCGGTGACCTCGGCGTCAAGATCGATTGATCCATGCCGTCGCAGTCCGTGTCGAAGCCCGTCTATCTCCACTATACGCAGGAGGAGCTCGATCGCTGTTACGATCAGCGCGTCTGGGCTCCCAATGCGGCGGCGGTGATCGCCCGCTACGACGAGGAGAGCGCCCGGGCACGTGCCGCCCTTCGGCATCACGCCGATGTTCCCTATGGGGCTCATCCCGCGCAGCGGCTGGATCTGTTCCCGCCCGGTGGGGCCGGGGCGCCGGTTCACCTGCATCTCCACGGCGGCGCCTGGCGCGCGCTGGACAAGGAGGATGTCTCCTTCGTCGCCCCGCCACTGGTGGCGACCGGAGCACTCGTCGTGATCCCCGGCTTCTCCAACCTGCCCGAGGTCCGGCTGCCCGACATAGTGGCGCAGCTGCGCGAGGCGGTCGCCTGGGTGTGGAACCATGTGGCGGACCATGGCGGAGACCGCGATCGCATCACGATCTCCGGGCATTCGTCGGGCGCCCATCTGGCTGCTGTGCTCCTGACCACGGATTGGGAGCCTTTCGGCCTGCCGGACGATGTCCTGAAGGG
Organism: Allobosea sp.; assembly: GCF_030694325.1. Taxonomy (GTDB): domain Bacteria; phylum Pseudomonadota; class Alphaproteobacteria; order Rhizobiales; family Beijerinckiaceae; genus Allobosea. The sequence goes on along the minus strand of NZ_JAUXYO010000163.1, from coordinate 928 downwards.
CGGCTTCTGCCTGAGCGGCAGCTATGATCTCGGGCCGGTGATGCTCAGCTCGCGGCGCCTCTATATCGACATCGACGCGCAGGAGGAGCAGCAGCTCTCGCCGCTCCTGCATGTCGAGCGCCTGCGGTGTCCCGTGATCGTCGGACTGGGCGAGGGGGAAAGCCCCGAGTTCAGGCGGCAGGGCGCCGCGTTTGCGACGGCGGTGGAACGCAGCGGGGGCCGGCTTGCCAGGCTCGAATGCGCCGGGCTAAATCATTTCGAGGTCGCGCTCGAGCTCGCCGACGCCCGAACCCCTGCGTCAACTGCGCTCGAAGGGCTGGTTCATGGCGCGTTTCGCGAGAAACGGGCTTGACGCGAATCTATCCCCGAGTCATAAGCGCGCCACTGTCGGTGGTTGTCGGACACGTATGTCGCCTTAAGCCTTTGTTGCTGGCGAATTTCGCGGCCGAAACTCCACCGGAATTCCAGCGTCGATTGACGACATGGCAGGATGCATGAACGCGGCGCAATCCGTGTTCCTCTGCTGGCGAACGCGCCTGAGGCACCCCGAGGGGAGCCGACGGCGCGGCTTCGTTTGTGCCATGGCAACGATCGGTCTGGGCCGAGATTTTAGCGATTTCCAAACGCTCAATGGGAGCGAGAGGCCAGAATGCCGACAATCAGCCAGCTCATTCGCAAGCCGCGTTCGCCGGTCAAGGCGCGCAACACCGCTCCGGCGCTGGAGTCCTGCCCGCAGAAGCGTGGCGTGTGCACCCGCGTCTATACGACGACCCCGAAGAAGCCGAACTCGGCGCTCCGCAAGGTCGCCAAGGTGCGCCTGACCAACGGCTTCGAAGTGATCGGCTACATCCCGGGCGAGGGGCACAACCTCCAGGAGCACTCGGTGGTCATGATCCGCGGGGGCCGCGTGAAGGACCTTCCCGGCGTG
>NZ_JAUXYO010000161.1 GCF_030694325.1 Allobosea sp. | reverse complement strand
GCGCCGCTCGACGATCTCGAAGAAGAAGCGCTGCGCGAAGACATGGGTGTAGACCTGCAGGAACTCGGCTTCGCCATCGCGGTCATAGAGGATGTGGTGGTCGCGAAGCGTGTCGATGAAGCCGGGATCGAGCCCGTGCCGCGCTTCGAGGTCCTCGTAGTAGTTTTCGGGGATGGCGAGGAAGGAGAGCCCCGCCTCGCGCATCGCCTGGACCGCGGCGAAGATGTCGGGCGCGCTGAAGGCGATATGCTGCACGCCCGAGCCGAAATGCTCCGAGACGAAGCGAGAGGAGAGGGTGCGAGTCGCCTGCGAGCCGTTGAGCACGAAGCGCACCCCGCCCTCCGGCGAGACCAGGGGCCGGCTCTCCACCAGCCCCGCCGGGTCGGCGATGGCGAGTTGCGGAATCCGCTCCAGCGCGAAGAGCGAGGAGTAGAACAAGAGCCAGGACAACATCTCCTCATAGTCCATCGACTGCGAGATGTGGTCGACCCGCGCCAGCCGGTCGGGGGAGGGCACGTCGGCCACGCGCGGAACCGCCTCGAAATCCCGCTCCCAGATCTGGCCGAGTTCGCCGCTGGGCTGGGTGAAGTAGATCAGCGATCCGCCGACGCCGCGGATCGCGGGAATATGCAGCTCGCCCGGCCCGACCGCCTGCTCGAAGCTCTGGATCTTCAGCCCCAGCGCGCGGGTCATCGCCTGCTCGACATCGTCGACGCGCAAGGCAATCGCACAGGCGCCCGGCCCGTGCATGATCGCGTGCGACTGGGCGAAGCCGTCCGTCTCGGTGTTGAGCAGCAGGTTGATGCCGCCCTGGCTCCAGCGGGAGACCGCCTTGCTGACATGTTGTCCGGAATGGCGGAAGCCGAGCGCCGCCAAGAGCTTGGCGAGTTCGGCCGCGGTCTCCTCGTCGAGCGCGAACTCGATGAACTCGACATCGAGCACCTTGGCACGCGCCGGCAGATGCGGCTGCGCCTGGTCGGCGAGCGCGATCAGCGAGCGCATGCCGTCGGTCGCAAGGCGGCGCGCCGAACCGGCCCGGAACTGGTCGTTGAAGATCTCGTGCGAGAGCGGTCCCTTATATCCGGTCTGGGCCACCGCCCGCATGAACTCGGCCACCGCCAGATCGCCCTGGCCGGGGAAGCAGCGGAAATGCCGGCTCCAGCTCAGGACGTCCATGTCGAGCTTGGGCGCATCCGCCAGCTGGACCAGGAAGATGCGGTCACCGGGTATCGAGGCGATGGGCGAGAGCGGCGACGGACGTGCCAACGTGTGGAAGGAATCGAGGATCAGCCCGATCCGCTGATGCTCCGCCCGGCGCACGATCTCCCAGGCGTCGCGGTAGTCGTTGACGTGCCGGCCCCAGGCCAGCGCCTCGTAGCCGACGCGCACGCCGAAGCGCGCGGCGAGCTCGCCGAGTTCGTGGAAATCCGCCGCCGCGCGGTCGATCCCGCCGAGCGCCTGCGGCGACACGTTCGAGCAGATCAGCATCAGCTCGGTGCCGAGCTCGTTCATGATCGCGAATTTGCGCTCGGCCCGGGCAAAGCCCCGCGCCCGCAGCGGCTCCGGCATGCCCTCGAAATCGCGGAAGGGCTGGAAGGCGCAGATCCTCATGCCGAGATCGGCGACCATGCGGCCGACCTCGCGCGGTCCCCCGTCGAAGGTGAGGAAATCGTTCTCGAACACCTCGACCGCGTCGAACCCGGCCGCCGCGATCGCCTGGAGCTTTTCCGCGAGGTCGCCGCTGAGCGAGACGGTGGCGATCGAGGTCGGGTTCGGCGCGGGGTTCGTCATCGCTGTCAGCCTTCCGTCCGGTCGATGGTGACGGGCTCGCCCCGCCGCGCCGCCTCGGCGACCGCTTCGATCACCGCGAGCGTCCGGGCCGCATCGGCCGCATCGGTGATCGGCGTCTCCGTGCCGCGGATGACGGCGCCAAAATGCCGGATCTGCTCGGCCAGCGGCTCCAGCGGCGTCAGCGGCAGGCTGTCGCGCAGCAACGGCTCCCACCAGCCCTGGCGGCCCTCATAATGCCAGCGGTCGAGCGCCGGCACGGAGAGCGAGCCCTCGCTGCCCGCGATCAGGTAGCAGAGTCCGTCGCGCTGCGGGTAGGCCTTGTTCTCGCCGGAGGACAATTCCCAGCTCCAGGGCGTCGGCGTCACGTCGGAGACGGTCGCCGTGCCGAGCGCCCCGTTTTCGAAGCGGAAGACAAGGGCGGCGGTGTCCTCCACCGCAAAGCCGCGCGTCGCGTTCGAGGTCATCGCCTGCACGCTCTCGATCTCGCCGCAGATGAAGCGGAGGTTGTCGATGTCGTGGATCAGGTTGATCAGCACCGGCCCTCCGCCGGGCTCGCGCCGCCAGGCGACGTCGAAATAGTCGTCGGGCTTGCGGATCAGGAAGAGCGAGGTCACGGCGACCAGCCGGCCGATGCCGCCCTCGCGCACCAGCTTGCGCGCCGCCTTGACGATCGGGTTATGGCGCCGGTGATGGCCGCCGAGAACCGGCACGCCGGTCCGCTTCTGCACCGCGACCAGCCGCTGCGCCGCAGCCACGCTCTCCGCCAGCGGCTTCTCGATCAGCACCGGCACGCCGGCTTCGAGGCATTCGATCGCGCCGGGCACATGCAGCGCGTTCGGCGTCGCGATGATCGCGCCGTCCGGCGTCATCGCCGCCAGCATCTCCGTGATCGAGCCGAACCAGGGCGTGCCGCGCTCGGCGGCCAGCGCCTTCGCCGCATCGGTCGGATCGCAGATCGCGGCGCAGTCGCAGTCGCTGGAGGCATCCAGCCGCTCCAGATGCGCCCGCCCGATCAGGCCGGCGCCGACGAGGGCGATGTTGAGGCGGGTGGTCATGTTTGGATGCCTTTTGCAGAGCGGCGACGTGCCCCCTCTCCCCTTGCGGGAGAGGGCTGGGGTGAGGGGTCGCACTGCGCTTGCCGATGAGAACGGAAAGGTTGGCCCGACCCCTCATCCGTCAGCGCTTCGCGCTGCCACCTTCTCCCGCAAGGGGAGAAGGGAAGGGTGGTCGCACCGCCCATCACGCCGCCTCCGTCAGTGCGCCACCCAAAAACAACTGCGCCACGCGCGGATCGGCGAGGATCTCGGCGGCCGGGCCCTGCATCCGGGTCTGGCCGAGTTCGAGCACGAGGCCTTCGTCCGAGATCTCCAGCGCCGAGCGGGCGTTCTGCTCGATCATCAGGATGGTGACACCCTTGGCCCGCAGCTCCATCAGGATCGCGAAGGTCTCCTGCACCAGCATCGGCGAGAGCCCGATCGAGGGCTCGTCGATCAGCACGAGCTTGGGGTCGAGCAGGAGCCCGCGGACGATCTCGAGCTGCTTCTGCTGTCCGCCCGACAGCGTCGAGGCCTGGACATCGGCCTTGGCGCGCAGCGCCGGAAAACGGTCGAGCGCCGCCTCGATCCGCTTGGGCATGTCGGTGATGTGCGCGCCCGCCGCGACCGCGCCGAGTTCGAGATTGTGGCGCACCGACAGCTCGGGGAAGATGTTGCGCCCCTGCGGGACATAGCAGATGCCGGCCTCGAGCAGCTTGCGCTGGCTCCAGTTGGTGATGTCGGTGCCCTCCAGCCGGATCGCGCCCTCGCGCAGCTTGAGCAGGCCGAAGATCGCCTTGAACACGGTCGATTTCCCGGCGCCATTCGGGCCGATCACGGTGGTGATGGCGGCGCGGCGCACCTTGAACGTCGTGCCGTTCAGGATGGTCATGGCGCCATAGCCGCCGACCACGCCGTCGAGTTCGAGGATGGGGGTGGTCATGGCGCGGGCCTCCTTTCGAACTGCACTGAGCAAGATCGGCAAAGCGCTTCCCCTCCCCCTGGTGGGGAGGGGATAGGGGTGGGGGGCGATCGACTGGGTAAATCACCAGGTAGCAAAGATCCTCCGCCGGCGCGTTCGATCCAAAGACCGCTCACCAGGCGGGGCGCCCCCCACCCCCACCCCCACCCCACCCGGGGGAGGGGAGTTGCGGTCGTCGCGGCCTTCATCGCTAATGCCCCAGATACGCGTCGATCACGGCCGGGTTGGCGCGGACCTCGACCGGCGTGCCTTCCGCCAGCACCCGCCCTTCCGCCAGCACGATGACGCGCGAGCACAGGCTCATCACGAAATCCATGTTGTGCTCGATCACGACGAAGGTCGCACCCTGCTCGGCGTTGATCGCCCGCAGCCGCTCCTTGAGATCGCCCAGCATGGTCAGGTTGACGCCACCGGCCGGCTCGTCGAGCAGCACGAGGCGGGGGCCGGCCATGAAGGCCATCGCCGCGTCGAGCAGCTTCTGCTGGCCGTAGCTGAGCCCGCCCGCCTTGGCGTCGGCCAGATGGCCGAGCTTGAAGAAGCCGATCATCTGCTCGGCCTTCTCGGTGAGCCCGGCATCGCGCGCGCCGAAGAGGCGCGACAGCATCGTGCCCTCATGCTCCTGTCCGGCGAGGATCAGGTTCTCGCGCACGGTCAGCTCGGGAAAGACCTGCAAAAGCTGGAAGGTGCGGCTGACGCCGAGCCGGTTCAGCGCGGAAGGGCGCATATGGGTGACCTCGCGGCCATCCAGTTTCACGCGCCCTTCCGTCGGCTCGAGCTGGCCGAGGATGCAGTTGAACAGGGTCGACTTGCCGCAGCCATTGGGGCCGATGATGCCGAGGATCTCGCCCTCCTGCACCGAGAAGGAGACGCCGTTCACCGCCTTGATACCGCCGAACGCCTTGTGGAGATTGTCGACTTCGAGAACCGTGTTCATCGGCCGTCTCCCCGCTTGCCGGTGAGTTTTGCCCAGGCCCGCTCCATCAGCCCGCTCACCCCCTGCGGGCAGGCGATCAGCAGCAGCATGACGATGGCCGCGAAGATGATCAGGTAGAGCGAGCCGGCGAAACGCAGCCATTCCGGCAGCACGACGCCCAGCAGCGCCCCCACAAAGGGCCCGAGCAGATAGCCCGAGCCGCCCGCCACCACCATCAGCAGCAGGAAGAAGCTCTGCGACAGCGAGAAGGGCGAGGGGTCGATGAACTCGACCAGCGGCGCATAGAGCGCGCCGGCGAAACCCGCATAGGCAGAGCCGATGGCGAAGGCGAGCAGCGTATAGGCGCGGGTGTCGATCCCCAGGCTCGCGGCGCGGATCGGGTTCTCGCGCAGCGCCGTGAAAGCGCGGCCCCAGGGTGAGCGGATCAGCCACCAGAGCGCGACCGCCAGGATGAGCGTCACCACGACGACGAAGCGGTGGAATTCCAGCGCGCCGAACAGCTTGATGCCGAAGAAATCCGGCCGGTTGATGTTGGAGATGCCGAAGACGCCGCCGGTCAGCCATTGCTCGTTGCGTAAGGCCAGCCAGACCAGCGTCGAGAAGGCGAGCGTCACGAAGGCGAGGTAATGCGCCTTCACCCGCAGCGCCGGGAAGCCCAGCACGATGCCGACAGCGAAGGTCAGCAGCCCCGAGAGCCCGAAGGCGGCATACCAGGAGACGCCGTACTTCGTCGTCAGGATCGCGGTGGTGTAGGCGCCCAGCCCCATGAAGGCGGCCTGCGCCAGCGATTTCAGCCCGGCATAGCCCAGCGTCAGGTTCAGCCCCATCACGGCAATGCTCATCACCAGCCAGAGCGAGAGCACATAGGTGCCGTAGCGGCCCATGCCGACCGGCGCGAACCAGAGGATCACGGCGCCCGCCAGCAGCGTCAGGAAGGTGCCGTCGATCGTGCCGCCAAGCGGCAGTCGCGCGAGGCGAGGGGAGGAGGCGAGGCCGCTGCCCGCGGCGGGTCGGGTCGCTTGCACGGTCATACGCGGCGCTCCTCTTTGCGACCCATCAGGCCTTCCGGCTTGAGCAGGATGATCACGACGAGCAGGACGAGCGGCACGGCCAGGCGGTAGGAGCTCGAGACATAGGCCGCCGCCATCGAGTCGACGATGCCGACGATCAGCCCGCCGACCAGCGCGCCGCGGACCTGGTTGAAGCCGCCGACGATGGCGGCAATGAAGGCGAACAGGCCGATGACCTCGCCATTCGAGAACTTCGCCAGATAGATCGGCGAGATCAGCACCGAGGCGACGACGGCGAGAGCCGCGTTGATCACGAAGGTCAGCAGCACCATCCGCTCGACCGGAATGCCGAGGATGCGCGCCACGGTGGGGTTCTGCGCGGTCGCCTGCATCTGCCGGCCGAGCCGCGTGCCGCCGACGAACCATTGCAGCAGCCCGATGACGGCGAAGGCGCAGGCGATGATCGCCAGATGCTGCAGCGAGATCGCGGCGCCGAAGACCTCGATCGTCTGCGTCGGCACGAAGGAGGGGAAATTCTGCGCCTCGGCCGAGAAGCCGTCCTTGGCGCCCTCCTTCATGATGATCGACAGCGCCATGGTGGCGATGGCGAGCGGCAGCACGCCGTGCTTGATCATCGGATCGACGACGGTGAGCTTGAAGCCGACGCCGAAGATCAGGATGAAGGCGGCGATGCCGATCAGCGCGCCCAGCCAGACCGGCGCGCCAAACAGCTTGATCGCGAGCAGCACCAGCACCGCCGGAAGCATGACGAACTCGCCCTGGGCGAAGTTGATCGTCTGCGAGGTCTGCCAGACCAGCGTGAAGCCGATCGCAGCCAGCGCATAGATCGCGCCCGTGGCGATGCCGGCGATGAGATAGGCGATGAATTCGGCCATGGGTGTGCCTCGCTCGATTAGGCTGTTTGAAGCGCGATGATGTCGCTCACCCCTCCGCCGTCATCCTGGGCGACCGAAGGTCGTCCCGGGATCCATCATAGGGCATCGTCGGAGCCCTATGATGGATCCCGGAGCTGCGCCGCTTCGCGGCTTGTCCAGGATGACGCCGTCTTTCCGAGCAAAATCACCTTGCTTGGCTCGACCCTTCCCCTCCCCACGAGGGGGAGGGGTCTCGGTCGTGGTCCCGCGACTTACGGCTTGATCTTCGGCAGCGTCGCCGTGATCACCTGCTTGCCGTTCTGGACCTCGGCGAGGAAGCTCTCGCGGTCGAGGTCGCCATTGGCCTCGATCGTGGTCTCGATCAGGATGCCGGGCTCGTCGGAGGGCTTGATCGTCGCGCCGCGCAGCGTGTCGGCGACGCCCTTCTTGTCGAATTTCTTCTGCTTTTCGGTCGCCCATTTGATCATGTGGACGGCCATGTAGCCCTTCAGCCCGTTATGGTCGGAAGGCTGGTTGTACTTCGCCTGGAACTTCTTGCCGAACTCCTGGAAGGCCGGGATCGGCGCGTCGATCGACAGGCCGACATGGCCGCGCACGCCGTTGGCGGCGTCGCCGGCGAGCTCGATCACCTTGGCGCCGAGCAGCGTCGTCTCGCCGACCATCGGCTTGGTGATGCCCTGCTGCTTGGCGGCACGCAGGAAGCGGGCGCTCTCCTCCTCGTTCAGATAGACGAAGACCGCGTCGGCATTGGCGTTACGGATCTTGATCGCGTCGGCGGCGAAATCGGCCTGGCCCTGCTCGGTCGATACGTCGGCCGCGACCTTGATGCCGACCTTCTCGAGCTCGGGGATGATCGCGTCGCGCCCGCCCTTGCCGAAGTCGTTGTTGACCCAGACGACGGCGACCGAGCCGGCCTTCACGGTGTCCTTGAGGTACTTGGCGATCTTCGGCATCGCAGCCGCCTGGCTGAGCGAGGTGCGGAACAGATACTGGTTGCCCTGCTTGGTCAGGCCGGCCGCCTCGCCACCGACGATCTGCGCGATCTCGGCGCGCTGGGCGATCTGCATGGAGGCGCCGATCGGGCCGGAGAAGACCGGGCCGAGCACCGCATAGGTGCCTTCGTCGATGGCGCGCTGCACAGCGGCGCGGGTGTTTCCGGGGTTGGTCTGCGTGTCGTAATGCACGATCTCGATCTGCCGGCCGAGAATGCCACCCTTGGCGTTGATGTCGGCGACGGCGAGGTCGATGCCGTTCTTCCAGTTGGTGCCGGCGGTGGCGCCTGCGCCCGACAATTCGACGACGTTGACGAGCTTCACCTTCTCCTGCGCCAGCGCGGGCGCAGCCAGCCCGGCCGTCACGGCCGCGGCAATGATCCATGGGGTCTTCATTGTTGTCTCCTCCAGCTTTGGTTTGGTCTTCTTGATCTTCTTGGGCGGCCCTCGGGCCGTGTTTGACGTGGCGTGATCTCAGGCTGCGCGGTGCTTGGCCTCCTGCGCGGCGAGCGATCGGTCGAAGGCGTCGGCGATCGCGCCCTCCGGGGCCTGAACCCCGGTGAACAGTGCGAAGGCGTCGACGGCCTGATTGATGCTGAGCTCGCGCCCCGTCATCACCATGGCGCCCGCCTTCTGCGCGGCTTTGAGCAGCGGTGTCCAGAGCGGATGATAGACCGCGTCCGCGACCCACTGCGACTTTCGGATGAGATCGGCCGGGATGGGGCTGTCGCGGTTCGGCAGCATGCCGACCGGCGTGCCGTTGACGAGCCCGGCCGCCCCCGACACAGCGGCTTCGACGCTGCTGCAGATCTCGACTCGCGCGCGCTCGCCGATTTGCTCGGCTAAAGCCTGCGCCTTGGCGCGGTCGCTGTCGTAGAGCCGCAGATGGGTGACGCCGCCGCCCGCCAGCGCGAAGCCGATCGCCTTGCCCACCCCGCCTGTGCCGATGATCGCGACCGGAGCGTCGCCATCGGCACGGCCGAGCGCACGATAGGCGGTGGCGAAGCCGGTCGCGTCGGTGTTGTGGCCGGTCAGCACGCCGTCGCGTGCCACGACCGTGTTGACGGCCCCCATCGCGCGCGCTTCGGGAGAGAGCGCGTCGAGCAGCGGGACCACCGCTTCCTTGTAAGGGTAGGTGACGTTGACGCCCGAAAATCCCATGCGCCGCACGCCGTCGAGCATCGCCGTGAGATCGGCTTGGCCTGCGCCGGCGACCTCGATCAGATGGTAATGCAGCTCGAAACCGGCCGCGCGTGCGGCGGCCTCATGCATCGCGGGCGCGGCGGAGTGGGCGATCGGCGTGCCGATCAGGCCCAGCAGCACGCGCTTCGTCCGGTTGGCGATGGCAATGTCCGGCATCGTCTCGTCCCTGTGTGGCTCGCCCATCGTCTTAGCAGGCGTTGCCGCCATCAGATAAGCCGATCGTCCTCGCTAACGCGATGACCAATTTGATCGCATAACCTAACCTGATGTTATCCTGCCAGCCGGCCGCGGACCTCTGGGGCACGCCGCCTCACCACCGCATCCATCTCCTGCCGCAGCAGCGTCACGAAGGTCTCGGCATAGACGGACGGCGCCTTGTCGTTCTTGATCGCGACATAGGTCTGGAACTGCGTCGGCTCCGCGATCGGGATGGTGGCGATGCCCTGCATCGAGCCATGCGCCACGGTGAACTGGTCGATCACGGCGATGCCGAGCCCCGCCCGCACCAGCGAGCAGACGGTCGTGCCGAAGCGCGCCTTGATGACGATGTCGTAGGCGAGGCCCTGGCGGCTGAAGATCTCGGCCATGATCCGGCCATAGGGGTCGTTGGGGTCGATGCCGATCAGCGGGTGGCGCACGATGTCCGACGCCGAGATGACGGTCTGCGTCGCCAGCTCATGGCCCTCGGGCACGATGCAGAGCAGCTCGCCCATCGACAGCGGCACGAAGTCGATGCCGGGATGGTCGAGCTTGTAGCTCATCGCCGCGATTTCGCCGCGCCCGAGCAGGAGGTAATCGAGCGCCTCCTCGATCTTGAGGATGTTGATGTCGAGCCGGAGATCGGGGTGCTTGCGCTTCAGCTTCTCGATCGCGCGCGGCACCATCACATGGCAGATGCTCGGCACCGAGCCGATGCGCAATTCGATGCCGCCGCCGCGCTCGATCCGCGCCAGCGTGTAATGGAGGTCGTCGACCTTTTTGTAGACGCCGTTGATCTGCTCGAAGATGTCGTTGGCCTCCGGCGTCGGCACATAGCGCCCGTGCCGGCGCTCGAACAGCTTCAGCCGCAGCGTCTTTTCGGTGTGCTTCATCAGCCGGCTGATGCCCGGCGCCGACACCGCGAGCAGCTTGGCCGCGCCGCTGATCGTGCCGGTGATCATGATGGCGCGGATCACCTCGATCTGCCGCAAGGTGAGCATGGCCTTCTTCGTCCCCTGAGCGTCTTTTGACACCGAGCGGAGGGGAGCGCCGCCCGGCTGTCAAGCCAACGGGGCAGGGGAAGGCGGCCGGAGACGGCTATTGCGGCTTGGGCAGAGCCCTGGCCTCGGCGTCGAGCTTCTGCAGGACCGGCAGCGTCTTCTCGGCGAAAGCCTTCAGCTCGGGATCCGAACCCGTCTCCGCATAGGCCGCGATGACCGCGAGGCTCTCCTCCTGCGCCTGCCGCTGCGCCGCGACATAGGCGCGGTCGAATTCCGGCCCCTGGAGTGCCGCGAGGTCGCGCAGCAGATCGAGCTGGCGCCCATCGGGGCGCTCCGGCAGCGCGATGTCGGAGCGCTTGGCGATGATCTGCCTGAGGCTGCTGCCGGTGGTGCCGCGATCATTGGCGAGCCGGTGGGCGAAGCTCTTGATCTCGGGCGAGCTCGTCTTGTGCAAAGCGAGCGTCGCCGATTCGACCGCGAACATCGTCGAGACCGCGGCCTTGTGGACGAAATCCTGCGGCGGCAATGCGGTCTGGGCGCCGGCACTGATCGACGAGATCAGGGTCGCGGTCACGATCGGGAGAAGCCGTTTCATCGCGGCGCACTGCCTTTCCGGGGTCTGTGGATATGAGGTCAACCCGCCTGCGCCGCAGCGGTTCCCCATGGCCGCAGGGGTGGCCTCGCGCGCGTCGCTCGTGCAGGGTGCGCCCCGAACACCGGCCAGCCGGGACGATAGGACAGGGACGAGACGCCGATGCCCACCACGAACGAGACCCTGCGCGATGCGCTGGTCGCCGCCCGCCGCGACAAGGCCCTGATCGAGATGACCGAGCAGCCGGTTCCCGCCTCCTTCCTCGAAGGGCTGGGCGTGCAGGCCGACATCGCCAGGGCGCTCGGCCATGCGCAAGCCGGCTGGAAGGTCGCCATCGCCGAGGACGGCACGCCCGTCGCCGGCCTGATGCCCGGCCCCTGGCTCGCCCCCGGTGACGTCTATGACGGCGCGATCGGAGCCGAACTGCGCGTCGAGATCGAGATCGCGCTGCGGCTGGCCAGAGACGTTCCGATGCGGCTGAGTGAGCCCTATTCGCGGGCCGAACTGCTGGAGCATTGCGACAAGGCCTATCTCGGCATCGAGATCGTCGAGAGCCGGCTGGCCAACTGGCAGGGCGTGCCCTTTGCGCTCTGGCTGGCCGACGCGCTCGGCCATGGCGGCTATTATCTCGGCCAGGAACTCGACATGAAGGTGCTCGACGAGGTCGCGGAGCTGAACTGCTTCATCGCTCTCAACGGCGTCACGATCTATGACCGGCCGGCGGTGCATTCCAACGGCGATCCGGTGGCGCCCTTCCTCGCCTGGGCCAACCGCAAGGACGAGCTGATGGGCGGTCTGCGCGCCGGCCAGATCGTCACCACCGGCAGCCTTTGCGGCGGCGTGCTGTCGCCGGGCAAGGGCGAGATCGTCACGAAGCTCGCCCCGCTGGGCGGCATTTCGCTAACGCTTCGTTAGCCAAGACGATCAAATCCGCCGCATTTGCCCGTGCTAGCCATCTTTGCCTATGGTTGAGCGCGGAACATCGGTAGGGTGTTTCTGTTGCGTCGTGCGGGGGGTTGCTTGGAGGTCGGATGCGGTCCTGGAGGAGAGCGGGCAGCGCGGTTGCGCTGAGCGGAAGCTGTGCGCTCGCCCTGATGGCCGGTCTGCGGCCCGCGCCGGTGCAGGCTTTCGACCTGTCGTCGCTGGATCTGTTCGGGCTGTTCACCAAGAAGGAAGAGCCGCCCGCGGCCTCGGCTGCGACGCTGCCCTACCGGCTCGATTTCGACCTCGGCGAGGCCGATGACGCGAAGGCGCTGACACGCACGCTGCAGGATGCCTCGCTCCTCTACCGCCTGCGCCAGGACGCGCCGCCTGATGGCGAGACGCTGGCGCGGCGCATGGCCGCCGATCTCAATCCCCTGGTCGATGCGCTCTGGTCGCAGGGCTATTTCAACGCCGAGGTCGCGCTCGTGGTCGACGGCGTCGCGCTGCGCGTCGGCGCCGAGCCCGATGCGAGGCTGATCCGCGCGCTCGAATCGCATCGCAACCGCGAGCCTGTGCCGATCACCGCGACGATCAGGCCGGGCCCCGTCTTCGCGCTGCGCCAAGTCGATGTCGCCGAGCGTGGCGCGTCAGGCGCGCCCGCCATTTCCGATCCGCTCAAGGTCAGCCGGCTCAAGCCGGGCGACCCCGCGACCTCCGCCTCGCTGCGGGCGGCGCGGGCAGCGCTGGTCGATCATCTGCGCGCCCAGTCGCGGCCGCTCGCCAAGGTCGTCGAGCTGCGCCCGGTCGTCGACCATGCCGCGCGCGTGATGGACATCACCTATGTGGTCGAGCCCGGTCCGATCGCCGGCTTCGGCACGGTCTCGGTGACGGAAACCGGGGACATCCCGCCTGCCGTCATCCGCTCCTTCATCTATCTCGAACCGGGTGATCCCTATTCGCCCAAGGCGCTCACCGACACCCGCAAATCGGTCGCGACGGTGCCCGCCGTCGGCTCGGTGCGGATCCGCGAGGCCGAGAGCCTGGACGGCGCCGGCAACCTGCCGATCTTCGTCGAGGTGACCGAGCGCCCCAAGCGCCTGCTCGGCTTCTCGGCGCGCTATTCCACCATCGACGGCCCGGCGGTGAAGACCTATTGGGAACACCGCAACCTGTTCGGCGGCGCCGAGCGCTTGCGCCTGGAGGCCGACGTCTTCCTCGCGCCCCGCATCGACGGCACCAAAATCACCAAGTTCGAGGATTTCGAGCGCTCCGATCTCGGCGGCCGCTTCTCCTTCAGCTTCCTCAAGCCGGCACTCGGCGGCAGCCGCTTTGACTGGCTGCTCGATGGCGTCGCGACGCGCCAGCGCATCGGCACCAACCGCTTCGGCGGCTACACCGCCCGCTACGGCAACGTCACCACCGCGATCCAGCGCCGCTTCAGCGACACCTTCTCGGTTCAGGCCGGCATCGAGGTCGAGCGCGGCCAGACCTCGGACGTGCTCGGCCAGGTCGATTACACTCTGGTCGGCATTCCGCTTTCGGTGAAATACGATTCGACCGACAGCCTGCTCGACGCCACGCGCGGCATCCGCGCCACTGCCTCCGTCGCGCCCTATCCGACCTTCCTCGGCTCGACCGTGGGGATCGTCCAGAGCAAGGCCTCGCTCGCCGCCTTTTATGCGCTCGACGAGGATGCCCGCTATGTCCTCGCCGGGCGCGTCGGGTTGGGCTCGATTTCCGGCGCCGATCTCGATGAGATCCCGGCGACGCGGCGCTTCTATGCCGGCGGCGGCGGCTCGGTGCGCGGCTATGCCTATCGCACCCTCTCGCCGCTCGGGCCGCTCAATCGCCTGACCGGCGGCCGCAGCCTGTTCGAGGCCTCGCTGGAGGCGCGCATCAAGGTCACCGACACGATCGGCGTGGTGCCCTTCTTCGATGCCGGCACCGCCTTCGAGGGCAGCGTGCCCGACTTCAAGCAGCGCCTGCAGATGGCCGCAGGGCTGGGCCTGCGCTACTATACAGCCATCGGGCCGATCCGCGTCGACGTCGCCGCGCCGCTCAATCCGCGCAAGGGCGACAAGCCCGTCGCGCTTTATGTCAGCATCGGGCAGTCCTTCTGATGCGCCGCATTTTCACATCGCTGCGGCCGCTGACGCTCCGCCTGGCCCTGCCGGCCTTGCTGCTGCTCGCCGGCCTCTCCGCTTTCGCGCCCTTCGGCGGTTTCGCCCAGAACGCTCAGACCGATCGCGGCGTCGTCGCCGACCTGATTTCGAAGGCGCTCTCCAGCGACACCAGCCAGGTCTCGATCGGCGCGGTCAACGGCGCGCTCTCCTCGGATGTCGAGATCCGCGACATCGTGCTCTCGGACCGGGACGGTCCCTGGCTGCGGCTCGACCGCGTCCGCCTGATCTGGACGCGCAGCGCGCTGCTGCTGCGCCGCCTCGACGTCGACCGGCTCGAGATCGGCCGGCTCGAACTGTTGCGCCGCCAGGCGCCTCAGCCGGCGGGCGCCGCGCCTCCGCCCGATCAGCCGATCCTGCCGGAACTGCCGCTCAAGGTCATCGTCCGCGCCTTCCAGCTCAACGAACTCGTGCTGGGCGAGCCGGTGATCGGCGTGGCGGCCCGGCTCGGCGCCACCGGGTCGGCGACGCTGGGCCCGCCGAGCGAGGGGCTCGACCTCAAGCTCGCGGCGCGCCGCCTCGATGCCGGCGGCCAGTTCGACGTCAACATCGCCTTCGTGCCCGAGACGACGCGGCTCCAGCTCGGGATCAAGCTCGACGAGCCCGCCGGCG